>NZ_JAAKVA010000010.1:0-155868 GCF_049175415.1 Aeromonas sp. 600527 | reverse complement strand
CACTAATTTGAAGGCCTTCCCGATTGGGAAGGCCTTTTTGCTATGGGCGGTTTGCTCATAAGAGCCACAGATTTGCATACCAGAGCCAGCACAAGCCCAGTCTGACGACCGGGCTTTGGTGTTTTTAGCGTGTTAGACAGCCAGTGTTAGTGTTTATCTGCAGGAAGAGAACCAGACAGCCTGTTCTTATCACTATTTTCTAGTTATATCAGAGCGTTATCAGCTCAATTTACAGCCATTCGAGTGGTGCTATGGCCAACCAACTCAGGCTTTATCTGCATGCTGGCTACAAGACAGCTCCATATTGCTCCCTCTCCTCTATCTTGGAGGCCAAGCTGCTTGGTGAGGTTGGGAATACCGAGATTGCCGGATTAATCAGGTACCGTTCAAGCAAAGAGGCCTTCCCGTCGGGAAGACCTCTTTGCTTTATCTATCAGCTGATTACCATCACTCGGTCGATTTATCAGGGCTTCTCTTTGTTGCCAATGCTCAGGCCGAGCTTGATGGAGAGGGCTGCCAGTAGCAGCAGCATCATGATCAGGGAGAAGAAGTTGCTGCCAAGCTCCGGGTATTGCACCTTGAGCAGCGCGGAGTGGCCGAAGACACCGATAAAGAAGCAGAGCAGGGTGCAGATGGGGGTGTTGCCCACCATGGGTTCATGGCGATAGTGCTGAAAAAGCTGGTAGGCCGCCAGCCAGAGGGCAATCAGCGGGAAGAAGGAGAAAGGCACGACCGAGTTGGTCAGCACGGTCAGAGATGCATCGCCACAGATGCCTATCAGCATGGCCATGGCGAGCGGTTTTTTGGGGATCATAAGCTGTTCAGACATGTCATTCTCCATCCTGTGGTCATGGGTGGGGTTCACGGCGCTTCTGGTTTTGTACCTCTGCGCCCATGGCTATCATCCGCAGTTGGCGAATAGTTCGGTCGGAGAGCGCCCGGCACTCTTCGCTGGTCATGTCGAGCGCATCGGCACCGGCACTGAAGACGATGGTAACCATGGCTTCTGCCTGGATGTAGGCATCTTCCCGTGGCGCTCTGGTCGTTGCTTCAAGGTAGTCGGTCAACTCGGCGATAAAGTGCTGGATCTCGCGTGCTACCGCCTGGCGAAACGCGGCCGAGGTGCCTGAACGTTCCCGCAACAGCAGGCGGAAGATATTGGGATTGTTCTCGACGAACTCCATAAAGGTCTGCACCGAGGTGCTGATGACACTGCCACCACCGGCAATGCGCTGTCGTGCCTGGCGCATCAGTTGACGCAGGGTCAGTCCCCCCTCATCAACCAAGGTGAGTCCCAGCTCCTCCATGTCGCGGAAGTGGCGATAGAAGGAGGTGGGAGCGATACCCGCTTCACGGGCAACTTCCCGCAGACTGAGGTTGGAGAAACTTCGGTTGGCGCATAGTTGGCTGAATGCAGCATCAATCAATGTACGCCGTGTTTTTTCTTTTTGTTGAGCGCGAATACCCACGAAATCAGTCACCTTCAGCTTAACGAGGCCAAATGATAACCCGAAGGCGCCTTCGGATCAGGTTTGTATCCTACTTTTTTACCATTGACCATGGCGAAGTTGCCATGGAAAATGGCTAACAGCTGTTCGCTGAAAGGATGCAAGAAGATGGCTAAACCCCCGATTATTATCACCAATACCCTGTTGTTTTCCCTCTCCGGACTGGTTGCACTGGTTGCCGTGCCCTGGTATGGCATGAGCCACGGTTACGACATCTGGCAGTGGGTCACGCTCCTGCTGCTGTTCTGTTTGAGTGGCCTATCCATCACCGCTGGCTATCACCGTCTCTGGTCGCACAAGACTTATAAGGCGCATCCTGCGTTGCAGTGGTTGTTTGCGATTGGCGGTGCGCTGGCATTGCAGAACTCGGCGTTACACTGGGCTGCCGACCACCGTCGCCATCACCGCCATGTGGATGACAACGATAAGGATCCCTACAGCGCCGGGCGCGGTTTTTGGTACTCCCATATTGGTTGGATGCTACGAGAGTATCAGGGAGATGTGTATGGCGATTACAGCAATGTACGGGACCTGCAGAATAACTCCGTAGTCGCGTTTCAGCATCGCCACTATCTGGTGCTGGTACTGGCGACCAATCTGGGCCTGCCGCTGTTGCTTGGCCTGTGGCACGGGGATCTGCTCGGCATGCTGCTGCTGGCGGGCGTGCTGCGGATGGTGATGACCCACCACACCACCTTCTTTATCAATTCACTGGCACATATTTGGGGCAGTCAGCCTTATACCGACCGTAACACGGCCCGCGACAACGGTATTTTGGCCTTTTTTACCTTTGGTGAGGGGTATCATAATTTTCACCATCTGTTCGAGCATGATTACCGCAATGGCATTCACTGGTGGCAGTTCGATCCGACCAAGTGGTTGATTCGATTTGCCTCCTGGTGTGGCTTGGCGGCAAACCTTCGTTCTGTGCCGGAAGAGCGGATTGAACAGGCAAGGCTGGAGATGCAGTTGAAACGGGCCCAGGCGCAACTCTGCAAGCAGGATGACCGTGAATTGTGGCAGGCACTGTTACAGGAAGAGTATTCAAAGCTGAGCCAGCAGCTGCAGCACTACTACGCCAGTCGCAAACGACTGCTGGAACAGCGCAAGCGCAAGGCTCTGGCGCGCTATGACCGTCTCAAGCTGCAATTGGAGTACAGAGCCCTGCGGGACAGCTTTATCGCAGGTAAGCGCAGCTGGAGCCGCCTGCTGGCAGGTATCACTACACGGGCTGCCTAGCTGGATGAAAAAGAAGACCGCCGTCAGGTGGTCTTCTTTTGTGTAGCGGAGGCAGCAGGTTGTTTGCTACTCGGGTCGATCCTGTTCTTGTAGCAGGCTCAGGGTTTGCTGCTCCAGTGGGCTCAGTCCCAGCTGTTCACAGGCCTGCTCAAAGCTGATCCCCAGATGGCACATCATGATGTCGATGGCGGGTAGATAGTTTTTCATAGCTTCATCCATGGTGATCCTCCAGACCCGTCACTTATCCCCTGAATCGCTCGGGGCGGCAATTAGACTTTAGGCTTAGTCTGGCTATTTGCTAGGCATCCCTGCCACTGGGAGAGGGAATTTGTTACCCTGCACCATGATAAAAATAGTTGTCGTATGACTGCGAGCAACAGGTGAGGAGCAGGGCATGTTATTGAGTTTCTTGATCATCGCTTCAGGTTGGTGGCACATCCGTGCTGCCTACGGTTCAGACAGCCGCCAGTTCTATATCAGCAAGCCGCTGACCATGCTGTTTATCATCGCCTTGGCATTCGGCTACCAAAGTTATGACCACGACGGTTCTCACGCCTGGATCCTGCTCGGCCTCTGCCTCTCGCTGGCGGGGGATGTGTTGCTGATGCTGCCAAGCGATCGCTTCATTCAGGGATTGGCGGCATTTCTTGTCGCGCATCTCTGCTATATCGTCGGGTTTGCCCAGGGGCCGCTGTTGCTCAATCTGGTGGACGGTTTGCTGCTGTTGCTGATTGCCGGCATGGTATTTGGCCTGCTGTGGGGCAAGCTGGGGGAGATGAAGGTGCCCGTGTTCTGCTACATGCTGGTGATCATCGGCATGGCCTGGGTCGCCGCCGGCGCCTGGCACGCCTCCCTCACCGCCGGCAGTGCCGCCGCCCTGGTGGGGGCGCTGATGTTCCTGTTCTCCGACAGCATGCTGGCGCTGGACCGTTTCCGCCGCCCCTTCCCCCATGCCACCGCCTGGGTGATGACCAGCTACTTCGCCGCCCAGTTTCTGATTGCCGCCTCGCTGGCGGGGTGACTGTGGCTGAGTTGTCCCCTCGCCAAGGGGAGTGTGCAGACAAAAAAACGGGCCCTCAGGCCCGTTTTGCTATTCCATTCTCACCGTTTCTCACGCCTCTAGCGGTTCGGCATTCGCTGCCCGTGGGGCGGGGGATTTGAGTAACAACATCAGGCCGCTGGCGATCAGCAGGAAGATCCCCATGATGTAGAACACCTGGTTGTAGGCCATGATGGCCGCCTCCCGGTTGATGGTATTGGCCAGCATGGCGTGGGCTTGCTGCTGGGCAATCTCGGGGCCTGACACCTGCGCCATCATGCTCTGGGCCAGCTGCAGCAGATAGGTTTGTCCCTCGATGCTGCTGGCGGCCAGAGTGCTGCCAATTTGCAGCACATGGGTGCGGGTATCGTTGTCGAGCAGGGTCGCGATGATGGCGATACCGAACGCGCCACCGAGGTTGCGCAGTACGTTGAGCAGGGTCGAGGAGGAGGGGATCTCGTCGTGGCTCAGGCTGGCGGTGGCGACCAGGGAGAGCGGCACCATGATGAAGGGTTGCCCCAGCGCCCGCACGATGAGCGACTGGATCAGCTGTGGCCCGGCGTAGTCGGCACTCATGTTGACGTTCATAAAGCAGCTGACGGCGAAGATCAGGAAGCCGAAGCTCACCAGATAGCGCGGGTCTATCTTGTGGGTCAGTTTGGGCACCAGCGGCAGCACCAGCAGTTGCGGCAGTCCCATCCACATCAGTACCTCGCCGATTTCCAGCGCGTTGTAGTTGTGGATCTGGGTCATGTAGAGCGGCAACACATAGATAGAGCCCATCAACGCCATCCCGAGGATCAGATAGGCGAAGCAGGCCAGCGCGAAGCGCGGGTTGTGCAGCAGCCGCAGATTGACCAGCGGGTGACGGCGGATCAGCTGGCTGATGACGAAGAACACCAGCGCCACCGCCGAGATGACTGCCAGTCGCACGATGAAGCTTGAGCCGAACCAGTCCTCTCGGTTGCCCTCCTCCAGTACCACCTCCAGTAAGCCGAGCCCGAGCGCCATGGTGACGATGCCGATAAGGTCCACCCGCTTAATCACGGCCCAGTCCACCGGTTTTTTATCCAGCCCGTGGGCCAGCATGGCCATCACCAGCAGTCCTGGCGGTACGTTGAGATAGAAGATGTAGTGCCACGACATCTGCTCGGTGAGCCAGCCGCCGAGGGTCGGGCCGATGGCGGGGGCGAAGGTGGCGCAGAGGCCAAACAGGGCCATGCCGGTGGCCCGCTTCTGCAGCGGCAGCAGGGTGACGATAAGGGAAAAGGCCATCGGGATAAGTGCCCCGCCGGTGAAGCCCTGCAGCGCCCGGAAGACGATCATGCTGGTGAGGTTCCAGCTGAACGAGCAGAGCACGGAGGCAGCGATAAAGGCGCCGGTGGTCCAGAGCAGGTAGCGGCGCACGCTCAGCCCTCGGCTCAGCCAGCCGCTCAGGGGGATGGCGATCATCTCCGCCACCAGATAGGAGGTGGAGATCCAGGAGCTTTCGCTCAGGGTTGCCGACAGCGCCCCCTGAATATCCTTCAGGGAGGCATTAGTGATCTGGATATCGAGGATGGCCATGAAGGCGCCGATAAGCCCCCCCATGACCGCGATCCAGTTGCGACGTGGAATGGGTTCCATCAGTTGGCGGCAACCACGGGATCAGGCGTGCGGGTATCCACGATCACTTCGGTAGAGAGACCCGGCAGCAGCTTGCCTGCCAGCAGGCCCGGCTGGGGGATGCGGATCTTGACCGGTACCCGCTGCACGATTTTGGTGAAGTTGCCGGTGGCATTCTCCGGCGGCAGCAGGGCGAACTTGGCACCGGTGGCCGGGGCTAGGCTGTCGATGATCCCCTCGACCGGTTGATCCGGGTAGGCATCCAGCACCACTTTTACTTTTTGGCCTCGCTGCATATGGGCGAGCTGGGTCTCCTTGAAGTTGGCCTCGACCCACACCTGCTGCAGCGGCACCAGACTGGCGACCTGCATGCCGGACTGGACGTAGAGCCCTTCCCGCAGACTGCGCTTGCCGATGATGCCATCGGCCGGTGCTCGCAGCTCGGTATAACCTAACTCCAGCTTGGCCTGCTCCAGTTGTGCTTCGCTCAATGCCAGCTTGGCCAGGTTCTGTTTGCGCTCGGCATCCAGTACCAGCAGTCGCTCACGGGCCGCCTGCAGGGCGGCTTTGGCCTCTTCGGCCTGCGCCCTCGCCACCTGAAGGGAGGCGTTCACCTCATCAAGGCTATCTTGCGAGCTGTAGTGGCGCTGGTTGAGCTGACTGATCCTGTTGACCTGCTGGCTGGCGCGCAGCTGTTCGGCATTGGCCGAGGCGACCTTGGCCTCGGCCTGCTGGATCAGGCTCCGTTGTTGGGTGCGGGTGGCGGCCAGATTTTCGGCCGTCGCCTGATTGAGGCGCAGGTCGGCTTCTGCTTCCGCAACCCTGGTGTTGTATTCGCGATCATCGAGACGGGCGATCAACTGACCCGCTTTGACCGGCTGGTTGTCGGTGATCAGCACTTCGCGGATATAGCCGGGCAACTTGGAGCTGATCCCGGTCACTTCACTCTGCAGGTAGGCGTTGTCGGTACTTTCAAAATAGCGGCCGTGAAGATACCAGTAACCGGCGAACAGCAGACCGAGCAGCGCCAATATCATGGCTGCCAGCAGGGGAATTTTTTTGTGTTGACTCATTTTTGTGATTCCTGAACTTAAGGGGCGCAGGCTAACACTGGTCAACTGTTTCGATTAGTATGAGATATCGAGATATATAGTTTCACTGGTGCAACAATGGACCTCAATGCCGCGTTAATTCTGGTTCGTATCGTCGATAAGGGCTCATTTACGGGAGCCGCCCGAGAGCTGGGAATGACCAAGGCGATGGTCAGCCGCCGTATCGCCGAGTTGGAACAGCGGCTCGGGGTTCGCCTGCTCTACCGTTCCACACGTCAGCTCACCTTGACCGAGGAGGGGGAGAAGTACTACCTGCACTGCAGCAAGGCCGTCGATGCCCTGACCGAAGCCGAGCTGATGCTGAGCGCCAGCCAGCAGGAGGTGACTGGCACCTTGAAGCTGGCGGTACCCATCGAGACGGGTCAGCTGGTGATCGGGCGGATCGTCGCCAAGTTTTTGCAACGCTATCCCACCCTGCAGGTGGAACTGGAACTGACCAACCGGGTAGTGGATCCCATCAGCGAAGGTCTGGATGCCGTGGTGCGGATAGGTGACATGAGTGACTCCAATCTGGCGGCTCGCCGACTCTGGAGCACTGGGCGGTTACTCTGTGCCAGCTCGGACTATCTGGCGCGCAGCTCGGCCATCACGCGACCGGAAGATCTGGCAAACCATGAGCGGGTGACGGTGAGCAGCGGATTTCTCGCCTCTCACTGGTGCTTCGAGCGAGATGGCAGAGAGGTACTGGTTGACCCCCCATCCCGTTTTCGGGTCAATAATATTACCTGTGCCCGAGAGGCGGCGAAGGCGGGGCTGGGGTTGGCCTCGCTACCCGCTATGCTCTGTCAGGAGGAGTTGGCCAGCGGTGAACTGGTGACCCTGCTGTCCGAGTGGCAGCAACCCAGAGTCCCTATCTATCTTTTGTTTCCGGAGCGGCAACTGATGCCGCGCAAGTTGCGGGCATTCATCGATTTCATGATTGAGAACGGCGCCGAGTTTGGCATCGACAAGCTGTTATAAGGGGGAGCTATGGATAACTGGATCAATCTCTATCGCGCCTCTCATACCCTGGAGGCACACGCCCTGAAAGGGGCGCTGGAGGTCGAAGGGGTGGCGGTGCGTCTCAATGGCGATGGCCTGTCAGGCGCTTTTGGCGATCTGCCCGTTGACCTGCTGCAGGTGACCTTGATGGTCAGGGCCGAAGATCGCAGCAGAGCAGGGCGGGTTATCGAGCGTTACCAGCAGCGGCAAGGTAATGGCTGGCTGTGCGGTCAGTGCGGGGAGGAGAACGGCGCCAACTTCGAAGTGTGTTGGCGCTGTCATCACGATCCCCACGACAGCTAATCTTATGCTAGCGTGGTGGAAACTCGATATCTTCCCCCGCGCTGGCATCGTGATAGGTCGCCAGATCCAGCTCGTTCTCACTGCGGGCGATCAGTACCGACACCAAAATATCCCCCGATACATTGACCGTGGTGCGCGCCATGTCGAGGAGCCGGTCAATACCAGCAATTAGTGCAACCCCTTCCAGTGGCAGTCCGACAGCCGTCAGTGTCAGGGTCAACAGCATTAACCCGGTGCCTGGCGTGCCGGCGGTGCCGATACTGGCCAGGGTGGCGATGCTGATGATGGTCAGGTAATCGACCATATGCAGATCCACCCCGAATGCCTGAGCCACGAACAGTGCAGTGACTCCCTGATAGAGGGCCGTGCCATCCATGTTGATGGTGGCGCCGATGGGCAGCACTTTGGCGGTGATGGCGGGTGAGACCCCCAGCCGCTTCTCGGCGCAGGCCAGACTGATGGGCAGGGTAGAGCTGCTGGAGCTGCTGGTGAAAGCCACCGCCTGGGCATCGACGATACTCTTGAAGTAGTGCAAGGGATTGAGCCGCGCCAGCAGGAGTAGCAGGCTGCTGTAGACTCCGAGCACGTGCAGCAGACAACCCAGGTAGACGGCACCGATCACCTTGAGCAGCGGTAACAGCAGGTCGAGACCGTATTTACAGGTCATCCAGGCCATCAGAGCGCAGACTCCATAGGGGGCTAGCGCCATCACCATCTGGGTCAACTTGAACATCCCTTCGGCCAATGAGGTGAAGAAGAGGATGGCTGGCCGGCCGCGGCGTCCACTGGCGTTAAGGGCCACTGCCAGCGCGACTGCAAAGACGATCACCTGTAGAATCTTGCCATCCACCATTGCCTGTACCGGGTTACTCGGCACCAGTTGATTCAGCACACTCGCCAGGGCTGGTTGGGCTTCTCCTCCCAGTCGCTGATGTGGGCCCATATTGGCGCCCATGCCGGGCTCCAGCAGCCAGCCCATCATCAGGCCGATGCAGATGGCGATGGCGGTCGAGCAGAAGTAGAGGCAGATCGCCTTGCTGCCGATGCGATCCAGTCCCTTGCCCTTGAGTAGAGAAGTGAGACCGGCGATGACCGAGCAGAAGATAAGAGGAACCATCAGCATCTGGATGGTATTGACGAACAAGACCCCAAGGGGTTTGAGTAGCAGAGCCTGCTCTTCAAAGCCGACGCCCAGGCCGACGCCAATCAGCATGCCGATCAGGGTCTTGAGCCAGAGTGGGCGGCGGGTCCAGATCTGCCAGGGCTTGAGAGCCTCTCCATGGAACAGCATGACGCCAATATCCTTATAAATTGTCTGCGATGGCGAAAAAGGGGCGTCAGTGTAGCGATCCCTGACGCGGGTTGCCACATTATCGACAAAGCGGCGGCGCTGACCACTCCTCCGGCCAGGTAATGCACAATTTATTGGTTTATATCAAGATCCCTACGGGCAGGGCGATATTTAATTGGCATTAAATATGTTTATTTATGAGGCTTGAAAATGTCGCAATCGATACATGGTCATGAAGTGATGGAGATGATGCTGGTACAGGGGGGGCAATTTACCCGTGCCAGCCTGAAACAGGCGATGGCCGAAAGGTTCGGTGCCGAAGCTCGCTTCCATACCTGTAGTGCTCGAGAGATGGATGCAGAGGCTCTGATTGATTTTTTGGCGGCCCGCGGCAAATTCATCGATTCGGCAGAGGGCTTCCAGACCCGCGCCGACAAGATCTGCAACCACGGTTAACCCCGCTGCGAGCGCATCATGGCGCTCGCTCAATTCTTCACCCTTTGCTATATTTCGCCCCTTGTCTTTTCTCTGTTCAAGGCGTAGTCCGGGCGTTGTATGGATACTTTCTCTGCCGCAGTCATGCTGTTTCTGATCATGGACCCGCTGGGCAATTTGCCGGTCTTCCTCTCCATCTTGCGTCATATCGATCCCAAGCGACGCCGCAAGGTGATGGTGCGCGAACTGCTCTTCTCGCTGGCTATCATGATGCTCTTTCTGTTTGTCGGTCAGCAGATCCTCGGTTTCCTCAATCTGCGGCAGGAGGCGGTCAGCATCGCAGGCGGCATTATCCTGTTCCTGATCGCCATCAAGATGATCTTCCCGAGTGAGGGGGGGGTGACCGGGCTGGCGGCGGGTGAGGAGCCCTTCCTGGTACCGATGGCGATTCCGATGATCGCCGGCCCTTCGATCCTGGCCTCTTTGATGTTGCTGGCCAATCAGGAGCCAGCCCGAATGGTGGACTGGTCGCTGGCACTCTTTCTGGCCTGGGCTGCCAGCGCGGTGATCCTGATGTTCTACGAGGTATTCAACAAGCTGCTGGGTGAGCGGGGACTTACTGCGGTGGAACGGCTGATGGGCATGCTGCTGGTGATGATCTCGGTGCAGATGTTGCTGGATGGTGTACATCATTATCTGGCGGTGACGGGCCAGAACTGACTGTCCGGCACGATGGAACGGGGCTCTTATCGAGCCCCTTTTGCTATCTGACTTTCAGCAATGATTAGTCAGGAGTTCCCGATGACGGAGGATTCCAGTTTGTTCATGATGAGCGAGAGGAGGGTCTCCCGTAGCCAGCGGTGGCCAGGATCTTCACTGTGGCGCTGATGCCATATCAGCAGGTGGGAAATGCTGTCCAGTTCGATGGGAAGAGGGAGCTGCAACAGCGGGTAGACCTGAGTAGCATGGCGCGCGTAGAGCTTGGAGAGGGTCACAATCATGTCGGAGTGCATCCCCATCCGCAGCGCTGCCTCGAAGGAGGGCACGGTGGCCTCGATGCGTCGGTAGAGATCCTGTTCCGCCAGCTTGTGGTCCAGCATCCAGCGATCCCGTCCCTCGCAGTAGGTCTGAACATGGGGATAGCTGAGGTAGCGATCGAGATCCCACTCCTGCTCCCGCAACGCCGGATGATGCTGTTGCACCAGACAGGTGAGATCGTCGATAGCCAGTAGTCGCTGACAGATGCTACCGGGCAGGGTGTCGAGCCGATAATCGGAGTTGATGCAGTTTTCCCGCACCGCGAAGGCGATATCCACTTGCCCCTGGCTCATCTCGGTCAGACTGTTCTCGGTCCACTCTTCGTAACGCAGCCGGATCCGCGGCGCTTGCCGTTTCAGCTCGCTCAGGTAGAGCGGCGCAAACAGGGTAAATGCGCTGTCCATGCTGGCGATGACGAACTCTCGCTCCGAGCTGGCGGGGTCGAACTCGGGCGGCTGGATCAGGTTGTCCAGCGACAGCAGGATGGGTTGCAACTGCTGTTGCAGCGCAAGGGCACGGCCGGTGGGTTCCAGCCCGTAGGCAGAGCGGATGAAGAGGGGATCGTTGAAGGTATCGCGCAGACGGCCGAGGGCTTTGCTGACTGCTGACTGGCTCAGGTGAAGGCGGCGTGCTGCCTTGCTGCCGTTGCGCTCCTCCAGCAGCACCTGCAGGATAATAAGCAGATTAAGATCAATACGACCTAGTTGTTCCAGCAGCATGATATGAATCCTCTTCAATTCTAAGATGAATTTATACCATTTGTTTTCATATCTTGGCGATCTTATCCTCGAATGGTCTCAGGTTCGCATGAACCACTGGTACAGGATGTAGCGGTTGAGGGGACATGTAGCACAATCAATATGGCGACCTCAGGGTCGCCCTATTTTTTGGCTATGATTTATTTGCTCACTTGCACCTGCCTTGATTTTGCCCAACAATCCCTGCGCTCTATTTTGATACAAGTAACAGATATCTCTTTGTGAGGGAGTATCCCTATGGGACTCGGTGGAATTCATATCTGGCATATGTTGATCCTCTTGCTGGTCGTTGTGCTGGTCTTCGGCAGCAAGCGTCTTGCTAGTGCAGGTGAGGATCTGGGTACCGCCATCAAAGATTTTCGCAAGGCGATGCGTGACGACGCAAATCATCCGAAATAAGCAGTAGGAGTAGAACATGTCTGTAGACGAGAAAGTTGAACTGAACGAAACCTGTGACAGCTGCGGCTGCTTTGCCGAGATCGGCACCATCATCGGCGAAGGCGACGATGTGATGGATCTGGTTATTGAAGCCGCTGCCGAGGCTGATGCCCGCGCCAAGCTGGCTGCCTATGAAGCACTGGCCAAACAGGTCACTGCCGAAGCTCAAGTTAGCAGCGAACTGACCCAGGGCGCCAACGGCGTGATCCTGAAAGCCCGCCTGCAATTCACCTGCACTGCCGAAAAACTGATTTTCGAAATGCGGGCCCGCTCTATCTGAGTGGTCTGATAACGCGGCAGGTTTGCCTGCCGTGTTGACCCTTCTGCTGTGGGTCGGCGTTCTATAGTTACTCTATCCCACAGACGTTTTTGCCCGGCGCGAGTCGGCCAACAGAAGGCGTAAACATCATGACGCAGCGATGGATCTCTGCCCCCAATCCCACTCTCTATCGTGATCCGTGCTGCCAACAGGCAGCAGGCGTGACCTCAGCACAGGGGCAGCCATCGTGATGCGACGCTGGATCTGGGCTCTGCTGGCCCTCTGCTGTTTTCCCCTGCTGGCGGCTGAGCTCAAGCCGGTGCGTTTGCCCCAACCCGGGGACCTCGAAAGCATTCTGCAAAAGCGCGAACTCAGGGCTCTGGTGGTCTATGAGCGTGGTTTCTATTTTCTCGATCGCGGCTCCCAGTACGGCATTCTGGTCAATCAGCTGCAAGGATTCGAGCGCTGGCTGAACAACATCTATCTTGCCAAAGAGAAGGTCAAACTCAAGGTGGTCTACATCCCGGTGCGCCAGGACAAGCTGCTGGACTATCTGGCCGAGGGGCGCGGCGATCTGGTGGCGGCGACCATGACGGTGACCCCGACCCGGCGTGAACAGGTGGCCTTCTCCCGGCCGCTCATCTCCTCCATCGAGGAGTGGGTGGTGAGCCAGAACAGCTTGCCCGCCTTCAACCGCATTACCCAGCTCTCCGGCAGGCGGGTCTGGGTGCGCGCCAGCTCCAGCTACTACGAGAGTTTGCGTCAGCTCAACTGGCTGTTTCGTGAGTTGGGGCTGCCCCCCGTCTATATCGAAACGGTGCCCGAATATCTACAGGATGGCGATCTGCTGGAGATGGTGGCTGCAGGCATTATTCCTCTGACGGTGACCGACAGCTACAAGGGGCGGATCTGGCTGGGTGGCATGATCTCCGGTCTCAAGGCTCACAAGTTGATCCCCCTGCGCAGCAACGGCACCAGTGGCTGGGCGCTGCGCAAGAACAGCCCCGAGCTGCTCAAGGCGGTCAATGGCTATCTGGCGAGCGTCAGCCGCAACAGCCTCTACAGCGACATGACTCTGCGCCGGTTGCTGGTTCACAGCGATCAGATGAGCAATATCCTGGCGCCGGATCCCATGGGGCGACTGGCGACCATTCGCAAGGTGCTGGAGAAGTACGCTAATCAATACGATCTCGACTGGCTGATGCTGGCGGCGCTCGGTTACAAGGAGTCCGGCCTCAATCCCAAGGTGCGTTCGCACAAGGGGGCCGTGGGCATCATGCAACTGCTGCCTAGCACGGGGCGGGAGGTCGGCATCAACGGCGTCAGACTGACCACCCTTGAGGGCAATGTGGAAGCCGCCTGCCGCTACATGCGGTTGATCCTCGATACCTACTTCAATGATCCCGAGCTGGATCGGCTCAACCGTCACCTGTTTGCCCTCGCCGCCTACAACGCCGGGCCGAACCGGGTGCAGGCGCTGCGAGGCAAGGCGGAGAAGCAGGGGCTCGATCCTAACGTCTGGTTCGGCAACGTGGATCAACTGGTGGCCAACGAAGTCGGGCAGGGGCCGATCAACTATGTTGGCACCATCTACAAGTACTACGTGGCCTATCGTTTCAGCCTGCCCCAGATCGAGGGCAAGGCTGCCGCTATCGAAGCGGCTCAGCCCTGAGCCGGTTGACTAGCAGGGTCGCCTGCACGGTCGGCAGTTGCCAGCCACCGTCCCTGTGTTGCAGGAACCAGTGGGCGGGGCCGGTGGCCGGGATGAGATCTGGCTGGCTGAGCTGGCCCAGATAGCGCAACATCGGGGTATCATGCAGTTCCATCAGCAACTCCTTTTGAGTATGTGAGAGGCTCGCCAGCGTTATGACACCCGGCCATGACAGCAGGATGACACCATGATCCCCGGTTCCTTTGCCCTGATCGACGATCCCCAGCTGGCGCTCAAGGTGCGTTGTCACTGGATCCGCCATGCCCGCGAGCGGATCCAGGCGCAGTACTACAGCTGGGAGGAGGACAGCAGCGGCAAGCTGCTGCTGAGCGAGCTGCTTCATGCCGCCCGGCGCGGCGTCAAGGTGCAGCTGCTGGTGGATGATCTTTATGCCGGTGACAACCGCTTTCTGGAGATGGTGGCTCACTATCCGGGGATCGAGGTGCGGCTGTTCAACCCTTTCTGGCTGCGGGGCTGGCGCCCGCTGGCACTGCTGCTGGAGGGGTTGTTCAGCTTTCGCCGTATCAACCACCGGATGCACAACAAGCTGTTGCTGGTGGATGGCAAGCTGGCACTGATTGGCGGGCGTAACATCGGCGATCGCTACTTCGGTCTGGATCCGCAAGCTCCCTTCGTGGATCTCGATCTCGCCTGTCAGGGGAGGCTATGCCAGCAGATGACGCAGGGGTTCGAGCAGTTCTGGCGCAGCCGCTGGAGTCACCCCATCCGCCATCTGCTGCGCCGCAAGCTGCTGCCCGCCGAAATAGAGGTGGTCAACGACTTCCTGTTCACCATGACGGATCCGACGGTGGCGACGGTCTACGATCTGCCCGCGGAACTGTTCGACGAAAGCGATGTGCCGCTGCAATGGCATGAGGGTCGTGCCGAGGTGTGGTTCGATCGTCCCGGCAAGGGGCTTATCTCCCGCCACACCACCGCTCGCCAGCTGTGGCGCCAGCTAGCTGACAATCCCGGCTCGCTGGGGTTGGTGACCCCTTACCTCATCCTGACCCGCGGGTTTCGGCATCGTCTGGCGCGGCTGCGCCAGCAGGGTGTTGCCATCGATATTCTCACCAACTCGCTGGCCAGTACCGATGTGCCGCTGGTCTATGGCGCCTACCAACGCTATCTCGGCTGGTTGCTGCGTCGCGGGATCCGGGTCGCCGAGTTTGATCATGGCCACGGCAGCCTGCACGCCAAGCTGATCCTGCTGGGGGAGGCGCGGGCGCTGTTTGGCAGCCTCAACCTTGATCCCCGCTCGCTGTTTCTCAATACCGAGCTGATGCTGCATCTGCACTGCCCGCCGATCTGCGAGGCGCTGCGAATGTGGCTGGCTCGCTGGCAGGTGCAGGCCGGTGGATTGCCGCGCAAACCCGAGGGGTGGTCAAGGCGGCTGATAGCCCGCCTGAGCGACTGGTTGCCACTGCGCCGTTGGCTGTGAGGCGGCCATTTTTTGTGCGAGATCTCGCAAAGCCTTGTAAGTCATTGCTGATGACCTTTGCGGGTTAATAACTATGATTGAATCTATCTAGCTGTTTTATAACAATTTAGTGGTGATGATAAGGCTGTTTTTTGTACTTCAATGTGAATGGAATGGGCATAAAAACGTTTTTTATTTTGTTTTTATGCGTAATATTTCAGTTGCAAGGACAAACACGGTGGCTTGTCTGCCGTGTGGACGAAGGTTGTAACGGGTAGCTGGCCGGTTGCATCGCTGCAATTGGCGCGCACTTCAGATGGGTCGCGAACTATCGGAAAGTGAAACAGAAGCTCGGCGTGGCCGGACTCCAATATGGAACATGCTATTTGCGAGGGGGTGACATGGACATGTCACCCCACTTTTTTGGTTCTTTGGCGAGTCTCGAGCCAATGAACATTGGCCGCCAGGGGGGCTGGTAAATAGCCTGACACGATATGGGCCACTCTCGACCGCATTAAATCTCGGCAGACCAGGCGAATGTAAAAAGGCCCCCTTGCATTAGCGAGGGGGCCTTTTTATCGGCCAGCGATCAGGGAGCTATCAGCCCTTGATGCGCTCGATGTGGCCACCCAGACCTTGCAGCTTCTGCTCGATGTTCTCGTAGCCACGGTCGATGTGGTAGATGCGATCGACGATGGTGGAACCTTCAGCCACGAAGCCGGCCAGCACCAGACTGGCAGAGGCGCGCAGATCGGTCGCCATCACCTGGGCACCCTTGAGCTGGGCGGTATCGCGGCAGATGGCCACGTTACCCTGCAACTCGATGTCGGCGCCCATCCGTACCAGCTCGGGAACGTGCATGAAGCGGTTCTCGAAGATGGTCTCGGTGATCATGCCGGTACCTTGGGCCACCGCGTTCAGTACGGTGAACTGGGCTTGCATGTCGGTCGGGAAGGCCGGGTAGGGGGCAGTCTTGATGGTGACCGGCTTGAGGGTGCGGCCAGTCATGTCGAGGGTAATCCAGTCTTCACCCTTCTCAATCAGGGCGCCAGCCTCTTCCAGCTTGACCAGTACCGCTTCCAGCAGGGTAGGGTCGGTGTTACGGCAGGTGATCTTGCCGCCGGTAACCGCTGCGCCCACCAGGAAGGTACCGGTTTCGATACGGTCAGGCTGGACGCTGTAGCTGCCGCCGTGCAGACGCTCGACGCCGTCGATGATCAGGGTGTCGGTGCCTGCACCCTGGATCTTGGCGCCCAGCGCGTTGAGGAAGTGGGCCAGATCGACCACTTCCGGCTCGCGCGCGGCGTTTTCGATCACGGTACGGCCTTCAGCCAGGGTGGCGGCCATCATCAGGTTTTCGGTACCGGTGACGGAGACCATGTCCATCAGGATATGGGCACCCTTCAGGCGACCGTCAACGCGGGCCTTGATGTAGCCATCCTCGATGGTGATCTTGGCGCCCATCAGCTCCAGACCGTGGACGTGCAGGTTGACCGGACGGGCACCGATAGCGCAACCGCCTGGCAGGGAGACGTCAGCTGCGCCGAAACGGGCAGCCAGCGGGCCCAGCGCCAGAATGGAGGCGCGCATGGTCTTCACCAGCTCGTAGGGGGCGACATGGTTGTTCACCGCACCGGTCAGCACGGTGACGTTGCCGTTGACCTTGGTGGTCGCGCCCAGCATCTCCAGCAGCTTGATGGTGGTGCCCACATCTTTCAGGCGCGGCACGTTGGAGAGGTGAACCTCTTCATCACAGAGCAGGGTCGCGAACAGGATCGGCAGCGCGGCGTTTTTGGCGCCGGAGATGGTCACTTCGCCGTTGAGAGTACAACGACCATCGATTTTGAATTTGTCCATTTTTACTTCGTTACCAAATCAGGAGGGCAATAGGAATTTACGTTCGCGTTTCCACTCGGCGTCGGTGAACGCCTTGATGGAGAGGGCGTGAATGGCGTTGCTGGCGATCTTGTCCATCAGCGGGGCATAGATGGCCTGCTGCTTCTTGACCCGGCTCATGCCGTCAAACATGTCACCGACGGCGATCACTTGGTAGTGACTACCGTCCCCTTTGACATGGACTTCGGACAATGGCAGAGCCTCAAGGAGTATCGCTTCAATTTCAGAGACTTGCATTATGCGTCCTCAGTTGTGAGCGGGGTTGACTGAAACAGCCCGGCCACCCCGTAGAGGTTGGCCAGGGTATAGAAATCACTGGAGGCGCCCACCAGTTGCGGTGTGGCGCCTCGCGCTAATACGGCTTTGGCCCATTTGACCAGCAGGGCCAGTCCGGCAGAGTCGAGGGTGGTGACGCCGCCGAGCTCAAGCTGGTCGTCCTGCCACCATTCAGCGCGGCGTTGCCACAGGTCATTGACCTGTGGCGCCTGCAGCTCACCGCTGAGGGTCATGGTTTGAGTACCAGCGGCTTGGCGTTGTGCTCGCGCAACTGGGCGATCACCGCATCGATGCCGTTCTGGCGGATCAAACCGCCCAGCTCGCTCTGCTTGGCGGAGAGCAGGCTGATCCCCTCTGCCACCATGTCGAAGGCTTTCCACTCGCCGGTCTTGTTGTTCTTGCGCAGCTTGAACTCGAGGAAGATGTCCGGCTTGCCGGCCTCTTTCACGCTGACGTTGACGGCGGTGATATTGCCGCTGGGGGCTTTGCCCGGCTCGACCTTGACGGTCTGCTTGTCAAAATGGGCCAGCGCATCGGCGTAGGAGCTCACCATGTACTCGGTGAACACCTCGACGAAGGCATTGCGCTGCGCTTCGGTGGTCTCTTTAATCTGGTTGCCAAGCACCTTGTAGGCGGCGAAGCGGTTGTCCACATAGGGCAGCAGCTCTTCGCGGATGATCACCCGCAGGTGATCCGGATTGCTTTTCACCTGGGCCTGATCGGCTTTCAGGCGGGCAAAGGTCTGCTTGGCAGCCTGATCCACCAGCGCGTTGGGGTCGGTGGCATCGACTGCGGCCTGGGCAGACAGGGAGAAGAGCATGCTGGTCATCAGACCCAGCAGCAGGGCGATTTTCTTGAACATGGTTACTCCTTCTTGCTGTCTGATTTGCTGTCGGAGGATTGGCTGTAGAGGAACTTGCCAATCAGATCTTCCAGCACGATGGCGGATTTGGTGTCTTCAATCAGGTCGCCATCCTTGAGCATCTCGGTGCCCATCTCCTCATCGCTGAAGCCGGGGGCCAGACCGATGTACTGCTCGCCGAGCAGACCGGAGGTGAGGATGGAGAGGGAGCTGGTATCGGCAAACTCGCCAGCGCTCTTTTGCATCATCAGGGTGACTTCGGGCACCTGGGTTTTCGGGTCCAGTACGATGTCGCTGACCCGACCGACCACCACGCCGCCGACCTTGACCGGCGAACGGACTTTCAGGCCGCCGATATTATCGAAATGCGCGCGCAGGGTATAGGTTTCTCCTTCCGGTTTGAAGCTCAAACCGGCCACTTGCAGGGCCAGTGCCAGAATGGCACCGATGCCAGCCAGCATGAAGGTGCCGACCAGGAATTCTACTTTGCTGAACTTCATCTTTACCTTATCCAAACATGACTGCAGTGAGTATAAAATCCAGGCCGAGCACGGCGAGGGATGAGTGGACCACAGTTCGGGTCGTGGCCTGACTGATCCCGGCCGAGGTCGGCTTGGCATCATAGCCGTTAAAGAGCGCAATCCAGGTGACCACCAGGGCGAAAATCAGGCTCTTGATGGCGCCCTGCATGATGTCTTCATGCCAGTCGACGGAGGCCTGCATGGCAGACCAGAAGCCCCCTTCGTCCACGCCGAGCCAGTCCACGCCGACCAGCTTGCCGCCGAAGATACCGATCAGGCTGAACATAAAGGCCAGCAGCGGCATGCTGATGACGCCAGCCCAGAAGCGGGGGGCAACCACCCGGCGCAGCGGGTCGACCGCCATCATCTCGAGGCTTGAAAGTTGCTCGGTGGCCTTCATCAGGCCAATTTCAGCGGTCAGGGCCGAACCGGCACGGCCGGCAAACAGCAGTGCCGTGACCACAGGCCCCAGCTCCCGCAGCAGGGAGAGGGAGACCAGCGGTCCCAGGCTCTGCTCGGCGCCGAAATCCTTCAAGACGTTGTAACCCTGCAGCGAGAGCACCATGCCGATGAACAGGCCGGAGACCAGAATGATGGCCACCGACTGCACACCCACCACATAGAGCTGCTGGACAAGCAGCGGGAAGTGCTTGCGCGGCTCGGGTTTGCCCGCCAGCGCATGGAACAACATGATGGTGGCGCGACCGACGGAGCTGATAAACCGCACTCCGACCCGCCCCAGCTTGCTTATTTGACTTATCAACATCAGAGATCCTGTAGCAGATCGTCTGCCGGAAAATGAAACGGAACAGGACCATCGGGCAATCCTTTGAGGAACTGCTCGACTTCGGGATTGTGCTCCTCGCGCAGCTGATCCGGCGTGCCGTGCGCCACCACCTTGCGATTGGCAATGATGTAGGCGTAATCGGCGATGCTCAGCACCTCTTTCACGTCGTGGGTGACGATGACGGAGGTGATGCCGAGGGCATCGTTTAGCTCCTTGATCAGCTTGACCAGCACCGCCATGGTGATGGGATCCTGCCCGACGAACGGCTCGTCATACATGATGAGGTCAGGATCGAGCGCAATTGCCCGAGCCAGCGCCGCCCGGCGCGCCATGCCGCCGGAGAGCTCGGAGGGCATCAGTTTCGCCGCGCCGCGCAAGCCCACCGCCTGCAGCTTCATCATGACGATGGTGTGGATCAGCTCCTCCGGCAGGCCGGAGTGCTCTCGCAGCGGGAAGGCCACGTTGTCGTAGACCGTCATGCCGGTAAACAGGGCGCCGCTCTGGAACAGCATGCTCATCCGCTTGCGCACTTCATAGAGGCGCGAACGGGATAGGGTGGGGATATCTTCCCCGTCAAACAGAATGTGACCGGACTCCGGCTTGAGCTGGCCACCGATCAGCCGCAGCAGGGTGGTTTTACCGATGCCGCTCGGGCCCATGACGGCGGTCACCTTGCCACGAGGAATGGTCAGGTTGATCCCGTCATACAACAGCCGATCTCCGTGACTGAAGGTCAGATCGGAGATGGTGATCAGGTCATTGTTCAAACAATTGTCCATCCGGTGTAAATGAGGTGCGAATTTTATGGGGTAGTCTAGGTCTAAGCAACAGCAAGGAACAACTATTGAACAGGCCGCAAGCCCATTTGAACGACAGTTTTCTGTAACAAAGTGCGTCATTGAGAGCGGGACTTGCCATCCGATTCGCTTATCCGGGCAGACTTTTTTATAATCCCGCAGCTAATTTCGGCCCGGAGCTGTGTCTTTATGTCTGTAAAGCCTGAGAAAGTGTCTGAACTGTTCGATTTTCGTCGCAGTGCCCGCGCGGTGCTGGACACAGAAAAGCAAGCCATTGATGGACTCTATCAGTATCTGAACGACGCCTTCGACAAGGCGTGCGAAATGGTGCTGCGCTGTGGTGGCAAGATAGTGGTCACCGGCATGGGCAAATCGGGCCATATCGGCAGCAAGATCGCCGCCACCCTCGCCAGCACAGGCACACCGGCCTTCTTCCTTCACCCGGGAGAAGCGAGTCACGGCGATCTGGGGATGATCTCCAGTGGCGACCTTATCATCGCTATCTCCAACTCCGGTGAGAGCGATGAAATCCTGGCCCTGCTGCCGGTACTCAAGCGCCGCGGCATTCCGCTCATCTGTATGACCGGTAATCCGGCCTCCACCATGGCCAAAGAGGCCAACGTGCATCTGTGCATCAAGGTGGAGAAAGAGGCCTGCCCGTTGGGTCTGGCACCCACTTCCAGCACCACGGCAACCTTAGTCATGGGCGATGCCCTGGCGGTCGCCCTGCTGGAAGCGCGCGGTTTTACCGCCGATGACTTCGCCCTCTCTCACCCGGGCGGGTCGCTCGGCAAGCGTCTGTTGCTGCGGGTTGGCGACCTGATGCACAGTGGCGATCTGTTGCCCCGGGTGGGGATAGATGCCACCATCAGCCAGGCGCTGCTGGAAGTGAGCCGCAAGGGGCTCGGTATGACGGCTGTGGTCGATGGCAATGGCCTGCTGGCCGGGCTCTTTACCGATGGCGACCTGCGCCGCATTCTTGACCAGCAGATCGATATCCATCACACCCCCATCAGCCGTGTGATGACGGCCAACTGTGTTACCGTAGGCCCAGAGATGATGGCTGCGGAAGCCGTCAAGCTGATGGAAACTAGAAAAATCAACGGATTACTGGTCGTGGATGAAGAGAAACGCCCGCTCGGCGCCTTCAACATGCACGACCTGCTGAAAGCCGGAGTAATTTGATGCAAAACGTACCGACCCTCTATGGTCCGGTGACGCGCAGCCAGTTCGACAAGGCGGCGCAAATCCGCCTGCTGGTGTGCGATGTGGACGGGGTGCTCTCCAACGGCCTCATCTACATGGGAAACAACGGCGAAGAGCTGAAAACCTTCTGTACCCGCGATGGTGCGGGCATGCGAGCGCTGCTCAATGCCGGGATCGAGATCGCCATCATCACCGGGCGCAACTCCCGAATCGTCAGTGATCGGATGAAAAGCCTGGGGGTGGCTCATGTGGTGCAGGGGGCTGATAAAAAGCTGCCTCACTTCGAAGCGCTGCTGGCCAAGCTGGGGCTGACCCCGGAACAGGCTGCCTATATGGGCGATGACACCATCGATCTGCCGGTGATGGCCGCCTGCGGCCTGGGTATCGCGGTGGCCGATGCCCATCCGCTGGTGCTGAGTCGTGCCGATATGGTGACCCGGCTTGGCGGTGGCATGGGCGCGGTGCGCGAGGTGTGTGACCTCATTTTGCAGGCGCAGGGCCACGACGATTATCAGCCCGAGGCCTCGGTATGAGCAGACAGACCCTGTTGTTTGCCCTGCTGTTTCTGGTCGCGCTGGTTGCCTGGCAGTTGGGCAAGGTTGAGCTGGTGCCTGAGAGCGCCGTCAAAATCGAAAACTATCAGCCGGATTTTGTCGCCAAAGATCTGGTGACCACCCGTTTTGATATCAATGGCAAGCGCACCGAGCGGCTGGAGTCGACCTACGCCGAGTATTATCAAATCCTCGAGCAGGCCACCTTCGACAAGCCGGTGGTCTACATGTATGACGAGCAGGGTGCTGCCGAGTGGAAGGTGACCGCCGAAACCGGCGTGCTCAACACCGGCGACAACGTCATCCTGCGGGACAAAGTGCATCTGGATGGTCTGCTACCTACCTCTTTCATCTCCACACTGGATACCCCCTATCTGGAGCTGGATCTGGTGACACAGGATGTGCGCAGCAACCGGGAAGTGAACATTCTGGGTCGGGATTTCCAGACCCAAGGGGTTGGCCTCAAGGGCCATCTGGACCGCAAATATTTAGAGTTACTGGATCAAGGCCATGCCATCTATTTCAATGAAAAACGCTAATCTGGCCCTCGCAGCCCTGTTGTTGTGTGGTGCGGTGACCGCCAAAGAGTCCGACTTTGCCGAGAAGGTCTATGTCGATGCCGTCAAACAGGTGGCCGAGATGCAGGACAACCGCATCACCTTCGAAGAGGATGTGACCATCAATCAGGGCACCATCCGGATCAAAGCTGACAAGGTAGTAGTGACCCGTTCCGGTGAGAAAGGGGCCGAGGTGATGACTGCCTACGGCAAACCCGCCACCTTCTTCCAGATCCTGGATAACGGCAAGCCGGTCAATGCCCACGGCAACACTATCCGCTACGAGCTGAAGAACCGTCTGGTGACCATCACCGGCAACGGTCAGCTCAAGCAGGAAGATAGTCAGGTCAATGGCGATCTGATCCGCTACGACATCGTCAAACAGAAGATGATCGCCGAGAGCAAGAGCCCGAGCCAGCGGGTCAAAACCGTGTTCCTGCCGGATCAGGTAGAGAATTTCGACAAGCCCGCCGACCAGAAGAAGCAGGGAAAATAAGCCATGGCAGTGTTGAAAGCAGTGGGTCTGCAGAAGAGCTACAAGCGCCGCATGGTGGTGAGTGACGTCAGCCTTGAAGTGGGCACTGGACAGATTGTCGGCCTGCTCGGCCCCAACGGGGCGGGCAAGACCACCTCCTTCTACATGATCGTGGGGCTGGTGCAGCGCGATGCAGGTCTCATCACCATCGACGATCAGGACATCAGCCTGCAGCCCATGCATGTGCGGGCGCGTAACGGCATCGGTTACCTGCCACAGGAGGCCTCCATCTTCCGTCGCCTGTCGGTGTTCGACAACCTGATGGGCGTGATGCAGACCCGCAAGGGGTTGAGCCGTGAGGAGCGTGAAGACAAGGTTCAGCAACTGCTGGAAGAGTTCAATATCACCCACATTCGCGACAACCTGGGGCAGAGCCTCTCCGGCGGTGAGCGCCGTCGGGTCGAGATCGCCCGTGCGCTGGCGGCCGAGCCGCGTTTTATTCTGCTGGATGAACCCTTTGCAGGGGTTGACCCGATTTCTGTGATAGACATCAAGAAGATCATTCAGCATCTGAAAGATAGAGGCCTTGGCGTCTTGATTACCGACCACAACGTCAGAGAGACTCTGGACGTATGTGAGAAGGCCTATATCGTCAGCCACGGCAAGATGATTGCCGAAGGTGCACCGGCTGACATCCTTGCCGATGAGCAGGTCAAGCGCGTCTATTTGGGCGATCAATTCAGTCTATAGTAAGGGGGCATGCCTTCATTTCCTTTGACGAGTGCCTCGCTGAACATAAGGATATCCCGACGTAGATGAAGCCGACATTACAGTTGCGTCTCGGTCAGTCCCTGACCATGACGCCGCAATTACAACAAGCGATTCGTCTGCTCCAGCTCTCCACTCTGGAACTTCAGCAGGAAATTCAGCAAGCGCTCGAAAACAACCCTCTGCTGGAGCAGGAAGAGAGCGAGGCGCAAGAGACCAGTCCGGAAGCGCCGGTCGATGCCAGCCAGCTGGATTCCAGCGATGCCATGGCCCAAGAGCAGATGCCGGACGAGTTGCCGGTGGATACCACCTGGGACGAGGTTTACTCTGCCGGCACCGCCCAGAGCGCGGGCCCCATCCATGATGGGGAAGATAGCGTCTATCAGGGTGAAACCACCGAAAACCTGCAGGATTATCTGCTGTGGCAGATGCGGCTCACACCGTTCAGCGATGTGGATGCCGCCATCGCGCTCGCCATCATCGATGCCATCGACGAATCCGGTTATCTGACCGTTGCGCTGGAGGATATCCAGGCTGCAGTCACCAGCGATGACGTAGAGGTGGAACTCGATGAGGTCGAGGCGGTACTCAAGCGGGTGCAGCACTTCGATCCGGTCGGCATTGCTGCCCGTTCTGTGCAGGAGTGTTTGCTGATCCAGCTGGACCAGTATGACCCGCAGACCCCCTGGCTCAACGAGGCCAAAGAGGTGATCCTCGAGCACATGGAGCTGCTCGGCAACCGGGATTACCGCACCCTCGCCCGCAAGACAAAACTCAAAGAGAGCGACCTCAAGGAGGTGCTGGATCTGATCCAGCTGCTGGAGCCGCGTCCCGGCAACGGCATCATCCAGAGCGACTCCCAGTACGTGATCCCCGACGTCACCGTGGTCAAGAAGGGCAGCAAGTGGGTGGTCGAGCTCAATCCAGACTCCGCCCCCCGCATCCGGGTCAACGAGACCTATGCCGCCATGGCTCGCAACGCTCGCAGCAGCACCGACACCCAGTTTATTCGCTCCCATTTGCAGGAAGCCAAGTGGTTCATCAAGAGTCTGGAAAGTCGCAATGACACCCTGCTGAAAGTGGCCAGTTGCATTGTCGAGCAGCAACAGGGCTTTTTCGAGTATGGTGAAGAGGCGATGAAGCCGATGGTGCTCAATGACATCGCCGAAGCGGTGGAGATGCATGAGTCGACCATCTCCCGGGTGACGACCCAGAAGTACATGCATACCCCCCGTGGTATCTTCGAATTGAAGTTTTTTTTCTCCAGCCATGTGAACACCGAAGGAGGAGGAGAGTGCTCATCGACCGCAATTCGCGCGCTCATCAAGAAGCTGGTCACGGCAGAGAATCCTGCCAAGCCGTTAAGTGATAGCAAGATCGCGGATTTGCTGGCCGAACAGGGTATTATGGTGGCGAGACGCACGATCGCTAAGTATCGCGAATCCTTGTTTATCCCACCTTCCAATCAGCGCAAACGCCTGGTTTAGGCAAACAAAAGGATGATGTTATGCAAATTAACCTGACCGGACACCATGTCGAGATCACCGAAGCTCTGCGTGATTATGTGAATAACAAATTTGCCAAACTCGAGCGTCACTTCGACCACATCAACAATGTTCATGTGGTGCTTAGCGTGGAAAAACTGAACCAGATTGCCGAAGCCAAGCTGCATGTCAGCGGTGGCGAGGTGTTTGCCAATTCCGAGCATGCCGACATGTATGCGGCAATAGACACCCTGCTCGACAAGCTCGACAGGCAGATCATCAAGCACAAAGATAAGTTAAATAAAAAATAACCATGCAACTTGAACACATACTGAGTCGGGACTGCACCAAGAGTGCAGTCCCTTGTACCAGCAAGAAACGCGCCCTCGAAATCATCAGCGAGCTGGCCGCCGAACGCCTTGGCACCTCCCGTCAGGCGCTGTTTGAATGCTTGCTGGCCCGCGAAAAGATGGGGAGTACCGGGATCGGTGCCGGTATTGCGATCCCCCACGGTCGCATTGACGATGAGTTCCCGCCAACCGCGATCCTGATGACCTTTGCCGATCCTATTCCTTTCGACTCCATCGACAATCAACCGGTTGACCTGCTGTTTGCCTTGCTGGTGCCGGAAAGCGAGTGCAAGCAGCATCTCAAGACCCTTTCTCTGATGGCTTCCAAGCTGGGCGACAAGGCGGTTTGCCGCCAGTTGCGTCAGGCAACCAGCGACGAAGAGCTCTATCAGATCATGACCTCGGCCTGACAGCAGGCCAAGGATGAGACACCCGTTTTGGCGTGAGGGAACAAGATGCAGTTAATCGTGGTAAGTGGACGTTCGGGCTCCGGTAAAACGGTAGCCCTGCGAGTGCTGGAAGATCTGGGTTACTACTGTGTGGACAACCTGCCGGTCAATCTGCTGCCCCAGCTGATTGTCTCTGTGGAGAGCCAATATGACAAACTGGCGGTCAGCATCGATGTGCGCAACCTGCCGAGCGATCCGGAGAAACTGGAAAATCTGCTGGCTCAGGTGCGCAATGAGGGGCGGGTAGAGTTCTCCAGCTTTTTCTTCGACGCCGACAACGGCACCCTGCTCAAGCGTTATGGCGAGAGCCGCCGTTTGCACCCCCTCTCGCGCAACAAGCTATCGCTGGATGAGGCGATTCGGGAGGAGACCCACCTGCTGGCGCCACTCTCCTCGACTGCTGACCTGCGTATCGACACCACCACCCTCAGCATTCACGACCTGAGCGAGCTCATCAAGACCCGGGTTCTCGGCAAGAAAGAGAACGAGCTGGTGCTGGTCTTCGAGTCATTCGGGTTCAAGTACGGCATTCCCAAGGATGCCGACTTCGTGTTCGATGCCCGTTTCCTGCCCAATCCACACTGGATTCCCGAACTCAAGCCGTTTACCGGCAAGGATGAGCCGGTTGCCAACTACCTCTCGGCGCAGGCTGACGTGATGCTGTTTACCCAGCAGATCGAAAACATGCTGGTGACCTGGTTGCCCCATCTGGAGCGCAATAATCGCAGCTACCTGACGGTCGGTATCGGTTGTACCGGTGGGCAGCACCGCTCGGTCTTTATCGCCGAGCGGTTGGCGAGTGCTTTCCGCTTGCTTGGCAAGAACGTGCAGATCCGCCACCGCACTCTCGACAAGAGTGCCCCCCAATCCTGACGGACCAATAGGACGATCCGATGACTGTTTCCGCCTCGGTTGAAGTGAAAAACAAGCTGGGTATTCATGCCAGACCGGCCATGATGCTGTTCGAACTGGTGCAGGGTTTCGATGCCCATGTGTTGCTGCGCAATGAAGATGGTGTGGAGGCTGATGCCGACAGCATTATTGGCTTGTTGATGCTCGATTCGGCTCAAGGCAGGCAGGTAGAGGTTCAGGTAGAGGGCCCCGAAGAGGAGGAGGCCCTTGCTGCCGTGGTGGAGCTGTTCACCTCCGGCTTCAACGAGGAGTAGTCACTCCTCGCTCGATATTATGAACCGGTACGCGCCAGCGCTTTGAAGCTGGCAAAATCCCTGCAAGCCAGCAGATTCCTGTTGGCTTTTTCGTTCATCAGTGCCAGAAACAGGTCGTAGAGACCCATAGCCTCTTCGTAGTCGGCCTTGCTGATGGCCAGTACGAAGATGAGCGTCGCGACTTCGCCATTGCCCCATTCGATCCCCTGCGGTGCCAGCACGGTGTAAACCAGAGTGCGGCGTGCCAGCAGGCCGAGGGAGTGGGGCAGGGCGATCCCTTCTCCCAACATGGTGGAGACGATGCTTTCCCGTTCCTGCAGCGACGTGCGGAAATCTTGCTCGACTAGTCCCTCGTCTTCCAGCTGATCGCAAACCTGTGTAAAAAGCTGATATTGGCTGAGAGGTTCAGTCACCACCATGAAGTGGTTCGTATCGAAATATTTGTCGAGCATGTAGGGGCGGGTGCGATCGATCAGCACCAGCTTGCCGAGTTGCTCCAGCTGGTACTGGGTCGGGAAGGGGTCGACTTGTACGACAGGTCCCCCCTTCTCGCTCACCTTGACGGTACTAATGACAAAGTCCTGCTCGATGTGTGCCAACCCTTCATAATCACGCACCGATTCCAGCGTGGTCAGCTGTAGCTGGGGATATTCTCGTCTGATGCGCGCCTCCAGCACCCTGAAGGTGGCATTTCCCGCGTCGCATAACAGCAGTGCCAGCGGGCGTCTGGTGTAGCCGATATCATAGTTACGTTCCAGACCTACCCCGATATGGATCACCAGATAGCCGATCTCGTGGTGGGTCAGTCGGTAGGGGGTCTGCTTGATCCACTCCGAAATGGCCGCCAGGGTGATGTCATAGGCAAGGGGATAGTACTGCTTGATGTGATCTGCCAGTGGATTGTGGCTCCCAATCTGGTATTTGACCCGCAGCAACATGGCGCTAATGTGGCTCTGCAGATCGGCTCGCAGTTGCTGGTCACCACGCAAGTCATAGGGGTAGTGCTGATGGATGTAGGTCAGCAAATGTGTCACAAGCTGTTCGCTTTCCACTGCCATGACCGGGCTCAGGCTCGGACTGTCTGCCATCAGACGAGCCTGGATCTGGATAGCGAGACTAGCTATTTCGCCATCTGTGGGTGACGTCAGGGTTGGTAGCTCAGTATAAATATCGCGGGCAGCTTCCAGCAGTGGAGTGGTAAGGTCTTCACTGGTGAACTGGTGCAGTTCGTGACCGGACGCTTGCCTCAGCAGAGCTACGGCACAGTAGATCGTGAGCTGCTGCAGGCTCTCGTCAGCGAGACGCAACTGATGGCGAGCGAGTTGGGCATGAATGTGGTTGCCTACCACCTCCATCGTCTTGCTGGGACAGATATTTGGCAGCAGGCTCTGTAACTGGGTGCTGTGCAATAGCTCCTGATAGAGCAATTGGGTGAGGCAGGCGCGAATAGCAGTTTCGCAGCCTTGGATGCGCATACCCTGTCGGGGTTTGCTCTCGACACTGAGTCTAAAGTGGCCGAGTTGTTCACGTACCTCCGCCATATCCCCCTGTAGTGCCGTCCGGCTCAGGTACCAGGTATCCGCCAAGTCATCGAGCTTGATTCCCTGCTCTGCCGTTAGCAACAAGATCTGCAGATGCAGTACTCGCTCACGGCTAGTGCGTGGCAGCGTACACTCCTGCTCCTGTGCGGCCAATAATCCATCAAACAATCCCTGGTTGTAGATCTTCAGTTGGTAGCCGCTGCCACGCTGATGGATAAGGTGAGCTCCGTGGTTAGCAATCAGCTCGTTGAGAGTTGCCACATCGGTGCGTACCGTACGGGTGGAGACGTTAAGGCGACGAGCAAGCTCCTCCTGAGGTAGCGGCGCCGCATGGAGTTGCGTGAGCAGCTGATGGAGTCTGGGGTGGGGCAGCTTGATCATGAGGGGGGGCGAGACTCCTGTCGAGAGATAAAGGATCAATGTTAACTACGGGGCAACCAACAAACCAGCCACTGCCAACTCTATCAGCCAGTGGCTGGCGGCATATCAGCCTTTACCTACATGTTCAGGTAATAACTGTTTCACCATTTCAAGCAAGGCGCGCACATCCTCGGGGCGAGTGTGACCGCTCGCGCTGTCAATGATGGAACTGTAGACGTGGGGGATCACCTTCTCGACCCCGGCATCCAGCGCAATCCGCACAATCTCCTCGAAGTTGTCCAGATCGATGCCGCCGGTGGGCTCCAGCCAGAAGCCGTGGCGAGCACAAGCCTCGGCCACCGCCTGATACTCGTCGCGGCAGGCCAGCCCGCCCATGGGGAAGAATTTGACCGAGCTGCCACCCATGTCCTTGAGCAGGGCGATGGCGGTATCGATGGGGACAATCCCGTCCGGCTGCCCAGCGCTGAGCGGGCCGGTGGAGATCTTCACCATACCCGGCGTACCGGTGGGGGAGATCAGGCCGTTAACCAGCGTTTCTGACTGGCCGAGCAGCGCCCGGCTGGCGCCAACGCCAGTGAACACCTGGTTGACGTGCTGGGGCTGCAGCTGGCAGGCCAGCTCGGCCACCATGGCGGATTGGCGCGGATCACCGGCCCCCAGACCGATGGATAGAGCGTTATCGATAAGCTTGGCGTACTCCTTCATATCAGCAACTGCAGAGGGGATATCCGGGTAGTTTTTGGAGAGCACACCGACCAGCACGTGGCCTTCGGCGGCGTCGTATACCTCGACGGCATTCTCTTTGGAACCTGCCAGCACGTTGAGACAGACCCGATCACGGTAGTAGTTGGGGGTAAGGGACATCAGCGATTCTCCTGAACGAGGTTGGCAATGGCGGAGTGGATTTGGTCTAGCTGGGGCAGGGTGACGCTGCGTACATCGATCTCGATATGCCCCTCGTTGGCCTTGTAGCCACGGCAGTAGATGGCAGGCGTGCCCTGTTGCAAACGGCTGACGACCTGCACTGTGGTCATGCCGATCTGCTGGTGGTCGAAGGCGATATCGGTGCGGGCGATGTCGCGCCCGGCGCTGTCCCACACCACTTTGGCGGTGACGCCGGACAGCTGGTTCAGACGCTCGATAAATGGGGTCATCTTGACGACCATAGCGGCGCCGCTCTCTTTCTCTTTGGCCAGGTAGCGCTCGATGGCATGGGTGAGGCCGAGGATCCCCTCCTTGCCCACCTTCATGGCACGGCCGATGCCGTTGGCCTGCTGCTTGACCCACTCCACGTACTGGCGCTTGCCGAGTACCAGCCCGCTGGTGGGCCCTTCGATGGCCTTGGCGCCGCTGTAGACGACCAGATCCGCCCCCAGGTTGTAGTAGAGACGCAGATCTTCCTCGGCCGCCGCATCAACGATGAGCGGGAGCCCGTGGGCCCTGGCGACCTCGGCTGCCTCGTCCACCGACAGAATGCTCTTCTGCACGCAGTGGTGGGACTTGATGTAGAGGATGGCTGCAGTGTTGGCATTGATGGCGGCGGCCAGTTGGGCAGCAGAGCACTCATTGGCGTAGCCGGCCTCCACCACCTTGCCGCCCCCCAGGTTGACCATGGTACCGACCGGGGCGCCGAAGTTGACGTTGTGCCCCTTGGGCAGCACGATTTCGCTCGGCACATTGTGGGCATGGGCGTGCAACTGCTCGAGGCGGTAGGGGTCGCCGCGCACTATCACGGCGGCCACCGACTGGGCGATGCCGGCGCTGGCGCAGGAGACTACCACCGCATCTTCCACGTCCAGCAAGCCCGCCAGATAGGCGCCGGTCTTGTTGACCAGATCCTTCACCTCGAAGTAGTGGCCGAGGCCGAAGTTGACCGCGTCGACCACCTCCTGTTCGGGGGTGGAGACGCCGAGAATGGTCATGCGCCCGGAGGCGTTGATCACCGGTTTGAGCTGATATTTCTCATACACAGAAGGCATGGTGTGATTTCCCATAGTGAGTCAGAACCAGTTCGCCACCGACCAGGGCGGCGAGGGGCAGCAACTGCCGATCGCCATTGCGGGCGCCGGCTTCGGTATCGGTAAAGAGGGTGGGGCCGCTGCTCACCTCGAACAGGGTCAGATCGGCATCGGCGCCCACCTCGAGTCGCCCTTTGCCGGAAAGGCGCAGGGCATCGGCGGCCTGATGGGTGACGCAGGCGAGCACCTGCTCCAGCGTCATGCCGATGGCGAGAAACTTCGACATCACGTGGGCCAGACTGTAGACCGGCCCTTTGATGCGGTTTTTGCAGTAGATGTCGGAGCTGATGGTGCGGGGCAGGATCCCCTGACGGATCGCCAGCTCCGCCACCTCGAAGCTGAAGCTGGCACCGCCGTGGCCGATGTCGAGCAAGAGGCCCCGCTGCATCGCCTCGCGCACCGCCTGACGCAGCTCGCCAGCCGGGGTCAGGATGCGGTTGGGCTTGCCGTTGAAGCAGTGGGTCAGCAGATCGCCATCCCCCAGCAAGGCAACTATCTCGTCCAGATCAGGCGGTGTGTTACCCACGTGCACCATCAGCGGCAGCTGGCCGTGAGCCTGTTGCAGGGCCTTGGCCATGCGCAGCGGTTGCAGACCGTTTTCTCCGATCACGCTGCCGCTCATCCGCGCCTTGATGCCGACAATAAAGTCGGGGTGGCGGCGAATGGCCGCCGAGGCGAGATCCATATCGAGGTCCCGGCTGTCGGCCAGCTCGTTCTGGCGCAACAGGCCGATACGGGAGATGTTGAGCAGGGCATGCACCCGGGTCTTGCAATCCGCAGCGATCAGCTGGAAGTCATCCACATCGTCGGCCCCGGTGCTGCCGGCGTCGATCACGGTGGTGACGCCGGACTCTACGCCCACCTTGTCCGGCTCATCGTGATAGATGGGGGAGGCTGGGTAGCAGTGGGTGTGGCCGTCGATCCAGCCGGCGCTCACATGCACCCGGCCGCCGAGCTCCAGTGTCTGCCGCGCCGTTGCCGTCCCCGGCAGGGAGCCGATGGCGGCGATTTTGCCCTCCCTGATGGCGATATCGACGAGCTGGCCATCTCCCTGGCGTCCCGCTTTGATGATGATGTCGTACATGCAGATGACCTCTGGCGAGCCGCCCCGCAGGGCGGCTGGTACTTACACAAGGGCGACCGGGAAGAAGGTGCCCAGCAGCATGGCTCCCAGGATGGCACCGCCGGTGATGGGCTTGCCCCAGACGTAGAACAGCAGGGCACCCAGCAGGGAACCGATACCGATGGGGATGGAGGCTCCCATGGCGGAGAGGATGATGAGGGGGCCGAGGAAGCGGCCAGAGCTGTTGCCAGCTCCCATCATGACGTCTGCGCCGTAAGTGGAGTTGCTCTGGTTGATGGTGAACTTGCGCGCCAGAATGATGACGTAGCCGATGGCCAGACCAATCCCCATGCCGGTTGCCAGCGAGGCTCCGAAGTTTTCCACCGGATAGACGATGCCGGCTCCCAGCAGCAGGGCTGGCACTCCGAGGCCGACTCCGGTCTGGATGGCGCCGCCGATATCCAGGATCCCCACCAGGGAGCCTTCGATGATGCGGGCGAACAGGAAGCTGGCACCGAACGCGGCTACCGCGCCGTAGGCGCCCGTGTCCATTCCGGCTTTCAGCATGGCGACGAAGGCTACCTCGTTGAAGGCACCGACCCCGTACAGATAGAACATGTGGGTACCGGCAAAGACCCCGGCCGAGAGCAGGCCGACGAAGATGGGGAATGACCAGTCGGCATACCAGAAGTTGTTTTTCAGTTTCTCATCCATGGTGTGACCCCTTATTTGCCGCTCAGCAGGTTATGGACACTTTCCAGCCACAGGGGGACACCCATATGGAAGGATTCAATCAGTTTCATATCGAAGCCACGGAAGAAGGCGCTTAGCACAAACAGCAGGACGATGGCTGCCATCATCACCTTGGTGACATGGTTCCAGCCGCTCTCTTCCACGCCCTTGCCGATCAGGATGCCGAGTACCAGACCCGGTACCGCGTTACCCATGATGAGCTGGGCCAGACCGCCGAAGATGGTGGCCCAGAAACCGGACTTCTTGCCCGCCTCAATGGCTGCCAGCCAGAAGATCACCGGCATGACGGTATTGACCAGCAGGTTGGCGGCCGGTACCAGCACCTTGACCGCAGTGACCTGCAGGGCGGCCGGGACGGCAGCAGCCGTGCTGTTGAGGAAGGCGACCACGATGGCGCCTATGATGCCGCCGGCGATGGCCATCTTTTTCGGGTCGTGCAGGGTGGTAGCGAGATCCCGGTTCTTGAACAGCAGTGCCGCCGTGGCCCAGTGTGGAATGATGCGGTGATCCACATCCTGGGTGAAGGCGCCTGCCGCCACGGTTGAGGCCCAGGCGTTGAAGAAGAAGCCGAGACCAAACGAGAAGTGGGAAGCGGGATCCCCTTCGCAGGAGTTGAGTTCGCCCAGGGTGCGGAAGGCACCCATGCCCTGTACGGTCGGGGCGTGGAACATCCGCGCCGCGCCGGCCCCCACCCCGACGCCAACCAGGCCGCCAATGATGAGAGACTTGATAAATATGATTAGAAACATCCAACGTATCCTTCTTGTGGGGTGGTGCCGGTCAGGAGATCACACCTGGGTGAACGTCACCCTGGCGACGTCGAGACTGGTGACCTGAACCGTGATCTCCAGCTGGACGCGGTATTCGCGGCGCTGGCGCGGCAGGAAGAAGAACAGGAACTTCTCCACCCGGACTGACTCCTCGGCTTTGAGCACCTGTACATCGACCGGCTCAATGCGCAGCAGTACCTGCTGGTTGTCCTTGAGCAGTGTGGGTTGCACCTGGCTGAGGGCGGAGGCAAACGCCTGCTGACGGGTGGTTCCCTTGCCGCTGACGGTGACCTTGGTGGTGAAGTTCTCTTTCATCAGGCGTGTCCGTGTTTCTTGGCGAAGGCTTCGACCAGTTTCTGGCCCAGCTCTTCCTTGTCCATGAAGCCAAAGCCCAGCACGACGCAGCCTTCGTTGATGGCGGTGACGCCCTCTTCGATGGAGCGCATGCCGTAACGGCACTTGTAGCCGTACTTGGTCTGGGCGGTGATGGCACCGGCGCCGCCGCTGCCGCAGAAGGAGATCCCCAGATCTGCCTGCTCCTTGTTCATCACGTCGCCGAGCTTCATGTCGGCGGCCATGCCGGGGATGATGGTCACGCTGGCACCGGCTGCTTCCGCGCCTGCCCCCACTTTCTGACCCTTGCCGAGACGATCTCCAATCACGAGTTTGATGGCAGTCATTTAGTTATCTCCTGTTACTGAGCTGAGTTCGTTTTCTTTGGCTACTTCAAAATGGACGGACAAGAGGTGTGCCTCTTCGTAGGCGAGTCGCTCTAGCCAGCTGACAACCTGCTCGGCGAGACGCAGAGAGAGGGGCGAGATCTCCTCAAACAGGCTGAGGTCAACTTCCGGCAGCGGTTCGCCGCTGTGGGAGCGCCACACCATGGCTTTGATATGGGAGGCCAGCATCTGCTGCTGTACCTCGTTGGGGTGGATGCCCTGATCGCCCAGCAGAATATGAATGCGTGCCAGGACCTGATCGGTCTGGCGCAGCAGTGCCGGACTGTCCGGGGTCAGGGTCTGGTCGTAGGTATCTGTTTGCAATGTCTGCTCTCCAAGGCTGGCAGAAGGGATGGCTCTACCCTAAGCCGACATGGATGGAGAGTGGAGGCAGCTTTTTTCCGATTCGAAGCGGAAATCCCGATCATTCGGGGTCAAAGAGGGCCTTTTGTTGGCAAAAGAGAGTGAAAAAGGTCTGAACGAGGCTGGGTTAGTGTGAGCGAAGGCGCACTTTTCCGTTTTCAGCTGGCAGCTGAGCCTTGGCGAAAAGTGTGAGTCGCCTCACGCAGGCGGGGCGTATTTATGAAACAGCATGCAAGAAAAAGGGCGGTTGACCGCCCTTGAACGATGAGATGGGGTTGAGGTTAGCTGGCGCCTGCCGCGCTGGCGGCAGCACGGTTCTGGTAGCGCAGATCCTCTTCGATGGTCACTACCACCTCGAGTGGCTTGCCAGAGCGCAACACCGAGATGGTCAGCTGGGTGCCGGGGCGGCTCTCTACAATCTTGTCCATGGCGGCACGTACCCCGGTGATCGCTTCACCGTTGATCTTGAGCAGCACGTCACCCCGTTGCAGGCCACCTTTGGCCGCCGGACCGACAGGATCCAGACTCTCGACGATGAGACCGCGCAGTTCGCCCAGGTTCATCATGCGGGCGACGATGGGGTTGATCTCGACGCTGGAGATGCCGAGATAACCGCGAATGACGCGGCCGTTGGCGATCAACTCGTCCATGATCCGCTTGGCCAGCCGGTAGGGGATGGCAAAGCTGATGCCGTAGCTCTCCTGATTGCCGTTGAGGTGATAGGTGGCTGTGTTGATGCCAACCAGATCGCCCCTACCGTTGACCAGAGCCCCCCCCGAGTTGCCAGCATTGATAGCCGCGTCGGTTTGCAGCAGATCCTGCCGGCCATTACTGTCCGGCCCCATGCTGGAGAGGCCGGTACGGCCGGTCGCACTGATGATGCCCTGGGTGATGGTCTGGCCGACGTTATAGGGGTTGCCGATGGCGAGTACCACGTCGCCCACTTCTGGCAAGCGTTCCGGATCTTGCGGGATCACAGGCAAGTTATCTGACTCGATATAAAGTACGGCAAGATCGGTGAGCGGGTCTGTGCCGATCAGTTCGGCGCTGAAGACGCGGCCATCCTGCAGGGCGACGATGATCTGATCGGCATCGGCGATGACGTGGTAGTTGGTCAGCACGTAGCCGCGCTGGGTCATGATGACGCCGGAGCCCAACCCCTGTGGCTGCAGTTGTCCGCGATTGCCCTGATTGGAGGCAAAGCTGCGGGTATAGATGTTGACGACTGCCGGGCCGGCGCGGTGGGCGGCGTAGGAGAAGCTCAGTTCGCGGGCATTGGTGATCAGGCCGGGCAGTTGAGCCCCGCCACGGAAATTGGGAAACAGCAGCAACAGTAGTGCGGCGACGGTCAAACCGAAACCGATGGACTTGCCCAAGTAACTGACTAAAGAGGGGATTTTCATGTCATTCTCATCCGTGCTGGCTGCGGGCAGAGAATAACACTATCAATGGATAAAAATCACCCGCGGCGAGGCCGCGGGTGATAGAGCGGTTGGCGAATAACCGCGTGTTAGCGGATCACCAGATAGAGCGAGGAGTCACCACGCTGGATATTGAGCGCTAGTACGTCAGGCTTGTTCTTGAGCGCCTTGCTCAGCTCGCCCAACGTGTTGATGCGCAGACGGTTGACCCCGATGATGATGTCCCCCTTCTGCAGGCCGGAAGCGGCTGCCGGAGAACGTGGATCAATGTCAGCCACTGCGACGCCGGATACTGGATCGGTAGTGGTGCTCAGCTTGGCCCCTTCCAGTGCCGGGTGCAGTGCGCTGGCGCGGACTTCGCTGTCATCGGCTTGCTTCAGGGTTACCTTGGCTGTTTGTGACTTGCCATCGCGGATCAGTCCCAACTCGACCTGCTTGCCAGCGCCCATGGTGGCGATCTTGGCTCGCAGCTCGCCGAAGGAGCGAACCGGCTTGCCATCGATGCTGACGATGATATCGCCCGCCTTGATGCCCGCCTTGTCTGCGGCGGAGTCAGGCATGACCTGGTTGACGAAGGCGCCATCCTTCTTGTTGTAGCCGAAGGTCTTGGCGATGTCTGAGGTGAGCTCGGTGCCGGTAATACCCAACTGACCACGACGTACTTCACCATATTTGACGATTTGCTCGGTCAGATCCCGCACCATGTTAGAGGGAATGGCAAAGCCGATGCCAATGTTGCCGCCGTTCGGGCCCAGAATCGCGGTATTGATACCGATCAGCTCGCCACGCAGGTTGAGCAGGGCACCACCGGAGTTACCTGAGTTGATGGCCGCATCAGTCTGGATGAAGTTCTCCAGATTCTCGATGTTGAGGCCGCTTCGACCGAGCGCACTGACTATACCTGACGTGACGGTCTGACCCAGCCCAAACGGGTTGCCGATAGCCAGCGCGTAGTCACCCACCCGCAGTTCGTCGGAGTCGGCGAACTTGATCTGTACCAGTTCCTCGGCCTTGATTTGCAGCAGGGCGATGTCGGACTGCTTGTCTTCACCGATCTTCTTGGCCGCATACTCACGGCCATCCTTCAGAGTGACCTTGATCTCGTCCGCTTCGTGCACTACGTGAGCGTTGGTGATCACATAACCCTTCTTGGCATCGATGATGACGCCAGAGCCGAGAGCCTGGAACGGCTGTTCGCTCACTTGCTCGTCGGGCATGTTGGGACCAAAGAAAAAGCGGAACTGTTCCGGTAGGCGCTGACGGGTCACTTTCTTACCGGAGACAGAGATATTGACTACGGCAGGAGTGACCTGTTCGAGCACTGGCGCCAGACTTGGCATCTCCTGATTCGAGCCTAACAGGGAAGGCAGTGCAGCCTGAGCGGGGGCCGCAGACATGGCGATACCGACACTGAGGGCTAGCACACTGAGCATGGAAAGAGGTTTACGCATATGAAAAACAGCTCCCAGAAAAAGTTGCATTGCAATCGTCAAGGTCAGACCACAGGGCAGGCCAATTAGTTCCGCGAGGAACTAGTTTGGTTGTTTGAGCAGTCCGGAAGAGGCACCGGCATAGTCGCGAGGCGGTACGCCCGGCTCCTCTGGTTCTTTGGTTGGTGCTTCTTCTACCAATGATTCACGGAACAGGGGTTCCTGGGCCTTGGCCAGGAATTTGCTCTGCTCCGCCATATGGCGATAGAGGGTCTGATACTGTTCGGCCAGTTGCTCCATCAGCGCGGCGCTGTCGGCGAAGTGGGTGTTGATCTGGCCCTGATAGCTTTCGAGCTCCTTGTGGGCCTTTTTCAGTTCCTGTTCCAGACGGCCGGCATCGCGACTACGCACCGAAAAACGGCCGAGAACGATACCGATAATCAAGGCCGCGACAGCCAGCAGGATCCCGTTTAACAGACTCATAGATGCTCCTTGTTACAGCTAAATGAATGTGGGTTGATGCGGCCAAAGCGGCCGCTACGCCTTGATGGCACTATACCGTGCACCCCGAGAGCGTGATACCATTTTGTCCTTCATTCAGGGACTTGAAGGCAATCGACAGGATGACCCCGCAGCAAAAATATCAGCAGGATTTGCAGCGCCCCGGCTTCGTGGCCGACCCCGCCCAGGCGATGGCGGTGGCCCGTCTGGAGCGACTCTATCAGGATTTGTGCCAAACCCCGACTCCGACCAGAGCCCGCGGCCTGCTGGGCTGGCTGCAAAAGCCCAAGCCGCCGGAGCCCGTCCTCGGGATATATATGTGGGGTGGAGTGGGCCGAGGCAAGACCTGGCTGATGGATACTTTTTTCGACAGCCTGCCGGGGACGCGCAAGATGCGCAGCCATTTCCACCGTTTCATGCATCGTATTCACGATGAACTGCAAGGGCTGAGCGGGCAATCCGATCCCCTCAAGCTGGTAGCCAGTAAGCTTGCTAGCGAAACAGACATCATCTGTTTCGACGAATTTTTTGTCTCCGACATCACCGATGCCATGCTGCTGGGCACGCTGTTTCAGGAGCTGTTTGGTCACGGCGTCGTGCTGGTCGCCACTTCAAATATTCCGCCACAGGATCTTTATCGCAACGGGCTGCAGCGAGCCCGTTTTCTGCCAGCTATCGAGCTTATCGAGCGTCATTGTGAAGTGCTTAACGTGGATGGCGGTATCGACTATCGCCTGCGCACGCTGGAACAAGCCGAGATTTATCACTGCCCGCTGGATTTGCAGGCAAAAGCTAATCTTGACCACTATTTTCAGCAATTAACCGGTGGGCACACTGCTTGCGAGGGGGCGTTCGAGGTCAATCATCGTCAGCTGACGTCGCTGGGTATGGGAGAAGGGGTGCTCTATATGGATTTCGAGCAACTTTGTTGTACTCCCCGCTCCCAAAACGACTATATCGAGTTGGCCCGGCTGTTCCACACCGTGTTGCTGGCCAATGTTCAACCAATGGGCACAGGCACGGATGACGCGGCCCGCCGCTTCATTGCCATGGTCGATGAGTTTTATGAACGGCACGTCAAGCTCATCATGTCGGCGGCTGTTCCCATGGCAGAACTCTACGGCGAAGGGCTGCTGAATTTCGAATTCAAACGCTGTCTTTCACGGCTTCAGGAAATGCAATCGCACGAATACCTTGCCAGAGTGCACCTTCCTTAGTCACAATACCGCGCCTGCCAGTCGGATGGGCATCTGCGGCAGGTAGGGCCGGGCGACATTTGCTAGCTTCATGGCAGTGAAATTAGCAGGTGATATTTAAGGCAACTTCACTTATAATCGCCCGGCCCACGTTACAGCTGTCGATAAGACAGCAACACTTTAAGCTTTACTTGTATTCGAAGGGGTACAGGTAGGCCATCGTTTGTTGTTTGTGGGAGAGCCCCCATAAACAATTGGGTCTGTAACAGGTAATTGGGTTTAACTTAATGAAAACTTTCGTTGCCAAGCCAGAAACCGTAAAACGTGACTGGTACATTGTGGACGCAGAAGGTAAAACTCTGGGTCGTATCGCAACCGAGATCGCTGCTCGTCTGCGTGGTAAGCACAAAGCTGAATACACTCCGCACGTTGACACCGGTGATTACATCATCGTTGTAAACGCTGAGAAGGTACGTGTTACCGGTAAGAAAACTACCGACAAAATGTACCACGCTCACTCCGGTTTCCCGGGTGGTATCAAGTCCATCAGCTTCGACAAGCTGATTCAGCGTAAACCGGAAATGGTAATCGAAGCTGCTGTTAAAGGCATGCTGCCGAAAGGTCCTCTGGGCCGTGCCATGTTCCGTAAACTGAAAGTTTACGCAGGCGCCGAGCACGCTCACGCTGCTCAGCAACCTCAAGTACTGGATATCTAATCGGGAACTGGCAACATGGCAGAAAATCAATACTACGGTACCGGCCGTCGCAAAAGCTCCACTGCTCGCGTATTCATCAAAGCGGGTAGCGGTAAGATCGTAATCAACCAGCGCTCCCTGGAGCAGTACTTCGGTCGTCCGACTGCCCGCATGGTAGTTCGTCAGCCGCTGGAACTGGTTGAGATGACCGAGAAACTGGATCTGTACATCACCGTTAACGGTGGTGGCATCTCCGGTCAAGCTGGTGCGATCCGCCACGGTATCACTCGTGCTCTGATGCAGTACGATGAAACCCTGCGTTCCGAACTGCGTAAAGCAGGCTTTGTTACTCGCGATGCCCGTAAGGTTGAGCGTAAGAAAGTCGGTCTGCACAAAGCTCGTAAGCGTCCGCAGTACTCCAAGCGTTAATTCGCTTTTGGTGCTCACTCTTTCGAGTGTCAAAAAAGCCTGGCAACCGCCAGGCTTTTTTTATTGGTAATATTACCGACATCAATGCTAACCACGCGTCACAAAAGACAAAAAATTGTTTCTTTATTGTTTTTATTGCTCACCGCTCTTTCTTGTCAAGTTGTTATCTTTTCTTTAAAATTTCCCCTGTTTTCTGTGGCAATTGTAAATCCAGCTTCCGCCGCTGTTGTCACGGGAAAAATGGGGAACAGGGACACTATAAGAATGTGCGGAGTCCACATGGGAGAGTTTTTGGATGAGCAATGCGCCAGTTGATACCGGTCGCCGCAGATTTCTTACCTGGTCAACGGTTGCCGTTGGTGGGGTAGGAGCTGCGTTTACCGCAGTGCCGTTTATAAAGTCATGGAATCCGAGTGCCAAGGCCAAAGCAGCCGGTGCACCGGTTGAAGTCGATATCAGCAAGTTGGAACCGGGTCAGCTCATCCGTGTCGAGTGGCGTGGCAAACCCGTCTGGGTGGTCAAACGCACCAAACAGACGCTGGATGCCCTGGCAGCACATGATGACAAGTTGCGGGATCCCTCATCAGAAGAGCCGCAACAGCCTGATTATGCACATAATGGCTACAGATCCATCAAGCCAGAGATCTTTGTCGCGGTCGGTATTTGCACCCATCTCGGGTGTTCGCCTTCTTATCTGCCTGACAGTTTTGGCGAGCAGGTGCAGGGGGTCACATCCGGCTTCTTCTGCCCGTGTCATGGCTCCAAGTTCGATATGGCTGGCCGTGTGTTCCAGGGGGTGCCTGCACCACTGAATCTGGTTATTCCGCCGTATCAATTCATTAACGACACCACCATTCTGGTCGGTGCCGATGGCAAGGAGGCCTGATCATGTTGAGCAAACTGATGGGCTGGATTGACGATCGCTTCCCGCTTACGGCCATGTACAACGACCACATGGCCAAGTATCCGGCACCGAAGAACCTGAATTTCTGGTACTTCTTTGGTTCGCTGGCCATGTTGGTGCTGGTTAACCAGATCATCACCGGCATCTGGCTGACCATGAACTACAACCCCTCTGCGGAGGGTGCATTTGCCTCTGTAGAGTACATCATGCGTGATGTGGAGTATGGCTGGCTGCTGCGTTACATGCACTCTACCGGTGCCTCTGCTTTCTTCGTGGTGGTCTACCTGCACATGTTCCGCGGTATGATTTACGGCTCTTACCAGAAACCACGCGAGTTGCTGTGGATCTTCGGCATGCTGATCTTTCTGGTGCTGATGGCGGAAGCCTTTATGGGCTACTTGCTACCTTGGGGACAGATGTCATTCTGGGGTGCCCAGGTCATCATCTCGCTGTTTGGTGCCATTCCGGTCATCGGTGATGATCTTACCCTGTGGATCCGTGGTGACTACGTTATCTCTGGTGCGACCCTGAACCGCTTCTTCGCGCTGCACGTCATCGCGTTGCCGCTGGTTTTGGTGATGCTGGTTGCGATGCATATCCTGGCGCTGCACGAAGTGGGTTCCAACAACCCGGATGGCATAGACATCAAGAAGCACAAGGACGAGAACGGCTGGCCGCTGGATGCGGTGGCGTTCCACCCTTACTTCACCGTCAAGGATATGATCGGTGTGGCTGGCTTCCTGTTCTTCTTCTGCGCCATCATTTTCTTCAAGCCGGATATGTGGGGTTACTTCCTCGAGAAGCCGAACTTTGAAGTGGCCAACGGCCTCAAGACTCCTGCTCACATCGCGCCAGTGTGGTACTTCACCCCCTTCTACGCGATTCTGCGTGCGGTACCTGACAAGCTGCTTGGCGTCATCATGATGGGCCTCTCTATTGTGGTGTTGTTCCTGCTGCCTTGGCTGGATCGCTGCAAGGTGCGTTCTGTTCGCTATCGCAGCAAGCTGCACAAGCTTAACATCGCCCAGTTCGTGGTCTGCTTCATCATTCTGGGGGTGCTGGGTGTACTGCCGTCGACGCCGACCCTGACGCTGGTTGCCCAGATTTGTACCTTGGGTTATTTCGGTTTCTTCGTGCTGTTGTTCTTCTACAGCAAAAACGAACGCACCAAGCCGCTGCCGGAGAGGGTTACATTTAAATGAAAAAAATAATATTTGCAGTGCTGACCCTGCTGCCATCACTGGTGTTTGCCAATGCTGGGGCCGTGCATCTGGACAAAGCCAATTATGATCTGAGCGACAAGGCATCCCTGCAACGTGGAGCTGCCACCTTCATGAACTATTGTGCAGGCTGCCACTCTACCCAGTATCAACGCTACAACCGGGTTGCTGCCGATCTGGAGATCCCCGAGGAGCTGATGAAGGAGAACCTCATCTTCACCGGCGCCAAAGTGGGTGATCTGATGAAGAGCGCCATGTCCGAGAAGGATGCCGCCAAGTGGTTTGGTGCTCCCCCTCCTGATCTGACTCTGGTTGCCCGGGTACGTGGTGCGGACTGGATTTACACCTATCTGCGTTCTTTTTATGTGGATCCGACTCGTCCATTTGGGGTGAATAACGTGGTGTTCCCGTCTGTGGGTATGCCTCATGTGTTGGAACCGTTGCAGGGAACCCCCCGTGCCGAGTTCGTCACTCACACGGTCGATGGAGTCGAGACCCAGCAGGTTGTCAGCATCAAATCTGACGGTAATGGTGAAATGGATGACGAAGAGTATGATCAGACGGTACTGGATCTGGTAAACTTCTTGGTCTACTCGGCTGAACCGGTACAACAGGAGCGTGAACGCATGGGCTTCTGGGTGCTTGGTTTCATCGTGATCTTCTTCATCTTCACTGTGCTGTTGAAGAAGGAATTCTGGCGCGACGTTCACTAAGCGACCAGATACGGGTAATATAATGCACGGCAATGAAGACCAAGATGCTTCATTGCCGTTTCTGCTTTTTAATGACGGGAGGGTTCAATGGCTGTAGCTGCCAATAAGCGTTCGGTAATGACGCTGTTTTCCGGTGCCAACGATATGTTCAGCCATCAGGTGCGTATTGTCCTGGCGGAGAAGGGTGTTAGCGTGGATATCTGCCAGGTTGATCCAGCCAATCTGCCGGATGAGCTGGCCGAGCTGAACCCGTACAACTCTGTACCGACCCTGGTTGATCGTGAGCTGGCACTCTACACCTCACGCATCATCATGGAGTATCTGGACGAACGCTTCCCGCATCCACCCCTGATGCCTGTTTATCCGGTTGCCCGTGGTAACAGCCGCCTGATGATGCACCGCATCGAGCTGGACTGGTATTCCCTGGCTGACAAGATCATGGCCGGTACCGATGCAGAAGCAGCACGCAACGAACTGCGTGACAACTTGCTCGCCATTGCACCGATCTTCGGTGAAATGCCCTATTTCATGAGCGAAGAGTTTGGCCTGGTGGATTGCTACATGGCACCGCTGCTGTGGCGTCTGCCGAGCCTGGGTATCGACCTGACCGGTCGTGGCGCCAAAGAGCTGAAGGCCTACATGGTTCGTCTGTTCGAGCGTGAGTCCTTCCAGGCCTCCCTGACCGAAGCCGAACGCGAGATCCGTGCTGGCGTATGAGCATGGAACCGACAATGACGCCGAGTCGCCCGTACCTGTTACGGGCGTTCTTTGACTGGTTGCTGGATAACGATCTGACTCCCCATCTGGTGGTCAACGTCAACATTCCCCATGTGATGGTGCCGATGCAGTTTGCTCAGGACGGGCAGATTGTGCTGAATATCGCGCCCCGTGCCGTAATGCAGTTTCACATGGATAATGAGGCAATCAGCTTCAGCGCCCGCTTTGGCGGGGTATCCCAACAGGTCTATATCCCGATGGCGGCCGTGCTGGCTATCCATGCTAGGGAGAACGGCGTGGGAACCCTGTTCCCCCCCGAGCCTGGTTACGATATCTGGCTGGAGCAGGCCGAAGCACCGGTGGAGCCAGAGCCGGAACCTCCGCGTCCAAGCGGTCGTCCGACCCTGAAAGTGATCAAATAAAAAAACGCAGCCAATTGGCTGCGTTTTTCATATCCATAATTATCAGTTCTGGGCGTATTCGAATGCCTTGATGACTCGCTTCACACCGCTAACGTGGCGAGCGATGTTGACCGCCTGCTCTCCCTCCTGACGGGTGACAAGACCAATCAGGAATACTTCGCCGTTTTCGGTGACCACCTTGACCTTGGCGCTATCGAAGTTTTTGGTGCCGAACATGTCGGCTTTCACCTTGGAGGTGAGCCAAGTGTCATTGCTGCGTGTGGTCAGGCTGACTGGCTGACCAAGGCGTAACTCGTTGTAGACGTGGCGGACCCCCTCGATGCGGCCAACAATCTTGCCTGCTTCCAGCTTGTAAACGTCAGAAGGTGTCTGACCGACCAGCAGCACACGGCCATTGTTGCTGTAGACGCTGATCTTGCTGGCTGCGCTGAGCGGTTTGTTGTCGGCCAGCAGATTGGCTGCTTTCAGCTCGATGCTCTGGTCATCCCACTGGGCGCTCATGGTTCGGCGGTCGCCAGAAACCTTGGCGGTGCCAGCTGCTCCGCCAACCACCACGGCAGCACAGCCCTGCAATAGCAAGGAGCTGGCTAGCAGGCCAAGGATGAGTATTTGCTTGTTCATTGTTTCAATCTTCCTGTTGCGGGAAAAGAGTCTGGTCGATGAGATCACACAGACAGTGCAGGGTCAACAGGTTGACCTCAAGAATGCGGGGGCGGCGGGCAGAGGGTACTCGGATCTCCACATCGTTTGGCCCCAGTAAGCCAGCCATCTCGCCACCGTCGCCGCCGCTCAGTACAACAATGGTCATGTCGCGGGAGAGAGCAGCCTCGGCCGCCTTGATCAGGCTTCGGCTGTTGCCCGTGGTGGTGATGACCACCAGAATGTCGCCAGGCTGGCCCAGTGCGCGGATCTGCTTGGCGTAGACCTCTTCAAAACCGTGGTCGGTGGCGATGGCGCTGATGGTCGCCATGTCCGGGGTCAGGGCCATACCGGGCAGGGAGGGGCGCTGGGTCTCGTAGCAGTTGACCAGCTCGGAGATAAACAGCTGCGCCAGTGCGGCAGAAGGACCGTTACCGCATGCCAGCACCTTGTGGCCATTGAGCAGGCAGATGGTGATCATCTGGGCTGCAGTATGGATGGCATCCGGCAGCGCCTCGGCGGCGGCTATCTTGGTCTGGATGCTTTCGGTGTAGTTCTCTTTGATGCGGTCAGTCATAGGGTCCTCTTAAAATGCGTTCTGGATCCAGGCTGGCTGGTCACCCTCGAACGCAATCACATCGAATCGGCAGGCCTGATTGGCCTCGTTGATGGCATGTTGCTTCAAATAGTGGCGCGCTGCCAGCATGATCTTGCGCTGTTTGCTGTGGGTGACCGAGCTGGCGGCCCCGCCATGGCTGCCGGTGGCCCGGTAGCGCACCTCAACAAACACCAGGGTCTGGCCCTGGTGCATGATGAGATCTATTTCACCGCCACGACAGCGGTAGTTGCGAGCTACCGGTTGCAGGCCCTGTGCCTGCAACCAGCGTTCAGCGACTTGTTCAAAGTGCTGTCCCTTGCTCGTTGGTGAGGGGAACAGGCTCGGCAACTGCTGGCGCATCCGTTTCCATAGTTCCTTCATTGGAGGGCTCCTCCAGTTGCTGAACGGCGTTCTCGTCGACCAGTTTGCCGTTCTGGTAAGTACCCCAGCTCAGCATCCGCACGATATTGCCCTGGGCATCCACGCTCAGCTGACCGCTCATGCCGGCCTGCTGCATGCCACCTACCTTGCGCATCTGCTGGAGGTTCTCAGCCAGGCTGACGGCATCGTAGCCCATGGCAAACAGACGCAGCAGGTCACCCTGGGTCTGCGGCCAGAGCAGAGCGATCTGCTCGCGCTGTTTCTCGTAGCCGCCAAGCAGCAGCGGCATATCGGCGATATGCATGCCGTTGAGCTCGGAGGCGACCTCGGTGGCGGCGCTGTCGTAGCCACGGGAGCTGGTGTAGATGGGCAGGCTGCCCATCGGATTGACCGAGACATCCACATAGGGCTTGATCATCCGGGTTTCCAGGCTGTTGGCCACCACATAAACGGCGTCGATGCTGCGTGGTGCGGCATCAGAGAGTTGCACTACCTCACCAGCACGGGCGGTAGAGCGGCCGCTCAGGGCATTCTTGACCATTCCCTGTACTTCGTTGCGGGCACCGAAGGTGGCAACGACCGGCTTATCCTGGCTGAGAGTGGCCCAGCTCTGCTCGAACGCCTTGATACTGTTGTAACCGATCCGCCCCTGGGCAGCGATTAGCAGCGGTTTGCGGTAGCCCTGGGTGTAGAGGTACTGGGCTGCCTGCGCGGCATCTGCGGCGGCAGAGAGGGAGAAGTAGTAGGTGGTGTCGTTGACGACCGGCTTGTCCAGCTCGTTGAGCGCCAGTACCGGCACGGTCGGATTGGCCTTGAGCAGCTCCTCGACCCGGTCTTTCAGCAGCGGGCCGATGATCATGTCTGCCCCTTCCTGAATCGCCTGCTTATAAAGGTCGCCGGTCGACTTGCTCTGGGTGTCGTAGAAGTTCAGGGTGAATTGCCCCTGATTTTCCTTATAAGACATCAGCATACCGTTACGGATGGCGGCGCCCTGCGGCTCCAGATTGCCGGAGAGGGGCAGCAGCACAGCGATCTGTTGCACCGAGGTGCTGGCAGTGGCAGCAAGATCGCCCAATCCTGCCGGCATATCCTTCTGGGCTGGATGGTTGGGGAAGTCGCGCTTCCAGCCTGCCAGTTGGCGGGCCAGCAGGTTCGGCTGGGCGCCAAACTCGTTGACCAGTGCCGCCAGTCGCAACCAGCCGGTGGTCACATCAGGGGCCGGAGCCTCTTCCAGTGCTTGCAGGGTGGAGGGGGTCATGCTTTTGAGCAACGACCAGATTTGCTGATGGTTGGTGGCCTGCTCGCTCTGATTGAGGTAGGGCTCCAGTGCAATCAACGACTTGGCTGCGCCAAACTTGTTGTGGATGTCGAGCTGCAGCACCACGCGCTGGCGATACCAATCCTTCTGGGTATCGGCATCCAGCACCACCTCGGGTTTGCCTTCCAGCAGGATCAGCGCCTGATTGGCGTGGCCCTGCGCCAGCAACAGATGGGCTTGCAGCAGTTGCAACTGCGCCTTCTGAACGGGATCCTTGGCCTGCTTCTGCAATTGCTGGAACAGTGCCGAGGCCGGTTTGGCCTGGCCCAGCGCCAGATAGCTGCGTGCCGCCAGCATCTGCCAGGTAAAGGCCTCGGCCGGCTTGGCCGGGTCCACCTGCTCAAGATACCACTGGGCATTCTTGGTCAGATTGGAGAACGCAGAGGGCATGCCTGACTGCCCTGACGGTTGATTGGGCTCCGACGCACAGGCGGCGAGCAGTACTGCCGCGAGTATGATGCCGAAGAGTCGTGATACACTTAGCTGCTTTGTAACCCGGTTCAAGTTCATTCCCCGACCAGTGTTGAAGTTCCCCATAGTGTAAACGGGCCAATATGGCGACACAATTGTCGGGGCACTCGGAGATCCCATGAGTGACATCCCAACCCTGTATATAGTCCCCACTCCGATCGGCAATCTGGCGGACATTACCCAGCGTGCATTGGACATTTTACGCAGTGTCGATCTGGTGGCAGCCGAAGATACTCGCCATACCGGTATCCTGCTCAGTCACTACCAAATCTCGGTACCGACCTTCGCCCTGCACGATCACAACGAGCAGCAGAAGGCCGATGTACTGATCGGTCGGATCAAAGAGGGCAAGAGTGTTGCGCTGGTCTCCGATGCCGGCACTCCGCTTATCAGTGATCCTGGTTATCACTTGGTCACCCGCTGTCGTGAGGCCGGGGTCAAGGTGGTCCCGTTGCCCGGCCCCTGTGCCGCTATCACTGCTCTGAGCGCGGCCGGTCTGCCCACCGATCGCTTTGCGTTTGAAGGCTTCTTGCCCGCCAAGAGCAAGGGTCGGGATGATCGTCTGCAAGCCGTTATCGAAGACACCCGCTCGCTGGTGTTTTACGAATCGCCGCGGCGTGTGCAGGATACAGTAGAAGCGATTGCTCGCATTCTCGGCGAGCGTCAGGTGGTGGTGTGCCGTGAGCTGACCAAGACCTTCGAGTCGATCCACGGTCTGCCAGCCTCCGAAATGCTGACCTGGCTTGGCGAGGATGACAACCGCTGCCGCGGAGAGATCGTGCTGGTGGTGGCTGGCGCCGCCAAAGATGAAGAGGATCTGCCAGCCGAGGCGATCCGTACTCTGGGTCTGCTGGTGGCCGAGTTGCCACTGAAAAAAGCGGCCGCCCTGACCGCCGAGATCCACGGCGTGAAGAAGAATGCCCTCTACAAATACGGTCTCGAGCACTATTGAGTCGGTGGAATAGGCCGCCAGACTGTTTTATGACCAGCACGCTCCTCTGTATCTGCGAGCATTCACCTTGTAAACGGGGGGCCAAAACGCGATAAATGGCTGTAAACGGGAATTGCCGGTTTACCCCGTGCGTATCGCAAGGCTATAATCCGCGCCTCGGAGTTGGCTGGGCAATCGCTGCTTCGTCGTTGTGTCCCTCGGGACAGACGGGCGGAGGGGAGGAAAGTCCGGGCTTCACAGGGCAGGGTGCCAGGTAACGCCTGGGGGGCGTGAGCCTACGACCAGTGCAACAGAGAGCAGACCGCCGATGGCCCGCAAGGGATCAGGTAAGGGTGAAAGGGTGCGGTAAGAGCGCACCGCGCGACTGGCAACAGTTCGTGGCACGGTAAACTCCACCCGAAGCAAGACCAAATAGGCCCCTATTGGCGCGGCCCGCGTTGGGGGCGGGTAGGTTGCTTGAGCCAGCGAGCGATTGCTGGCCTAGAGGAATGATTGCTACCCGGGGTAACCCGGTACAGAACCCGGCTTACAGGCCGACTCCGACTTCATTCCGAAGAGCCCCGCGATTTATCGCGGGGCTCTTTTTTATGCATGAGCAAATATGGCTTCGTTGGCAGGATATTTTCGGCCTTGTCATTTTGAATGAAATTATATGTTTTAAATCAATCGAATAGTTTCGTATTTAGCACGATGGTAGCGATAGATGGTGACAGAACCCAGGATGGTTGTTCGCACCCGCATATTGTGTGTGTTCTCAGTCCATTCATTTATTTCAATTAATCACCAGAGTTTAACGCCAAATAACTTGTGGAAAATCAACCCACTCAATCCGCAGTATGCAATTGCTGCGTCAATATGTTCCCTCTGCCCCATCTCCTTGCTTGAAAAGCCCCCTGCACGTCCTTAAACTTCAAGGTGGGGAAAAGTGGATCAAAGTGGTTTTTAGAGGGGCAATCTGCCTGCTCACTCACCTTCAGGGACTGCAATTTGTTGCGTGGCGCTCATGCCATCAGCCTGGACAGTAAAGGGCGGCTGGCTATTCCGACCAAATTCCGTGATTGGCTGCGCGACGAAAGCGACGGCCAGCTGGTCTGCACCATCGATATTGCCCATCCCTGTCTGCTGCTCTATCCCCTGAATGAATGGGAAGAGGTCGAGCGCAAGCTCAAGACCCTCTCCAGCATGAATCCGCAAGAACGCCGTTTGCAGCGACTGCTGCTGGGACATGCAACCGAATGCGAGCTGGATGGCAATGGCCGTCTGTTGCTCAGCCAGCCACTGCGCAACCATGCTGGGCTGGACAAGAAGATCATGCTGGTGGGCCAGCTCAACAAATTTGAGCTGTGGGATGAAGCCCGCTGGCAGCAACAGGTCAATGACGACATCTTGGGTCTGCCCGAGGACGATTGGGCAAGCTCACCACGACTACAGGATTTCTCTTTATAAATGACCCAAGCCGCTGAACACATCACAGTGCTGCTGCACGAAGCCGTTGAAGGTCTGGCCATCAAGCCGGACGGAATCTATGTCGACGGCACTTTTGGCCGTGGTGGTCATTCTCGTCTGATCCTGCAACACCTTGGCCCTAACGGCCGCCTGATCGCCATCGACCGCGATCCCCAGGCGATTGCCGAAGCGGCCAAGATCCAGGATCCCCGTTTCGAAATCGTGCGCGGCCCCTTCTCCGGCATCGCCTCCTATCTGGATGAGCGCGGTTTACTAGGCAAGGTGGATGGCTTCCTGCTGGATCTGGGGGTCTCTTCACCCCAACTGGATGACGCCGAGCGTGGCTTCAGCTTTATGAAAGACGGTCCGCTTGATATGCGGATGGACCCTACTTCCGGCCAGAGCGCCGCCGAGTGGCTGGCCAAGGCCGATGTGGATGACATTGCCTGGGTGCTGAAGACCTTCGGTGAGGAGCGTTTTGCCAAGAAGATCGCCCGCGCCATCGTTCATGACCGCGTGACCGAGCCTTATGTGCGTACCCGTCAACTGGCGGAGATGATTGCCCGAGTCAATCCGAGCAAGGAGAAGGGCAAGCATGCGGCGACCCGCAGCTTCCAGGCCATCCGCATCTATATCAACAGCGAGCTGGAGGAGATCGAAACCGCGTTGAACGGCGCGCTGGAAGTGTTGGCGCCGCACGGCCGTCTGTCGGTGATCAGCTTCCATTCGCTGGAAGATCGCTTGGTGAAGCATTTTATTCGCAAGCACGAGAAGGGGCCGGAAGTACCCTACGGCATTCCGTTGACCGAGGCCCAGCTGGCTGGCGGTCGCAAATTGAAGTCGGTCGGCAAGGCGCTCAAGCCTTCTGATCATGAAGTATCTGAAAACAGCCGGTCGCGCAGCTCTGTGCTGCGGGTCGCCGAGCGTCTGGCGGAGTAAGCGATGAGCGAAGTGCGTGTCCACCTGGCCAAGGAGATCGTTGCCGATCTCTGGCGGCACAAGCTGCAGATCCTGTTGTCAGTCGCCGTGCTGGTGACTGCGTTTGCCGTGATCCTGGTGACCAACATGACGCGCGGCCTGACTGCCAAACAGAACGACCTGATGGCCGAAGAGGATCGCCTCAATATCGAATGGCGTCACCTCCTGCTGGAGCAGGGCACCCTGGCGGAACACTCCCGGGTGGCCACTCTGGCGATGGACAAGTTACAAATGGGTCGCCCTCTGGTGACCACCGAGAAGGTAATTACCCTGCCATGAAACGCAAGGCTACAGCCAAAGCTGCCAAAGCGAACGTCAAAGCGCCCTCAATCTATCCGTGGCGCTTTCGCACGCTGGTCGTATTCATCGGCATTGCATTCGTTGGGCTGATCCTGCGCTTGGCCTGGATCCAGGTGATCAACCCTGACCGCCTGCGGCAGGAGGGGGACATGCGCTCCCTGCGTACCACCTCCACCCAGGCTGTGCGCGGTATGATCACCGATCGCAACGGTGAACAGCTGGCTGTTTCCGTTCCGGTCGAGGCGGTCTGGGCCGATCCCAAGACGGTGCACGAGTCTGGTGCGATTCACAACGAGCGCGCCTGGATGGCGCTCTCCGCTGTTCTCAAAATCGACATCAATACCCTCAAGCAGCGTATTGCTAACCCCAGCAAGCGCTTCGTCTATCTGCAGCGTCAGGTGACGCCCGCTGTCTCCGAATACATCAAGGGGCTCAAGCTGGGTGGTGTCTATCTGCGTCCCGAGTCACGCCGCTTCTACCCAACCGGCGAGATCAGCGCCCACCTGGTGGGGGTAACCAACATCGATGGCAACGGGATCGAGGGGATCGAGCGCAGCTACAACGAGTGGCTGACGGCGACGCCTGGCGAGATGCGGGTGCGCAAGGATCGGCAGGGTCGGGTCATCGAGCGTCTTGGCATCGTTAAAGAGGGCAAGAACGCCAACGATCTGCAGCTCAGCATCGATCAGCGGGTACAGGCTCTGGCCTATCGGGCGCTCAAACGCGCAACCGACGAGAACAAGGCAACGTCAGGCTCGATGGTGATGCTGGATATCAAGACCGGCGAAGTGCTCGCCATGGTCAATACCCCCTCCTATAACCCGAACAACCGCGGCCAGTATCAGAGTTTCCGGGTGCGCAACCGGGTGGTGACCGATACCTACGAGCCGGGCTCCACAGTCAAGCCGCTGATTTTGCTAAGTGCCTTGCAGGCGGGTGTCACCAGCTGGAAGGATTTCATTCCCGGTGGTCCGCTCTTTATCGGTGCCAAGCAGATCAAGGACGTCAGTATTCACAAGGCGACCAACCTTTACGATATCCTGCGCTACTCCTCCAACATTGGCATGTCGCGCATCGCGCTACGGATGCCGGCCCAAGAGATGATCAACACCCTCAGTATGTTCGGTTTCGGCATGGATACCGGCAGCGGACTGATGGGCGAGAGCGGTGGTATGTTGCCTCAGCGTCGGCGCTGGTCCGATATCGAGCGGGCGACCCTTTCATTTGGTTATGGTCTGCGGGTTACCCCGCTGCAACTGGCTTCCGCCTACGCCACCCTAGCCAACAAGGGCAAGCGAGTGCCCATCTCCATCGTCAAGGTGACCACGCCGCCCAAGGGTGAGCAGGTGATCGATCACAACAACGCCTCCGCCATGCTGCAGGCGCTGGAGTACGTAGTCGACAACGCCATTCCAAAAGCCAAGATCCCGGGTTATCGGGTCGGTGGCAAGAGTGGTACCGCCAAGGTCGCCGTTGCCGGAGGCTACGGCAAGGATTACATGGCCTGGTTTGCCGGTTTTGCCCCTGCCAGTAATCCCCGTTTCGTCATGGTAGTTGTGATTAACGAGCCAAAAGGCAGTGCCTACTATGGCGGTGCCGTGGCGACCCCACCGTTTGCAGAGGCCATGGGCGGGGTACTGCAACTCTTCAATATTCGTCCTGATGCGGTGCCCACAGCGGTGCCCGCCAAACTTGCCCGTACGGAGGCTCCTCTTGTCCCGCGCACTTGATGCATTACTGCGCCCCTTCGGTATCCAGGCGCCGGCGCTCACTCTGACCGATATTCAGCTTGACAGTCGGCGGGTCAGGCCCGGCACGCTTTTCGTGGCCATCCGTGGCCATCAAGTGGATGGTAGACGTTTCATCGAACAGGCGGTGGCTCAGGGAGCGACCGCTGTTGTGTTTGAGGAGGATGGTGAATTTGTTGCGCCAGCAACCTCGACTCCCTGTATCGGGATGCGGGATCTGCCCGCTCATCTCTCTGCGCTTGCCGGGTATTTCTACGACCAGCCAGCGAGAAAACTGGAGCTGGTCGGGATCACCGGTACCAACGGCAAGAGCACCACTGCATTGCTGGTCGCCAACTGGCGCACCCTGCTGGGTGGTAAGGCCGGGGTGATGGGCACCATCGGCAACGGCCTGTTTGGCCATCTGATCGAAGCGGAAAATACCACTGGCAGCGCCGTGCAGGTACAAGCCAATCTGGCTGCGCTGCAAGAGCAGGGGGCGGATCTGGTGGCGATGGAGGTCTCCAGCCATGGTCTGGTGCAGCACCGTGTCGCCGCGCTGCCCTTTTCCGCAGCTGTCTTTACCAACCTGAGCCGGGATCACCTCGACTACCACGGCACCATGGAAGCCTATGGCGCGGCCAAGGAGCAGCTGCTGCAACTGGTCGATGAGTCGAATGCGGTGATCAACCGGGATGATGCATTGGGTGCCAAGTGGCTCGAAAAATACCCGGCAGCGGTGGCTTTCAGTGTGAATGGCCCGATTGAACACCATTCCGGCCGTCAATTAACGGCGCAGCAGCTCGATTTTCACCAGCAAGGTTTTCGCGCGCAGATTAACTCCAGCTGGGGGAATGGTGTATTATCCGCCCCCTTGCTCGGCCGCTTCAACGTCAGCAATGTGCTGGCGGCGATGGGCGTGATGCTGGTGCTCGGCTATGACTTCCACGAGCTGTTGGCGACAGCACCTCAATTGCAGCCGGTGACCGGTCGCATGGAGTGTTTTGGCGGTGGAGTTACGCCGCTGGCGGTGGTCGATTATGCCCATACCCCGGATGCGCTGGAGAAGGCATTGCAGGCACTGCGTGTGCACTGTGCAGGTCAGCTCTGGTGCCTGATTGGCTGTGGTGGCGATCGGGATCGCGGCAAGCGTCCCATGATGGCAGCCATGGCTGAGCAGTATGCGGATCGCGTGATCCTGACTGACGACAATCCCCGTACCGAAGACCCGGCCCGGATCATGGCCGACATGGTGGCGGGGCTTCGCGATCCTGCTGCGGTGCAGGTCGAGCACGATCGGGTCAAGGCGATCTCGCTTGCCATCGGTCAGGCGAACAAACAGGACATCATCCTGGTGGCCGGTAAAGGCCACGAGGATTATCAAATCATAGGAACCGACAAGCGGCACTACAGCGACCGGGAAACCGTCGCGGCCGCCTTGCACACATTATTGGAGTCATTCAAATGATGACCCTCAGGCTTGCCGAGCTGGCGCAGGTACTTGATGCCCGTCTGATTGGCGAAGATGGCGAGATCACCGCTGTCAGCACCGATACCCGTACTCTGGGTGCTGGTGCTCTGTTTGTTGCACTGCGCGGTGAGCGCTTCGATGCCCACGACTTTTGCGATCAGGCGCTGGTGGCAGGGGCCTCTGCCCTGCTGGTCGAGCGCGAACTGCCTCTGGCCATCCCCCAGCTGGTGGTGGCGGACAGCCTCAAAGGGCTGGGCCGGCTCGGCAAACTGGTGCGTGAGCGCATCAACCCGAAAGTGCTGGCTATCACCGGCAGCTGCGGCAAGACCACGGTGAAGGAGATGGCGACCGCCATCCTGCGTCATGAAGGAGAGGTGCTGGCCACCGCCGGCAACTTCAACAATGAGGTGGGCGTGCCGCTCACCCTGCTGCGCCTCGAGCCGCAACACCAGTTTGCAGTGATGGAGCTGGGCGCCAACCACAAGGGCGAGATCGCCTGGACCACCTCGCTGGCCAAACCCGATGCCGCCATCATCAACAACGTTGCAGCTGCCCATCTTGAGGGCTTCGGCTCGCTTGAGGGGATCTACCACGCCAAGAGCGAAATTTTTGAAGGCTTGAGCGCAGGCGGTACCGCCATCGTCAATGCCGACAACGAATTCTGGCCGAAGTGGCGTGAGCGTGGCATTCGCTGCGCCTTCTCCATCGAAGATCAGAGCCAGCCGTTCCACGCGCGCAACCTTGTGCTCAACGAACAAGGCTGCGCCGAGTTCGTGATGGTGACCCCGCAGGGTGAGCTGAGCCTGACTCTGGCGATCCCGGGTCGCCACAACGTGGCCAATGCGCTGGCTGCCGCCGCGGGCTGTCTGGCCCTCGGCGCATCCCTCGACTCCGTCAAGGCGGGGCTGGAACAGATGGCGCCGGTCAAGGGGCGCTTCTGCGTCCAGCGCTGGGGCGGTCTGAATCTGGTGGATGATACCTACAATGCCAGCGTGGAGTCGGTGCTGGCGGGCATCGATGCCCTGACCGCCATGAGTGGCTTCAAGGTGCTGGTGTTTGGCGACATGCGGGAACTGGGTGAGGAGTCTGCCGAGCAACATGCCCGGGTTGGCCGTCATGCCCGCGAGTGCGGCCTGGATGCCGTGCTGACAGTGGGGGAACATAGTCGTCATACCGCAGATGCCGCGGTTGGCCGACATTTCGATAACAAGGCGTCGTTGTTTGAAGTGCTTGCTCATATGATTGATACACATCGGGAAATTTCAATTCTGGTCAAGGGCGCCCGTGGCTCCCGCATGGAAGATATCGTCGAGATGGTCAAAGACCGTCAGGAGTCAGCCACATGCTAGTCTGGCTGGCCGAACTGCTCACCCCGCACTTCACCTTCTTCAACGTCTTCTCCTACCTGACGTTTCGCGCCATCCTGTCGATCATCACCGGACTGGGGGTTGCCCTCTGGATGGGGCCACGCCTGATCCGTCGCCTGCAGATCCTGAAATTCGGTCAGGTGATTCGCAACGATGGTCCCGAGTCCCACCTCAGCAAGCGGGGCACCCCGACCATGGGTGGCCTGATGATCATTGCTGCGATTTTCACGTCTGTGCTGCTCTGGTGCCGCCTCGACAACCCCTATGTCTGGCTGGTGCTGTTTGTGCTGGGAGCCTATGGTGCCATCGGCTTTGCCGACGACTACCTCAAGGTGGTGCGCAAGAATACCGACGGCCTGATCGCCCGCTGGAAGTACTTCTGGCAGTCTGCGGTTGCGCTTGGAGTGGCAGTCTTCCTCTACGCCACGGCCACTCATGATGGCCAGACCCAGCTGGTGGTGCCCTTCCTCAAGGATGTGATGCCGCAGCTTGGTCTGATGTTTATCCTGCTCACCTATTTTGTCATCGTTGGCACCTCCAATGCGGTCAACCTGACCGATGGTCTGGATGGTCTGGCCATCATGCCGACCGTGATGGTGGCGGGGGGCTTCGCCCTGATCGCCTGGGCCACCGGTAACGTCAATTTTGCCAGCTACTTGCATATCCCCTATGTGCCCTATACCTCCGAGCTGGTGATCGTCTGTACTGCCATCGTCGGGGCAGGTCTGGGCTTTCTCTGGTTCAACACCTATCCGGCACAGGTCTTCATGGGGGACGTTGGTTCCCTGGCACTGGGCGGCGCGCTTGGCACTATCGCCGTTCTGGTACGCCAGGAGTTCCTGCTGGTGATCATGGGCGGTGTCTTTGTGATGGAGACCGTCTCGGTGATTCTGCAGGTGGGGTCTTACAAGCTGCGCGGCGTGCGGATCTTCCGCATGGCGCCGATCCATCACCACTACGAGAAGAAGGGCTGGCCGGAGCCGCGCGTTATCGTGCGTTTCTGGATTATCACCCTCGTGCTGGTACTGCTGGGTCTTGCCACCCTGAAGGTGAGGTAAGGCTATGGTCATCGTTATCGGACTCGGCAAAACCGGACTCTCCTGCGTCGACTACTTCCTCGGCCGTGGTGTCACCCCGCTGGTGATGGACACTCGCGCCAACCCGCCCGGCAAGGATCAACTGCCTGCCGAGGTGGAACTCATTCACGGGCTGGATGGTGAGCGACTCAAACAGGCGCACATGATTGTAGCGAGTCCGGGCATTGCCCTGGCTACCCCTGAATTGAAAGCGGCTGCCGAGTGTGGTGTACAGATAGTCGGCGATATAGAGTTGTTCGTTCGCGAGACTGAGACACCGGTCATCGCCATCACAGGTTCCAATGGCAAGAGCACAGTCACTACTCTGGTGGGTGAGATGATTGCCGAAGCCGGGCTCAAGGTGGGCGTGGGCGGCAATATCGGCACGCCTGCGCTGGAGCTGCTCAAGCAGCCGATGGATCTCTGCGTACTGGAGCTCTCCAGCTTCCAGCTGGAGACCACTCACAGCCTGTGTGCTGCCGCCTCTGTGGTGCTGAACCTCTCTGAAGATCACATGGATCGCTATCAGGGTATGGCCGACTACCGTGCCGCCAAGATGGAGATCCATCAGCACTCCAAACACATTCTGGTCAATCGCGACGATCCCCAGACTTTGCCCGATGTGGGTCAGGTGTGGCAGAGCTTTGGTCTTGACTGCAATGGCTATGGCCGCTGCCTGCTGGATGGCCGCTACTGGTTGACCCTGCACGGCGAGCCGCTGCTGGCGGTGGACGAGATGAAGATCGTCGGCGCACACAATCAGGCCAACGCGCTGGCCGCCATGGCGCTGTGCGATGCGGTCGGCATTCCCCGCGCTGCCCAGCTCACCGTGCTGCGCCGCTTTGAAGGCTTGCCCCACCGTGCCCGTTTCGTGCGCGAAGTGAACGGGGTGCGCTGGATCAACGACTCCAAAGCCACCAACGTGGGAGCTACGCTAGCTGCCGTTGCCGGTGTCCGTGAATCGGTCAAGGGGCGCCTGTTGCTGCTGGCCGGTGGTCAGGGCAAGGGGCAGGACTTTGGCCCGATCCAGGCGCTGCTGGGCAACCAGATCGATCACATGTACTGCTTCGGTCAGGATGCCGAGGTGCTGCTGGCGCTGGGCGAGCAGACCGAACGGGTGGCCGACCTGGCCGCTGCGGTTGCCAAAGCGGCGGCCGATGCCAAGCCCGGTGACTGGGTGCTGCTGGCGCCAGCCTGTGCCAGCCTGGATCAGTTCAAGTCGTTCGAGGTGCGTGGCGATCGCTTTACCGAGATGGTGATGGCGCTATGAATGCCCTTCGCGCAGCCGCAGGTCTGTTCCAGCGCTGGCTATTGCCGGCGCGCCCTGCCGGCCTCTATGACCGGCAGTTGGTGTTGCTGGCGCTCTCCCTGATGGCGGTCGGGGTGGTGATCGTGGCATCAGCTTCGATCCCGGAGGGGATCTCCCTGGGGGATGATCCCTTCATGTTTGTGAAGCGTCACGCAATGTTTCTGGTGATGGCGCTCGGTATCTCCTGGTTTGTGTTGCAGGTGCCGATGGCGCGCTGGCAGGAGTACAACGGACCCATGCTGTTGCTGGCCATTCTGCTGCTGGTGCTGGTGCTGGTGGTCGGGCGCAATGTCAACGGTGCGGTGCGTTGGCTGCCACTGGGCCCCTTCAACCTGCAGCCGGCCGAGTTTGGCAAGCTGGCGCTATTCGTCTATCTGGCCGGTTATCTGGTGCGGCGTCAGAACGAGGTGCGTGAAGCCTGGCTTGGCTTCCTGAAACCCCTGGCGGTATTCGGGGTGCTGGCGATCTTGCTGCTGTTGCAACCGGATCTGGGGTCGACCGTGGTGATGTTCGTCACCTCGTTCGGCATGCTGTTTCTGGCTGGCGCCAAACTGTGGCAGTTCATGATCCTCATCGGTGGCGGTCTTGGCGGGGTGATCATGCTGATCATCGTCGAGCCCTACCGGATGCGTCGGGTGACCTCTTTTATGGATCCCTGGGCCGATCCGTTTGGCAGTGGCTACCAGTTGACCCAATCGCTGATGGCGTTTGGCCGTGGCAGCTGGTTTGGCGAGGGGCTCGGCAACTCCATCCAGAAGATGGAGTACCTGCCGGAAGCGCATACCGACTTTGTGTTTGCGATCCTCGGCGAAGAGCTGGGTTACGTTGGGGTACTGGGCGCCCTGTGTCTCATCTTTGCGTTGGCGATCAAGGCGTTGAAGCTGGGGCATCGCGCCCTGCAAGCCGACCGCCTTTATGATGGCTATCTGGCTATCGGTATCGGCATCTGGTTCAGTTTCCAGACTTTCGTCAACGTCGGCGCGGCCAGCGGCATGATGCCGACCAAGGGCTTGACCCTGCCGCTGGTCAGTTACGGTGGCTCGAGTCTCATCATCATGACAGTGGCGGTGAGCATGTTGATTCGAATCGATTTTGAGTTGCGTCAGGCGACTGCCCAGGCGCGGGTGCGGGAGGTTTAGTGAGCAAGACGCTGTTGGTGATGGCAGGTGGTACCGGGGGGCATGTCTTTCCCGGTCTGGCCGTGGCTGATCGACTGAGGGAGCAGGGCTGGACTGTCCACTGGCTGGGGACGGCGGACCGGATGGAGGCGGAGCTGGTGCCCGCCCATGGTTATCCCATCTCCTTTATCGATATTCAGGGGGTGCGTGGCAACGGCATCAAGCGACTGCTGATGGCGCCCTATCGTATCGTCAAATCCATCTTGCAGGCGCGTCAGGTGCTCAAGACCGTTCGCCCTGATGTAGTGCTCGGTATGGGGGGCTTTGCCTCCGGTCCAGGGGGCGTGGCTGCCTGGTTCTCTGGTATCCCGTTGCTGCTCCATGAGCAGAATGCTGCTGCAGGCATGACTAACAAGCTGCTGGCGCGTATTGCCAAGCGGGTGCTGATGGCATTTCCGGGCGCCTTCGCGCCGAGCCGCCGCACCGCTGTGGTCGGCAATCCGGTGCGTCCCGAAGTGGTTGCCCTGCCGGATCCGCAGCTGCGCAGCGAAGCCGAGCCGCTGCATCTGCTGATCGTTGGTGGTAGCCTGGGTGCCCGCGTGCTCAACCAGCAGGTACCCGCTGCAGTTGCTGCGGCTGGTGTGCCTATCGAGGTGCGTCACCAGTGTGGCAAGGGCAATGCCGAGACAGTATCTGCTGCCTATGCCCAGCACGGTATCAATGCCGAGGTGAGTGAATTTATCAAGGATATGGCTGGCGCCTACGCCTGGGCAGATCTGGTGGTCTGCCGGGCGGGAGCACTGACGGTATCCGAGGTGGCCGCCGCCGGGGTAGCAGCCATTTTCGTGCCGCTCCCCCATGCGGTGGATGATCACCAGACCCGTAACGCCTTGACCCTGGTCGACGGCGGTGCGGCCGAGTTCCTGCCCCAGTCCGAGCTGAACACAACCTCACTCGCGGCACGCCTGACCTGGCTGGCTGGTCGCCGGGAGACCCTGTTTAACATGGCGAAAGCGGCTCGTCGCGTTGCCATCACAGATGCGGCCGAGCGGGTTGCAGATGAGTGCAAACAGCTCGCCAGTGGGCAGAGTGGTAAAGATTGATGAGCAAGGTTGCAGCGGTGACACCGTGCAGCCTTGTACCTGTATGTATTGATGCCGCCGTGCAGCCGCGCTTTGACGGCACATTGCCTGCGGCAGACTAAAGAGACGATTATGACCAAGGTTGAACTGGCAAAACTGCGTACTGTGATCCCCGAAATGCGCCGCGTGCGTCGCATCCACTTTATCGGCATCGGTGGTGCTGGTATGGGCGGAATCGCCGAAGTGCTTGCCAACGAAGGGTATCAGGTGACAGGTTCTGACTTGGGTCGCAATGCAGTGACCGAACGGTTGGCAGGACTGGGCGCCCACATTTTTGTCGGTCATAGTGCCGTGCACGTCGAGGGCGCCAGCGTGGTGGTGGTCTCCACCGCCATCAAACAGGACAACCCGGAGCTGCTGGCTGCCCGCGAGCTACGTATCCCGGTGGTGCGTCGCGCCGAGATGTTGGCTGAGTTGATGCGTTTCCGTCACGGCATCGCCATTGCCGGCACCCACGGCAAGACCACCACCACCAGTCTGGTGGCGAGCATCTATGCCGAAGCCGACCGCGATCCGACCTTCGTTATCGGTGGCTTGCTCAACAGTGCCGGCACCAATGCCCGTCTGGGCAGCAGCCGCTATCTGATTGCCGAAGCAGACGAAAGTGACGCCTCCTTCCTGCATCTGCAACCGATGGTCTCTATCGTGACCAATATCGAAGCGGATCACATGGACACCTACGGCGGTGATTTCTCCAAGCTGAAGGCCACATTCATCGAGTTTCTGCACAACCTGCCTTTCTACGGGCTGGCGGTAGTCTGCATCGATGATCCGGTGATCCGTGGTATGTTGCCGGAGATTGCTCGTCCGACCTTGACTTATGGTCTCTCTGACGACGCTGATGTGCAGGTATTGGATTTTGTCCAGACCACCAACCACAGCAGCTTCCGGGTGCGTCGCAAAGAGGCGGGCGAACTGCAGGTTACCCTCAACTTGCCGGGGATCCACAATGCCTTGAACGCTGCCGCGGCGATAGCTGTCGCGACTGAAGACGGGGTTAGCGACGAGGCCATCATCCGTGCGCTGGCCAAGTTTGAAGGGGTTGGCCGTCGCTTCCAGCAGTATGGCGAGTTCGAAACCGGGCGCGGCAAGGTCATGCTGGTGGATGATTACGGTCACCACCCGAGCGAAGTGAAGGTCACCATCAACGCTGCTCGTGCCGGTTGGCCCGAGAAGCGTCTGGTAATGGTGTTCCAGCCGCACCGTTATACCCGCACCCGAGACCTCTACGAGGACTTCGCAGATGTGCTCTCCAAGGTAGATGTACTGGTGATGCTGGAGGTTTATGCTGCCGGTGAGGATCCGATCCCGGGGGCTGATGGACGGGCTCTGTGCCGCTCCATTCGCTCGCGTGGCAACCTGGAACCCATCTTCGTCGCCACGCCAGATGACGTACCTGTCGTGCTGGCCGACTTGATTGGTGAGGGGGATTTGGTGCTGACTCAGGGGGCGGGGAACGTTGGGGCACTTGCCCGTCGTCTCGGCGAAATGAAATTGCGCATAGATAGCATGAAATCTGGTGCCTGAGGGCCCAATGAGTATTTTGACCGCCAAGCCGGGGCCTATATAATGGCGAACCGGTCTGTCAAAAGGCCGGTTTAGCGCGTTACACGGGGATCGAGCGGGTGGAGGCAAGGGCACAGGGGCGCACCAAGGGCGGCTTCATCGTAGGCGTGATGTTTTTCCTGCTGGTGATATGGGGCTGCTACCGGACTGCGCTGGATGTTAAAGGTTGGCTGACAGATGCCAACCGGTTGCCCATGAGCGAGCTGTTGCTGCAGGGGCAACACCAGTATCTGGAAACCGAAGAGCTGCGACTGGCCGTGCTGGATGGTGCCGAGTCACGCAACTTCTTCGAGTTGGATGTCAACGAATTGCAGGCACGGCTTAATGCCTTGCCATGGGTAGCCTCGGTATCGGTACGCAAGAAGTGGCCGAACAAGATCAAGGTTTACCTGACGGAACAGGATGTGGCGGCGCGCTGGAATGGCAACCGCTTCGTCAACACCAAGGGCAAGGTGTTCAGTGCGCCGGATCGGGTCAAGACATCGCTGTTGCAGTTGTCTGGGCCGGATGACCAGGCCGCCATGGTGTTGAAAGAGAGTCGGCAGTACGAAGCGCAGCTGGCGGCCAAGGGATACAAGTTGTTGGGGGTGAATCTGACCCCCCGCCATGCCTGGGAACTGACCCTGGATGGCAATATCAAGCTGTTTCTGGGGCGTAACGACATAGCGCTCAGGTTGCAGCGGTTTATCGATGCCTTCCCGGTTATCGAACCCCGTTCGCAGGTTGCGTATGTGGATCTTCGATACGATACCGGTGTGGCAGTTGGCTGGAAGAAGAGCGAAGAGAAAGTGCATGACCAACACCGCAGATAGGAATTTGATTGTCGGACTGGATATCGGCACAACCAAGGTGGCGGTTCTGGTCGGGGAAGTATTGCCGGACGGTGAACTGAACGTCATCGGTATGGGCAGTCACGCCTCCCGCGGGATGGAGAAGGGAGGGGTCAACGACCTCGATTCCGTGGTCAAGTCACTGCGCCGTGCGGTGGAAGAGGCCGAGATGATGGCGGATTGCCAGATCAGCTCGGTTTATCTGGGGTTGTCCGGCAAGCATATCGACTGCCGCAACGAGACCGGCATGGTGCCCATCTCCGATGAGGAGGTGACCCAGGAGGATGTGGACAACGTGATCCACACCGCCAAGTCGGTTCGCCTCTCCGACGAGCTGCGTGTGCTGCACGTGCTGCCCCAGGAGTTTGCCATCGACTATCAGGAAGGGATCAAGAATCCGGTCGGCCTCTCCGGCGTGCGGATGGCGGCCAAGGTGCATCTCATCACCTGCCATAACGACATGGCTCGCAACATCGAGAAGTGTGTCGAGAAGGTAGGGCTGCGGGTCGATCAACTGATCTTCTCCGCGCTGGCATCCAGCTACGCAGTGTTGACTGAAGACGAGAAAGAGCTGGGGGTCTGCGTGGTGGACATCGGTGGCGGCACTATGGACATGTCGCTGTTTACCGGCGGCGCACTGCGCCACACCAAGGTGATCCCGTACGCTGGCAGCACTGTAACCAGCGACATCGCCTACGCCTTCGGTACGCCGCCGCTCGACGCAGAAGCGATCAAGGTGCGCTACGGCTGTGCCCTCGGTCGTCTGGTCAGCAAGGAAGACAATATTGAAGTGCCCAGTGTCGGCGGCCGTCCGGCGCGCAGCCTGCAGCGGCAGACACTGGCTGAAGTGATTGAGCCCCGTTACACCGAGTTGCTCTCCATGGTGAATGATGAGCTGGTGCGGGTACAAAGCGAGTTGAAAGCGCAGGGTGTCAAGCATCAGCTGGCAGCCGGTGTGGTCTTGACCGGCGGCGCTGCCCAGATTGAAGGCATTGTGGAGTGTGCAGAGCAGATCTTCCAGTGTCAGGTCAGGGTAGGGGAGCCCATGAATATTCGTGGTCTGAGTGATTACGTGCAGGCACCGGTGTACTCGACCGCAGTCGGGTTGCTGCAGTATGGCCGTACCCATCAGGCAACAGGTAGCAACAAAGAATATGCCGCCAAGGCAAGCGTCGGTGGCCTGGTCAAACGGGTCAGCAACTGGCTGCGTGGCGAGTTCTAAGAATTTTGCTGAGTCAGGCAAATAAAGCGGAGAGACAACATGTTTGAATTTATGGATAGCCACACTGACGAAGCCGTCATTAAAGTGATCGGTGTAGGTGGCGGCGGCGGCAACGCTGTCGAACACATGGTTCGTCAAAACATCGAAGGTGTCGAGTTCATCACCGTCAACACCGACGCCCAGGCACTGCGTAACTCCAGTGCCAACACCACCCTGCAGATCGGTAGTGGTATTACCAAGGGTCTGGGGGCGGGTGCCAATCCCGAAGTGGGTCGTGATGCGGCCATGGAAGATCGCGAAGCACTGCGTGAGCTGCTGACCGGTTCCGACATGGTGTTTATCGCCGCTGGTATGGGGGGGGGTACCGGTACCGGTGCTGCGCCGATCGTGGCCGAAGTGGCGCGCGAGATGGGCATCCTGACCGTTGCTGTAGTGACCAAGCCGTTCTCCTTCGAAGGGAAGAAGCGGATGGGCTTCGCCGCGCACGGTATCGAAGAGCTCTCCAAAAATGTTGACTCCCTGATCACCATCCCCAACGACAAGTTGCTGAAGGTGCTGGGTCGCGGTATCTCCCTGCTGGACGCCTTCAAGGCTGCCAACGATGTACTGCTTGGTGCGGTACAGGGCATTGCCGAGCTGATCACCCGTCCGGGCTTGATCAACGTCGACTTCGCGGACGTACGTACCGTGATGCGCGAAATGGGTACCGCCATGATGGGTACCGGTTCTGCCTCCGGTGATGACCGTGCCGAAGAAGCGGCCGAGAAAGCCATCTCCAGCCCGCTGCTGGAAGATGTGGATCTGGCCGGTGCCCGCGGCATCCTGGTCAACATCACTGCTGGCATGGACATGACCATTGAAGAGTTCGAAACCGTGGGTAACGCGGTCAAGGCCTTCGCTTCCGAGAACGCCACTGTGGTAGTGGGTACCGTAATCGATCCGGAAATGCACGACGAACTGCGTGTGACCGTGGTTGCGACCGGTATCGGTGCCGAGCGCAAGCCGGACATCACGCTAGTCAAGAGCAGCCAGGTGCAAGAGCGCCCGGTGCGTCAGCCGCTGGTCAGTGACATGATGCAAGGCCGCGTGATGGACGAAGCGCCGGCCAAGGTGGTCAACGCCGAGCCGCAAGCCCGTCGTGAACCGGATTATCTGGATATTCCGGCGTTCCTGCGCAAGCAGGCAGACTAAGCCTCTGATGAGGCTTGTTTGTCTGTTGCTTAAGGAATGTGCTAAGATGGCCTGCCAACGACCATCTGGTCAGGATTTTAAGCTGTTTAGGGTACACCCATGATTAGACAAAGAACCTTGAAAACGAGTGTACAGGCGACTGGTGTCGGCCTGCATTCGGGCCGGAAAGTCACCATGACATTCCGTCCGGCACCTGTGAACACAGGGATCGTTTACTTGCGTACCGATCTGAATCCTGTGGTGGAGCTGCCAGCCAATGCCGATCAGGTGCGCGATACCGTGCTCTGTACCGCTCTGGTCAACGAAGCCGGTGTCCGGGTCTCTACCATTGAGCACCTCTCCGCCGCGCTGGCTGGGATGGGGATCGACAACCTCTATGTCGAGGTTGACGCGCCCGAGATCCCGGTGATGGATGGCAGTGCGCATCCCTTTATCTACCTGCTGCAGGAAGTCGGGATCCGTGAGCAAAATGCGGCCAAGCAGTTTGTGCGGATCAAGAAGAGCATCCGGGTTGAAGACGGCGACAAGTGGGCGGAATTCCACCCCTATCGCAACGGCTTCAAAATGGATCTCGAGATCGACTTCCAGCATCCGGTCTTTGAAGGGCGCAATCAGCGTTGCGTACTGGACTTCTCCGGTGCTTCCTTCGTGAAAGAGATCAGCCGTGCCCGTACCTTCGGGTTCATGCGTGATATCGAGTACCTGCGTTCCCAGAACCTGGCGCTGGGCGGAAGCCTGGAAAACGCCGTGGTACTGGATGACTATCGGGTGCTGAACGAAGACGGTTTGCGTTATGAGGACGAGTTCGTCAAGCACAAGATGCTGGACGCGATCGGTGACCTCTATATGTGTAACCGCAGCATCATCGGTGAGTTCCGTGCCTACAAGACCGGACATGCCCTGAACAACAAACTGCTGCGTGCCTTGCTGGCCGAGCAGGAGGCTTGGGAACTGGTGACCTTCGAGGGTGAGGGCGACAAAGCGCCTATCGCTTACTACGATAACGGTCTGGTTCTGGCCTGATAGCTATGCAACGGAACGTCGGTCCTCTCTCCGCACCGACGTTCCGTCATTTGTTTACTCCATCCTTTAATACCGATTATCTCCCGGTTTTATTTCCCGTGCAGGCTCTTGGCCGCACCTGACCGAGCAGACTGATTTCTATGAGCATTACCCTGATCCTCCACGGCAAGCAGCGACGCAAGTTGCACCTGCCCAAACAACGTCTGGCCTGGGTCGGCGGTATTCTCCTCTCCCTGTTGGCACTTGGTGGTGGTTGGCTTTGGCAGAGTTGGCACCAGAAAATGGAGGCGCTGGAAGTAGCGCTTGCCGTTGCCGAGCAACAGTCCGTCGACCAGAGTGGCGACGAAGCCCGTGAACAGTTGGCAATGTTGGCTGCTCAGGTGGGCACCATGCAAGGCCAGCTTGGCCGTCTCAATGCCCTCGGCGAACGATTGACCGAGCAGGCCGATCTCGACCCCGACGAGTTCAATTTCAAAGAGCTGCCCCCCATGGGCGGACCTTCTTATGATGAAGATCTGGAAGTGAGCCTCAACGAGCTGCAAGCCTCGATGAAACACCTCAGCCAGCAGCTCAGCAGCCGTGAAGAGCAGCTGTCGGTACTTGAATCTTTCATCATGAATCACCATATCACCGATGCCGGTTTTATTTCCGGCACGCCAGTCAAACAAGAGCGAGTTTGGGTCTCGTCCGGGTTTGGTGGACGGGTCGATCCGTTCAACGGGCGTGCCAAGATGCACAAAGGGGTCGATTTCCGTGGCAAACCCGGAACCCCGATTCTGGCCACCGGGCCTGGCATTGTCAGCTGGGCGGGCCGTCATCCGGAATTTGGCAATATGGTGGAGATTAATCACGGCAATGGCCTTGTCACCCGCTATGCCCACAACTCCAGGTTGCTGGTCGAGGTGGGCACCATGGTTGATCAGGGTCAGAAGATTGCCTTGATGGGACGTACCGGTCGTGCGACCGGTGTCCATTTGCATTACGAAGTGTTGAAAGACGGTCGTCAGGTCAACCCCGCACGCTTTCTCAGTGCCAGCCGGGGTTAGGTTTTTTTCTTCAGTTCCAGTGACGGAACGCTTTTATAACCAGAAATAGTTGGTACCCATGATTAGCACACTGCTTACCAAGATTATCGGCAGCCGGAACGACAGAACGCTCAAGGCTTTGCGCAAAATTGTAAAACAGATCAATGCCATGGAGCCGCAGTTCGAGGCTCTCTCCGATTCCGAGTTGCAGGCCAAAACGGCTGAATACCGTCAGCGTATCGAGCAGGGCGAGACTCTGGAGCAGTTGCTGCCGGAAGCGTTCGCGACTGTGCGTGAAGCCTCCAAGCGGGTGTTCGGCATGCGTCACTTCGACGTACAGCTGATCGGCGGTATGGTGCTGAACTCCAACCGCATTGCAGAAATGAAGACAGGTGAAGGTAAGACCCTGACCGCGACCCTGCCGGCCTACCTGAATGCCCTGAGCGGTCGTGGCGTGCACGTGGTGACCGTGAACGACTACTTGGCCAAGCGTGATGCGGAAGCTAACCGTCCGCTGTTTGCTTTCCTCGGCATGACCGTTGCGTGCAACGTGCCCGGCATGGATGCGTCCCAGAAGCGTGACGCCTACGCTGCCGATATCACCTACGGTACCAACAACGAATTCGGTTTCGACTACCTGCGTGACAACATGGCGTTCTCGCCGGAGCAGCGCGTACAGCGCCCGCTTAACTACGCGCTGGTGGACGAGGTTGACTCGGTGCTTATCGATGAAGCCCGTACTCCGCTCATCATCTCCGGCCCGGCCGAAGACAGCTCAGAGCTCTATATTCGCGTCAACAAGCTGATCCCGCTGCTGGTCAAGCAGGACAAGGAAGACACCGAAGAGTACACCGGTGACGGTCACTACACGGTGGACGAGAAGAACCGTCAGGCCCTGCTGACCGAAAACGGCCAGATCTTCGTGGAAGAGCTGCTCAAGAAAGAGGGGCTGCTGGACGAGAACGACTCCCTGTTCTCCGCCTCAAACATCAGCCTGCTGCACCACGTCAACGCCGGTCTGCGTGCTCATACCCTGTTCGAGCGCAATGTGGACTACATCGTCCAGAAGGACGAGATCGTCATCGTCGATGAGCACACCGGTCGTACCATGCCGGGTCGTCGCTGGTCCGATGGTCTGCATCAGGCCGTTGAAGCAAAGGAAGGGGTGAAGATCCAGAACGAGAACCAGACGCTGGCATCTATCACCTTCCAGAACTACTTCCGTCTCTACAACAAGCTGGCGGGGATGACCGGCACTGCAGATACCGAAGCCTTTGAATTCCAACAGATTTATGGCCTGGATACCGTGGTTATCCCGACCAACAAGCCGATGGTGCGCAAGGACATGGGCGATCTGGTCTACCTGACCGCCAATGAGAAGTATGCTGCCATCGTCAAGGATATTCGCGAGTGTGTGGAGCGCGGCCAGCCGGTGCTGGTGGGTACCGTCTCCATCGAAAACTCAGAGCTGCTCTCCGGCATCCTGACCAAGGAGAAGATCCCGCATCAGGTACTGAACGCCAAGTTCCACGCCATGGAGGCGGAGATCGTTGCCCAAGCAGGCCAGACTGGTGCTGTCACCATCGCCACCAACATGGCCGGTCGTGGTACCGATATCGTGTTGGGCGGCAACTGGCAGGCAGAGATCGCCAAGCTGGAGAACCCGACCGAGGAGCAGATTGCCGAGCTGAAAGCGGCCTGGCAGGTGCGCCACGATGCCGTGCTGGTCGCCGGTGGTCTGCACATTATCGGTACCGAGCGTCACGAATCCCGTCGTATCGACAACCAGCTGCGCGGCCGTTCCGGTCGTCAGGGTGACCCGGGTTCCTCCCGCTTTTACCTCTCCATGGAAGATACCCTGATGCGGATCTTCGCCTCTGATCGCGTCACCGGCATGATGAAGAAGCTGGGCATGGAAGAGGGCGAAGCCATCGAACACCCCTGGGTCACCAAGGCGATCGAAAATGCCCAGCGCAAGGTGGAAGGTCGCAACTTCGACATCCGCAAGAGCTTGCTGGAGTTTGATGACGTTGCCAACGACCAGCGCAAGGTGGTCTACGAGCAGCGTAACGAGCTGCTGGATACCAACGACATCTCCGAGACCATCCACGTTATCCGTGATGATGTCTACGGCAGCGTGATCGATGAGTATATCCCGCCCCAGTCTCTGGAAGAGATGTGGGATGTACCGGGTCTGGAAGCGCGCCTGAAGGCCGATTTCGCGCTGGATCTGCCGTTGCAGCAGTGGCTGGCGGAAGATGACAAGCTTTACGAAGAGAAGCTGCGCGAGCGCATTCTGGACGAAGCCACCAAGCTCTATGCCCACAAGGAGGAGCTGGTTGGCAAAGAGGTGCTGCGCAACTTCGAGAAGGCGGTGATGCTGCAAACTCTGGATGGTTTGTGGAAAGAGCATCTGGCTGCCATGGATCACCTGCGTCAGGGCATCCATCTGCGCGGCTACGCCCAGAAGAACCCCAAGCAGGAGTACAAGCGTGAATCCTTCGATCTGTTTACCCAGATGCTGGAAACCCTCAAGCGCGACGTGGTCAGCATTCTGAGCCGTGTTCAGGTGCAGGAGCGTGATGTGGAAGCGATGGAAGAGCAGCAGCGCCAGCAGGCGGAAGCCGCTCCCCGTACCTACACCCACGCCGCTGCCGAGAACCAGCTGGCCGATGAACAGACCGCAGGCGAAGAGGGCCACACCACTTTCGTACGCGACGAGCAGAAGGTTGGCCGCAACGATCCCTGCCCGTGCGGCTCCGGCAAGAAGTACAAGCATTGCCACGGTCAGTTGACCTGATCGACGCTATGCCATAACAGGCGGGCCAAGTGCCCGCCTTGTTATTGGTGGCAACAAGCGAACAGAGGTAATTGATGGAACAGAAAAAACGGATCTGGGTGGCGGTTGGCGTCATCGAGAATGAACGGGGCGATATCTTCATCGCCAAACGCTCCTCCGATCGCCATCAGGGTGATCGCTGGGAGTTTCCCGGTGGCAAGGTAGAGTCCGGTGAGGATCTGCTCACCGCACTGGATCGGGAGCTGTGGGAAGAGATCGGCATCCGGGTGCAGGATTGTGCCCCTTTTATGGAGCTGCAGCACGACTACCCCGAGAAGCAGGTGTTGCTGGATATCTGGAAGGTGACCCGTTTCAGCGGCGATCCGTTCGGCAAGGAGGGGCAGGAGTGTCTATGGGTGCCGGTGGCTGAGCTGCACAACTACCACTTTCCCGATGCCAACGGTCCGATTGTCGCGCGGCTTCAAGGCCTGCTGGCGTGAGCCGGTAGTCATCAACAAGTATGAAAAAGGGCCAATTGGCCCTTTTTCTTCATTTTACAGAGGCGAGTGGCCGCAGGCTTATAGCCACTGGTCACCCTCTTCCGGCTCCGGCAGCAGGTCCGGGTTGATTTCGCCGGGAATGCGCTTCTCTTCATCGGCCCATTCGCCGAGATCGATCAGCTGGCAGCGCTTGCTGCAGAAGGGGCGGAACGGACTCTGCGGGCCCCACTCCACTTCGCTCTGGCAGGTTGGACACTTTACCTTGGTGACCATAAGCCCTCCTTAGCAGCAGGCGAGCTGGAACGGCACGTCGCCAATCGGCTGTTCTGCGGTGGGCAGAAAGCGCAGGGCGAAGCGGTTCTTGTGGCCGCTCAGGGTCGGGTAGCAGAACAGATTGCCCGGCAGCTTGATGCGGATCAGCTCGGCGCTCTCGGCGGTGTCCTGGAAGAAACCGTTGCTCGCAACCTGCTCACTGAAGCTGCCTGATTCGCGCCACAGGCGCAGCAGCAGTGTGATGGCATTCATCAGCAGGTTGATATCGCTCAGCCAGCCCTGCATCTGCTGGTGACGGGTGATGGCCGGGGTTCCGAGCCAGTGGTGCAGCTGCGGCACATCGAAGGCACACAGGCCACCCGGGATGGAGAAACGCTGGCGGATGGAGCCGAGCAGACGATCCTCTTTCAGGCGGGCACCCGGGCGTGGTGAATTGAGCAGGTTGCGGGAGAGCTGGCTGCTCTCTTGCTGCATCAGTTTGATCTGCTCCAGATCGACGTCGGGCAGGCTGGCCCAGTGGCTCAGACGCTGGCCGAGACGCTCCAGATCCTTGATGAGGTCGGCGCGCAGGTCACCACGCTCCAGCAACTCCTGCAGATCGAACAGCCCCTTGAAGAAGGCGATATGTGCCCAGGATTGTTCACTCTCCAGATTGTCGCGGATCTGGGAAAATAGGGACTCCAGACGCAGGTAGGTCCGGCTTTTTTCATTGAGGGGGAAATCGTAAATCATGCCTAATCCTGGCCAGCCATAAACCGGCCTAGTGTACTCACACTTGGCGGGCTTGTTGAGAGGCAATTGCCAGATATGTCTCGTGCAGTGCCAAAATCCGCGTTTTAATCGCCATTTCGCTGTCATTGTGGTTTTCGATGACATCATCCGCCACAGCTAGCCGTTCTGTCCGGCTCGCCTGAGCAGCGATGATGGCTTTGGCCTGCTCGGTGCTGACGCCATCCCGACGGCAGGTTCGCTCAATCTGGGTGGCTTCGTCCACATCGATCACCAGCACCCGGTCGGCGAGGCCGGTGAGTTTGTTCTCCACCAGCAGCGGCACCACCAGCAGGCAGTAAGGTGAGCGGGCAGCAGCACATTGGCGCTGCATCTCGCTGCGAATGAGTGGATGGAGCAAGGCGTTGAGCCAGGTCTTGGCTTGCGGGTCGCTGAAGACCCGTTCGCGCAGGGTGCGGCGGTCGAGTTGACCGCTCGGCTCAATCACATCCGGGCCAAAATGGTCGGCGATGGCGGCAAGAGCCTGGGTGCCCGGCTCAACGACCTCGCGGGCGATCACATCGGCATCCACCACCTCGATACCCAGCTCGGCAAACTGATTGGCGATGGTGGTCTTGCCGCTGCCGATACCACCAGTGATAGCAACTACATACATGGGAGCCTCTTGCTCAAAGCAGGGTAGAGAGATACCAGTTGGTGATGGTATCGCCCCACAGCAGGGCAATCCAGCCCGCGATGGCGAGGTAGGGGCCAAAGGGGATGGGCTTACTCTGATGGTGTTTGTGCAAAGCGATCAGACTGATGCCGATCACGGCGCCGACCAGGGATGAGAGCAGCAGAATTATGGGCAGCGCCTGCCAGCCGAGCCAGGCGCCCAGCGCCGCCAGCAGCTTGAAGTCGCCATATCCCATCCCCTCCTTGCCGGTGAGCAGCTTGAAAGCCCAGTAGAGGCTCCAGAGCACCAGATAGCCCGCCATGGCGCCAATCACTGCATCAGCCAAGGGGACGAAGCCACCTGCCAGATTGAACAGCAGCCCGCTCCACAGCAGGGGCAGGGTGAGCTGGTCTGGCAACAACATCTTGTCGAGATCGATAAAGGTGAGGGCGACCAGTACCCAGGTCAGCAGCAGGGCGGCCAGCGTGCCCCAGCCTGGTGTAATCACCATGGCAACAGCAACCGAGAGCAGGGCGGTCAGCAGCTCCACCAGCGGATAGCGGGCCGAGATGGGGGCCTGACAGCCGCGGCAACGCCCCTTGAGCCAGAGCCAGCTCAACAGCGGGATGTTTTCCAGCGCAGTGATGGCGTGGCCACAGTGAGGGCATGCGGAGCGGGGGACCATCAGGTTGTAGCGCTCTGGCGCAGTGGCCTCCTCATCGGGGGAAAAGTAGCCGCGATACTCGGCCTGCCACTCCCGCTCCAGCATGATGGGCAAGCGGTGGATCACCACGTTGAGGAAACTGCCGATCATCAGGGAAAAGATAAAAACCAGCGAGAAATAGAGCCAAGGCAAGCCGTGAGCCAGCTCGAGAAGAAGTGTCATAACCAACCGTCAGTTATTAAATGAGGGGAAGGGCATGGTTGTGGCGCCATGCCCTGATGAATCAGCCCACCACGTCGCCAAGCTTGAAGATGGGCAAGTACATGGCAATAACCATGCCGCCGACCAGCACCCCCAGCACCACCATGATGAGGGGTTCCAACAAGCTGGTGAGGCCATCGACCAGGTCGTCCACCTCCTGCTCGAAGATGGTGGCAACCTTGGAGAGCATATCATCGATGGCGCCGGACTCCTCGCCGATCATCACCATCTGGATCACCATGTCGGGAAAGAGATCGACGGTGCGCATCGCCACGTTGATCTGCATACCTGCCACTACCTCGTTGCGAATGGCCATTACTGCGGTGCGATAGACATAGTTGCCTGAAGCGCCGGCCGCCGAGATGAGTGCATCGACCAGTGGAATGCCGGCCGAGAAGGTGGTTGAGAGTGTACGGGCAAAGCGAGCCATGGCCGCCTTGTGCAGGATCATCCCGACCACCGGGATGGTAAGTACAAACTTGTCGGTATTGTCCTTTACCTTCTGGGAGGCGCGCCAGGCGCGTACATAGAGGAAGATGGCGAGTGCAGCTCCGCCAAAGAAGACATACCACCAGTTCTGCATAAAGCGTGAGATGCCGATGACAAACTGGGTGAACACCGGCAGCTCGGCGCCGAAGCTCTTGAAGATATCCTCGAACTGGGGGATGACGAACAGCAGCAGGATGGAAGTCACCACGATGGCCACCAGAATAACCATGGTGGGATAGAACATTGCCTTCTTGATCTTCGACTTGAGCGCTTCCGACTTTTCCCGATAGGTGGCGATACGGTCGTAGATGGTCTCCAGCGCACCGGATTGTTCTCCTGCTTCCACCAGATCGCAGTAGAGATCGTCAAAATGGCGGGGGTGGCGGCGCAACGCCTCCGACATGGGGGTGCCGGTTTCGACATCTGCGGCAATCTCCCCCATCAGTTCGCGCATGGCAGCTTTCTCGTGGCTGCGGGCGATGATCTGCAGACTCTGTACCAGTGGTACGCCGGCGGAGAGCATGGTAGTGATCTGGCGGGAAACGATGGCGATATCCATCGGCTTGATCTTGGCGCCACCCTTGGAGAAGAGCCCTTGGGATTTTTTGGCCACCTTGGTGACGTTGACCCCCTGCTTGCGCAGCTCCGCCTTGACGGTATTGATGCTGTCAGCCTGCAGCTCGCCAGAGACCTTCTGCCCCTTGCGATTAACCCCGTGCCAGCGGTAGGCGAAGACTTTTTTGGGGGTATTGTTCTTTTTCGTTAGGGTTGCCATCTTTGCATCCTGCAATTGGGCGGATGGTCAGGGAATCCCTGAACCATCTGACCTGATAAATATCCTCAAACGGCTTGGCACCATCTGGTCGTTTGCTGGTAAATCATCTTGCTCGCATCTTGGCGAGGTTTAATTGGTGGTGACCCGGTTGACCTCTGCCAGGCTGGTGACACCGAGGCGTGCCTTCTCCAGTCCCGAAGTGCGCAGGGTGCGCATCCCCTCCTTCTGCGCGATAGCGGCAATTTGCAGGGAGTTTGCCCCCTGCATGATCAATTTGGCGATGTTCTCCGACATCAACATGATTTCGTAGATGCCGACCCGCCCCTTGTAGCCGCCGGAACACTCCTTGCACCCCACAGGTTTGAACAGCCGCAAGCCGGCTGCCAGCTGCTGCGGGGTAAAACCCAGCTCCAGCAGCTCTGCTTCCGGCACCACCTCCGGCGCCTTGCAGTGGTCGCACAGTTTACGTGCCAGCCGTTGGGCCATGATCAGGGTGACCGAAGAGGCGATATTGAAGGCGGGCACTCCCATATTCATCATCCGGGTCAGGGTTTCGGCTGCCGAGTTGGTGTGCAGGGTTGAGAGCACCAGGTGGCCAGTTTGCGCAGCCTTGATGGCGATCTCGGCGGTTTCGAGATCCCGTATCTCCCCCACCATCACCACATCCGGGTCTTGCCGCAAGAAGGAGCGTAGGGCGCTGGCGAAGGTGAGCCCCGCCTTGGGATTGACCTGCACCTGGTTGACGCCCGGCAGGTTGATCTCAACCGGGTCTTCGGCGGTGGAGATGTTTACCTCGGTAGTGTTGAGAATATTGAGGCCGGTATAGAGCGAGACCGTCTTGCCCGAACCGGTGGGGCCGGTCACCAGGATCATCCCCTGTGGTTTCGAGAGAGCACGCAGGTACTGCGCCTTCTGGCGGTCGTCGAAGCCGAGCTGCTCGATATTGAGGCGGGCCGCCGAGGAGTCGAGCAGACGGATAACGATCTTCTCCCCCCACATGGTGGGCAGGGTATTAACCCGCATATCCATCGACTTGTTGCGCGACAGCTTCAATTTGATGCGGCCATCCTGCGGCAGCCGCCGCTCGGCGATATCGAGCCGCGCCATCACCTTGAGGCGGGCAGAGAAGCGGTTGGCCAGATTGACCGGCGGAGTGGCGATTTCGTGCAGAATGCCATCGATGCGAAAGCGCACCCGATACTTGAACTCGTAAGGCTCGAAGTGCAGGTCGGAGGCGCCGCGCTTGATGGCATCCATCAGGATCTTGTTGATGTACTTGACGATGGGGGCGTCGTCATCGGCGGTATTGACGCTCTCGTCCAGTCGACTGTTCTCGTCGGAGACTTCGAGATCCGAAATCTCGGCTTCGTCGATATCCTCCATGCCGAGGGCGTCGTTTTCGCTCTCCAGCAGCTTGCCGATGGCGGCGGTGAGCTTGTTCTCCTCCACCAGCAGCGCCTCGGTATGGAGCCCGAAGCTGAAGCCGAAGTCCTCCAGTGCCGAGACATTGGTCGGATCCGACATGGCGATATAGAGGGTGTGGCCCTGGGTGTAGATGGGCAGCACGTGGTGTTTCTCAATCAGCTTCTGATTGAGGTACTTCTGCGGGATCTCGGCCAAATCGAAGGCGGCAAGATCCAGCAGAGGTACCCCATACTCCAGCTCGCAAAAATCGGCGAGCGCCTTGCTGTCGAGGATGTCGTTTTCTATCAGAAAGGTGACAAAGGGTTTGCGCTGGGCCTTCGCCTGGCTCAGATAGCGCTGGGACTCCTCCTCACTAATAAGCGAAGAGGCGGCCAGGCTTAACGCCAGGCCGCTATTAGGGCTAGAGGTCATGCGTTAGCAGAGGTCTGCTGGTGTACAGGCTTTAGTCCACGTTACTTGGTTAGCGCTGGTTACAGTACCCGTCATTGTATAAGTGCCTGGTGCAGCGCTTGTACCAGTAGCGGTAATAACCGGAGCTGCAGCGGTGGCGGCTGTAGCTGAAACACTCTGAACAATAGCTGTATTAAATGCGCCAGAGGTTGCTGCTGCTACCGCATCAAGGCATGTAGTTGCATCCCCCGAGGTTTGGATACATACCTCAAAGGCCGTTTTTGCCGGGCCAGTAGCCGCAACTACTTCAGTGAATTTAGCCTTTTTGGTATAGCTTTGATACGCTGGCAGCGCTACCGCCGCCAGAATGGCCACGATCGCGACCACGATCATCAATTCAATAAGGGTAAAGCCTGATTGTTTCTTCATTTTACTGTTCATGAAAAATATCCTTTTATCCTTGGTTCCTGGGAAGTGCCGGTGGAAAATCATCTGCACGTCAGTATCTTATCCGAGCTGTCAGGGGTGGCAACAGAGATTGTCTATTTTGTTAATCACACTTCTTTCATTTAGCAAAAACTTGATGCGTGTCATAAAAGAAGTGGCCTCCTATGACTCTTTATATTTCCGGAATCGGGTCCGTCTTAACACTCCTTTGCCGAGGGATCCTGCATAAAGAAAAGGCGCCCATGGCGCCTTTTGCAAGTTGTTTGTCCGGTTAGGCCGAGTATTTGCTCAGGTCCCGGTAATTTGGCTCACTGCTGGATAAAACGCATGGAGAGATCGAGTGCCCGCACATGCTTGGTGAGCGCCCCGACCGAGATAAAGTCGACGCCGGTGGCAGCGAACTCGGCCAGGGTGTCCAGCGTCACATTACCGGAAACTTCCAGCTTGGCGCGCCCCTGATTGATGGCGACCGCCTCCCGCATCATGGTCACATCAAAGTTATCGAGCATCACGATATCGGCATTGGCCGCCAGCGCCTGCTCCAGTTCTGCCAGTGATTCCACTTCCACCTCCACCGGTTTGCCCGGATTGAGCCGACGAGCCTCGCTAATTGCCTCGGCGATGCCGCCACAGGCGAGGATATGGTTCTCTTTGATGAGATAGGCGTCGTAGAGGCCGATGCGGTGGTTTTTGCCGCCGCCACAGGTGACCGCATACTTCTGGGCGGTGCGTAGCCCAGGAATGGTCTTGCGGGTGTCGAGCAGGCGGCAGTCGGTGCCCTCCAGTTCAGCCACATAGCGAGCGGTGAGGGTGGCGACGCCTGAGAGGGTCTGGACAAAGTTCAGCGCATTGCGCTCGCCGGTCAGCAGCCGGCGGGCAGGGCCGTGGAGGCGGAACAGCTCCTGATTGGGGGAGAGCACTTCCCCATCCTGCACCTTCCACTCCACCTTCACGTCGCCGCCGAGTTGTACGAACACTTCATCCACCCAGGGCTGGCCGCAGAACACACCGGCCTCACGGGTGATGACCCGGGCGCTGGCCATCCGGTCGGCCGGGATCAGCTGGGCGGTGATATCGGCACTGGCGTCCGGTTGGTCCAGCGTGGTGAGGGCATCGCCCAGATCTTCGAGTAGTGCGGCGCGCACGGCGCGGCTGACATCCTGTTGAAACATGCCTTATTCCTGCAAGGGTCTGAGCAGCAGTTGCCGCTCCTTTTGAACCAGCTCCAGCCGACCGAGGGCGTTCATGCCAACCAGCACTTCGTCACCGTCTGCCGCCGGATTGATAAAGATGGCCAGATCGTACAAGGTCAATGGCCCCATCGCCAGCGTTTCGATGGTGCCGTTGCCGACCCGGATCTGCCCCGCAGCGGTATTGACCTGGCTGCTGCCATAAGCTGTCAGGCCGAGGCGCTCGGCAACCTGTTGCGGGATGGTGATGCGTGTAGCGCCGGTATCGAGCAGCAGTTGCACCGGTTGGCCGTTGATGGCACCCTCCAGACGATAGTGGCCACTCTGGTCGGCCCGCAGCAACAGCTCGCCGCTGGCGGTGACGCTCGGTTGGTTGCGGGAGTGAAAATAGAGGGTCAGCAGGCCCATCAAAGAGAGCCAGGCCAGTAACCACATCCAGCGTGCCGTGTGCTGCATACCCCATCCATATCGAGCGGAAGATGACTCAGCCTAACATACCATTTCCCGTTGATTCAGTGAGTTGGTGTCGGGTTGCCTATCAGGTATCTTCGTTTTTTCGCCATTTAGCAGCCAACTCGAGTAGCCGATGACTCAACTCCCTTCGCAACCTTGTTTCTCTATCGATGCTGCTGGCTGGTGCCAGCAGGCGCGCCGGGTGCCTTCTCCTCACCACAACGAGCGGGCCGTGCCGGACGATATCTCCCTGCTGGTGGTGCATGGCATCAGCCTGCCGCCGGGGGAGTTTGGTGGCCCCTTTATCGACGATCTTTTTATGGGGCGGCTCGACCCCGATGCCCACCCCTATTTTGCCGGTATCCATCAGTTGCGGGTTTCGGCCCATTGCTTGATCCGCCGTGATGGCGAGTTGGTGCAGTATGTGCCGTTTGGCGCACGCGCCTGGCATGCTGGTATCTCGAGCTGGCAGGGGAGAGAGGCATGCAATGACTTCTCCATCGGCATCGAGCTGGAAGGGACCGACGAGACCCCCTACACCGAGGCTCAATATCGGGCACTGGTAGGGCTCACTCGAGCCATTTCAGAACGCTATCCGGCGATTACCCGCGAAAAAATTGTCGGTCATTGCGACATAGCGCCAGGGCGCAAGACGGATCCCGGTGCCAGTTTTCAGTGGGATTACTACTGGCAACTACTAAACAGCTAAAGTAAATATTCAAATTTAGTTTGGATTTTAAAATCAATGGCTTGCCGATCTGGCAGGCCATTTTTTCCTCTGGTTGCACATATGTTATTTGTGAGCGTGGTCAAGAATATTGGTCAGACCATTTTCTATGAGCTAAATCATGTTTCCTCTGCTTTACCCCTTAAGTGGTGGGGGTGATTCTTGACTCAGATCATCTTTTGAGTGGACTTTTCAAAAGGCCTCTGCTAATTTTCGCCCCATCCATGAAATTGGTAATACCAATTTAACAAAGTAGCCTCATGCCCTATCGCAAGATTACGCAACCCAAGTTGGCCGACTCCATTGTCGCCGAGCTGGAACAGATGATTCTGGAAGGCAGCCTGCAGCCGGGGCAGAAATTGCCTCCCGAGCGGGAACTCGCCATCCAGTTTCAGGTATCGCGCCCCTCCCTGCGCGAAGCCATCCAGCGGCTGGAAGCGCGCGGGTTGCTTTATCGCCGTCAGGGCGGCGGCACTTATGTGCAGAATGCCCTGAGCAAGGGGATGGCCGATCCTCTGTTCGAACTGCTCAGTACTCACCCGGAAGCCCGGTATGACCTGCTGGAGTTTCGCCACGCGCTGGAGGGCATCTGTGCCTACTACGCCGCCTTGCGGGGAACCGGGTCTGATTTCGAGCGCATTCGTCAGGTACAAATCACCATCGAAGAGGCGGGCCAGTCGGGCTCGCTGGTGGCCGAATCGGCAGCCGTCACCCAGTTTTATCTGGCGGTGGCCGAGGCGTCCCACAACGTGGTGCTGCTGCACCTGCTGCGGGCCATGAGCCCCATGCTCGAGCAGAACATTCTGCAGAATAACGAGATTTTGAATCGCCGCCCGGGAGTGGTAGCCAAGATACGTCGCCATCGCGCGAATCTGATCGAGGCTATTCTTTCGGGGGCTCCGGAGCGGGCCAGAACAGCTTGTCATGAGCATCTGGCCTTTATCGAGGACACCTTGTTGGATATGCAGAGGGAAGACAGCCGGATCCAGCGATCCATGCGTCGGATCCGTCAGCAGGAAAACTAATCCCACAAGGCTTTATTGTCGAATGCTTGCGCCCTTCGCCGTGCAATGCCGTGCAATCACAACAACATAGGAACCAGCCATGTCTGATATCCTGAAGAACGATGTGGACCCGATAGAAACGCTGGAGTGGCTTGCCTCTCTGGAATCCCTGCTGCGTGAAGAGGGTCCGCAACGCGCTCAGTTCATCCTTGAACAGTTGGCCGAGAAAGCCCGCGCAAGCGGTGTGGACGTGGCTGCCAAGGCAAATCGCGATTACATCAACACCATCCCGTCCAGCGATGAGCCGGACTACCCGGGTGACCTGGAGATGGAACGCCGCATTCGCGCCATCATCCGCTGGAACGCCATGATGATCGTGCTGCGCGCCTCCAAGAAAGACCTGGACCTGGGTGGTCACATGTCTTCCTTCGCTTCTTCTGCGACCATCTATGATGTCTGCTTCAACCACTTCTTCCGTGCTCGCAACGAGAAGGATGGTGGCGATCTGGTTTACTTCCAGGGTCACATTTCCCCGGGCATCTATGCTCGCGCCTTTGCTGAGGGTCGTCTGACCGAAGAGCAGCTGGACAACTTCCGTCAGGAAGTGGACGGCAAGGGTCTGCCTTCCTATCCGCACCCGAAACTGATGCCGGACTTCTGGCAGTTCCCGACCGTCTCCATGGGTCTGGGCCCCATCGCCGCCATCTATCAGGCTCGCTTCCTGAAGTACCTGACCGACCGTGGCATCAAGGATTGCTCCGAGCAGACCGTTTACGCCTTCCTGGGTGACGGCGAGATGGACGAGCCGGAAGCCAAGGGTGCCCTGACTGTTGCCGTGCGTGAAAAGCTCGACAACCTGGTGTTCGTGGTTAACTGCAACCTGCAGCGTCTGGATGGTCCGGTTGTCGGTAACGGCAAGGTCATCAACGAGCTGGAAGGCCTGTTCGCTGGCGCCGGTTGGGACGTGACCAAGGTTATCTGGGGTCGCAAGTGGGATGAGCTGCTGAAGAAAGACACTTCCGGCAAGCTGATCCAGCTGATGAACGAGACTGTGGACGGTGACTACCAGACCATGAAGTCCCGCGACGGTGGCTACATCCGCGAGCACTTCTTCAACCGTTATCCGGAAACTGCCGCGCTGGTCAAAGACATGACCGACGAGGAGATCTTCGCTCTGAACCGCGGTGGTCACGATCCTCGCAAACTGTTCGCTGCATTCAACAAGGCGACCCAGACCAAGGGCAAGCCGACCGTTATTCTGGCCAAGACCATCAAGGGTTACGGTATGGGTGAAGCGGCCGAAGGCAAGAACATCGCTCACCAGGTCAAGAAGATGGAGCTGGACTCCGTGCGTCACCTGCGTGACCGCTTCAACCTGCCGGTGGCCGACGAGCAGCTGGCCGATCTGCCGTACCTGAAGATCGAAGAGGGCAGTGAAGAGCACAAGTACCTGCATGCTCGTCGTGCAGCCCTGAAAGGCTATCTGCCGACCCGTCTGCGCGAAAGCACCACCAAGCTGGAAATCCCGGCGCTGGATGCCTTCGGCCCGCTGTTGGGCGAGCAGGCGCGCGAAATCTCCACCACCATGGCGTTCGTGCGTTCCCTGAACGTGATGCTGAAAGACAAGTCCATCGGCAAGCGTATCGTTCCGATCCTGGCTGACGAAGCCCGTACCTTCGGTATGGAAGGTCTGTTCCGCCAGATCGGTATCTACAGCCCGCACGGTCAGCAGTACACCCCGCAAGACCGCGACATCGTCTCCTACTACAAGGAAGACAAGCAGGGTCAGGTTCTGCAAGACGGTATCAACGAGCTGGGCGCCATGTCCTCCTGGCTGGCTGCTGCGACCTCTTACAGCACCAACGATTGCCCGATGATCCCGTTCTACATCTACTACTCCATGTTCGGCTTCCAGCGGATCGGCGACATGGCGTGGGCAGCCGGTGACCAGCAAGCCCGTGGCTTCCTGCTGGGTGCGACCTCCGGTCGTACTACCCTGAACGGCGAAGGTCTGCAGCACGAAGATGGTCACAGCCACATCCTGGCGAACACCATCCCGAACTGCATCTCCTACGACCCGTCCTACGCCTATGAAGTAGCGGTGATCGTACAGGACGGCCTGCGCCGCATGTACGGTGAGAACCCGGAGAACGTGTTCTACTACATCACCACCCTGAACGAGAACTATGCCATGCCGGCCATGCCGGAAGGCGCCGAGGAAGGCATCCGCAAGGGTATCTACAAGCTGGAATCCGTAGCCGGTGCCAAGGCGAAAGTTCAGCTGCTGGGCTGTGGTTCTATCCTGGGTCACGTGCGCAAGGCTGCCCAGATCCTGGCCAGCGAGTACGGCATCGGTTCCGATGTGTTCAGCGTCACCTCCTTCAACGAACTGGCCCGTGACGGTCAGGACGCGGATCGCTGGAACATGCTGCACCCGACCGCCGAAGCTCGCGTACCCTACATCGCTCAGGTACTGGGTTCCGAAGCCACCATCGCTGCGACCGACTACATGAAGTCCTTCGCCGATCAGGTTCGCGCCTTCGTTCCGACCGAGAACTACCGCGTGCTGGGTACCGACGGTTACGGCCGTTCCGACAGCCGTGCCAACCTGCGTCGTCACTTCGAAGTGAACGAGTTCTACGTGGTGGTTGCTGCTCTGACCGAACTGGCCAAGCGCGGCGAGCTCGACAAGCAGGTTGTGGCCGACGCCATCGCCAAGTACGGCATCGATGCCGACAAGGTCAACCCGCTGTACGCGTAAGTGGATCAAGGGTTGCGCCGTCATGCGGCGCGACCTTGCCAGGGTTTAAAACGGTTAACGCGAGATGTGCGTGGCGGCATCAGCCAGCCACGCGGATCGACGCAAGAGGATAAAGCACAATGTCCAAACAGATTATGGTGCCGGATATCGGCGCCGATGAGGTTGAAGTCACCGAGATCATGGTGGCCGTGGGCGACAAGGTCGAGCTGGACCAGTCCATTATCGCGGTAGAAGGCGACAAGGCCTCCATGGAAGTACCGGCCCCGTCAGCCGGTATCGTCAAAGAGATCCTGATCAAGGTGGGCGACAAGGTTGCCACCGGTTCCCAGATCATGATCTTCGAAGCCGAAGGCGCTGCAGCCCCTGCTGAAGTGGCTGCACCGGTTGCTGCTGCTCCGGCCGTCGCACCTGCCGCTGCCGTGCGCAAAGATGTGCACGTACCGGACATCGGTGACGACGAAGTGGACGTGACTGAAATCATGGTTGCCGTCGGCGACATGGTAGAAGCTGACCAGTCCATCATCGCCGTGGAAGGTGACAAGGCCTCCATGGAAGTACCGGCACCGTTCGCAGGCCGCGTAGTCGAGATCAAGGTTGCCGCTGGTGCCAAGGTCTCTACCGGTTCTCTGGTGATGGTATTTGAAGTGGCTGGCGCTGCGCCTGCTGCCGTTGCTGCTCCGGCCCAAGCTGCCGCGCCCGTGGCTGCTGCCCCGGTTGCCGCTGCTGCCAAAGAGGTCAACGTACCGGATATCGGTGGCGATGAGGTGGAAGTCACCGAGATCATGGTTGCCGTGGGTGACAAGGTTGAAGCCGATCAGTCCCTGATCGCCGTGGAAGGTGACAAGGCCTCCATGGAAGTGCCTGCTCCGTTCGCCGGTGTGGTCAAAGAGATCAAGGTGAAGGCGGGTGACAAGGTCTCCACCGGTTCCCTGATCATGGTCTTCGAAGTAGCTGGCGCTGCTCCTGCTGCCGCGCCGGTTGCTCAAGCTGCCGCTCCGGTCGCTGCAGCCCCTGTTGCCGCTGCTCCGGCTCCGGTTGCCCAGGCTGCTGCCGCTGCGACCGATTTCGTTGCCAACGATGCCTATGTACACGCCTCCCCGGCAGTACGCCGTCTGGCGCGCGAGTTTGGCGTCAACTTGGCCAAGGTGAAAGCCTCCGGTCGCAAGGGCCGCATCGTCAAAGAAGACGTACAAGCCTACGTGAAGGATGCCATCAAGCGTGCCGAGTCCGCTCCTGCCTCTGCCGGCGTAGCCGGTGGCAACGGTCTGGGCGTACTGCCGTGGCCGAAGGTAGACTTCAGCAAGTTTGGTGATGTGGAAGAGGTCGAGCTGACCCGCATCCAGAAGATCTCCGGTCCGAACCTGCACCGCAACTGGGTCATGATCCCTCATGTCACCCAGTTCGACGAAGCCGATACCACCGAGCTGGAAGCGTTCCGCAAAGAGCAGAACGCGATGCTCGAGAAGCAGAAGGCTGACGTGAAGATCACCCCGCTGGTGTTCATCCTGAAAGCCGCCGCCAAGGCGCTGGAAGCTCACCCGCGCTTCTGCAGCTCCCTGTCCGAAGATGGCAGCAAGCTGATCATGAAGAAGTACATCCACATCGGTGTGGCGGTAGATACCCCCAACGGTCTGGTTGTGCCCGTGGTGCGCGATGTTAACAAGAAGGGCATCATGGAGCTGTCTCGCGATCTGGCCGAGATCTCCAAGAAGGCCCGTGCCGGCAAGCTGACCGCTGCCGACATGCAGGGCGGTTGCTTCACCATCTCCAGCCTGGGTGGCATCGGCGGTACCAGCTTTACCCCGATCGTCAACGCGCCGGAAGTGGCTATCCTCGGTGTTTCCAAGTCCGAGATGAAGCCGAAGTGGAACGGTAAAGAGTTCGCGCCGCGCCTGATGCTGCCGCTGGCTCTGAGCTACGACCACCGCGTGATCGATGGTGCCGATGGGGCTCGCTTCATCACCACCATGAACGGCGTGCTGTCCGACATTCGTCGACTGGTCCTGTAAGTGAGAGGGCGGGCCCAGAGCCTGCCCTTTTTACTTCTCATTTCATTAACATGATCGTAAACTTGCCCCGTTTTTTTCACGGCTGCAGCGGCCTCTTGTTTTGCAAGGAAAAGAAGGCATAAGACTGCGCTGTCCGGGGATACAAGAACGACAAAGAGGTCATGATGAGTAAAGAAATCAAAACCCAGGTCGTAGTACTGGGTGCTGGCCCTGCCGGTTATTCCGCTGCTTTCCGTGCGGCCGATTTGGGTCTGGATACCATTATCGTCGAGCGTTACTCCACCCTGGGTGGCGTCTGCCTGAACGTGGGCTGCATCCCTTCCAAGGCGCTGCTGCACGTTGCCAAAGTGATTGAAGAAGCCAAGGCGCTGGCCGAGCACGGCATCGTCTTCGGTGCCCCGCAGACCGACATCGACAAGATCCGTCTGTGGAAAGAGAAGGTTATCAACCAGCTGACCGGCGGTCTGGCTGGCATGGCCAAGATGCGTAAAGTTCAGGTTGTTAACGGCTTGGGTAAATTTACCGGCCCGAACACCCTTGAAGTGGAAGGTGCCGACGGCAAGACTACCGTGACCTTTGACAACGCCATCATCGCGGCCGGTTCCCGTCCGGTGAAGCTGCCGTTCATCCCCCACGATGACCCCCGCGTATGGGACTCTACCGATGCGCTGGAGCTGAAAACCGTTCCCGGCAAACTGCTGGTTATCGGTGGCGGCATCATCGGTCTGGAGATGGGTACCGTTTACTCCTCTCTGGGTTCCGAGATCGATGTGGTGGAATTTGCCGACCAGCTGGTTCCGGCTGCCGACAAAGACATCGTCAAGATCTACACCAAGCGCGTCGCCAAGAAATTCAACATCATGCTGGAGACCAAGGTCACCGCAGTTGAAGCGCGCGAAGACGGCCTGTACGTCTCCTATGAAGGCAAGCACGCTCCGGCCGAGCCTGTTCGTTACGACAACGTGCTGGTTGCCGTAGGTCGTGTGCCGAATGGCAAGATGCTGGATGCCGAGAAAGCTGGCGTTGCCGTGACCGAGCGTGGTTTCATTGAGGTGGACAAGCAGCTGCGTACCAACGTGGCGCACATCCACGCCATAGGTGACATCGTGGGTCAGCCGATGCTGGCACACAAAGGTGTTCACGAAGGTCACGTTGCCGCTGAAGTTATCGCCGGCAAGAAGCACTACTTCGACCCGAAAGTGATCCCGTCCATCGCTTACACCGAGCCAGAGATGGCATGGGTGGGTCTGACCGAGAAGGAAGCCAAGCAACAGGGCCTGAACTTCGAAGTCGCCACCTTCCCGTGGGCTGCTTCCGGCCGCGCCATTGCGTCCGACTGCTCCGACGGTATGACCAAGCTGATCTTCGACAAGGAGAGCGGCCGGGTTATCGGTGGTGCCATCGTCGGTACCAACGGTGGTGAACTGCTGGGTGAAATCGGTCTGGCCATCGAGATGGGTGCGGACGCCGAAGATATCGCGCTGACCATCCATGCTCACCCGACTCTGCACGAGTCTGTGGGTCTGGCTGCCGAAGTATTCGAAGGCTCCATCACCGACCTGCCGAACGCCAAGGCCAAGAAGAAAAAGTAATTTTCTTCCCCGCTTGTCTAAAAAGCCGCTCGAATGAGCGGCTTTTTGTTTTTTAGCGTCTGCAGGTGGTTTAGCAGCGCCCCTTCTTGGCCTGACCGGGCGGGCAGAAGGTGCCATAACCGCCACTACTGCCGTCGCTGACCCGGATCCGGGTATCATCCACGCTCACGTCGGCGCCGTGTACTCGTACAGGCCCGCTGCTGCAGGCGCTGAGCACTCCCCCCAGCAATATCATTACGATCAGCTTGCCCATAACTCCTCCTCATATTTCCCTGATTATGAGGCATTTCGAGAGCCGCATAACGGCGGTTGAATGGCCGTGCGTCACCGTTTGCCGTGGCTATGACAGAGGGCGCCGCAGCGCCCTCTGGTGAGTCTTCATAAGTGGGATGCAGACTACAGACGGAAGTTGCCGACCAGCTTGTCGAGTTGACCGGAGAGCTGCTGCAGGCTGCGGCTGGACTCGGTCAGCTGGTGGGCAATGTCGGCGGTCTCCATGGTGAGCTGGTTGATGTCCTCTACGTTACGGTTGATCTCGCCCACTACGCTGGATTGTTCCTCGGTGGCGGTGGCGACCTGGATATTCATGTCGTTGATCTGGGTGATGTGGGCGGTGATCTGGCCGAGGGCGGCGTTGGCCTCATCGGCCTGGCTCACTACCTCCAGACTCTGGTTGCGCCCCTGTGCCATGGCGCTGACGGCGCGGGCACTCTGCTCCTGCAAGCGGTTGATCATCCCCTGGATCTCGGCGGTCGAGGCGGCGGAGCGGTTGGCCAGATTGCGCACCTCATCTGCCACCACGGCGAAACCGCGACCCTGTTCACCGGCCCGTGCGGCCTCGATGGCGGCGTTCAGTGCCAGCAGGTTGGTCTGCTCCGAGATGCTGCGGATTGTTTCGAGGATGCTGCCGATGGAGTCGGTCTGGCTCGCCAGCGACTCGATAACCCCGGCCACCTGCTCAATCTCGCCGGAGAGGCCGACGATGCCGTGGCGTGCCTGTGCCACCACGACCGCCCCTGCATCGGCCTGATCGTTGGCCTGTCTGGCTACTTCTGCTGCCAGCGAAGCGTTACCGGCGATCTCGCTCACCGTAGCGCCCATTTCGTGGATGGCGGTGGCCACCTGCACGGTACGGTCGCGCTGGGCGGTACAGTTGTGCTGGGTCAGTTGGGCCTTGGTTGCCACTTCATTGGCAGTGGCCGCGAGCTGGCGAGAGTTCTCCGCCACCTGCTCGATGGAGCCGTGGATCTTGGCGACGAAGTTGTTGAAGCCGGTGGCGACCTGACTCAACTCGTCACGCCCCTCCACCTTGAGGCGCTGGGTGAGATCCCCATCGCCGCTACCCAGCTCCTTGAACAGGCGGGCCAGCTCATTGAGCGGACGGCTGACCGAGCCGGACAGCAGCATCCCCATCAGCCCCATGGCCAGCGCGATGACCAGCGAGATCATCAGGATCTCGTTGCGGGTCTGATCCAGTTCGGCATAGATCTCGGCTGCTGGCACCTGGGCCACCAGATACCAGTCGAGCAGCGGGATATAGCTGCTGGCCAGTACCATGGGCTCACCATTCACTTCGGCGTTGATGACGGCAAAGGGGCGTTTGGCCAGCAGGCTGCCGGTATCGCCGCTGGCAATGCTGCCAAGGGTGTCACGCTCGATGCGGTTGGCCTCGGGATGAAGCTTCACCTTGCCACTGCCATCGACCATAAAGACGATGCCACTCTCTTCCAGCCGGAAGTTGGCGACCATGGTCACCATGGTGTCGAGGGATTTGGCAAAGCCGGCCAACCCGCGCCCGTTGAGTTGCTGGAAGTTGACGAACAGCTTCACCTCGCCGTTGCTCTCGCGGAAGATGCTGAGGGTCATCTCCTTCTGGCTCTTGGTGTAGTCATAGAACCAGGCGTCCTGTGCGGTGGTCAGGTTGCGCAGAAAGCCATCCTGGTTGTAGTAGGCGGCGGTTTGGCGATCGGCGAAAGAGGCAGTCACCAGACCATACTGGTTGGCTACATCCTTGAGTTGGTTGATGAGGATTGACTCCTGCTCTTTGGGCATGCCCCGATCCACCCAGTCGAGGATGAAACGGTCGGTGGCCAGTTGGCGTGCGGCCTGGGCGATGCCGTGGAGATCCTGTTCTATCTCCTTGCTGATCCGCTGGGTCAGGTTGGGCAGCTCCTGCTCGAACATCCGGGTTTCGATCAGTTGCTGGGCCGAGCGTTGGCTGAAGTAGCCTACCAGCAGGCAGGAGACGACCACGGCCAGAGTGACCGTCGCCACTATTTTCTGTTTGAGAGTGAGGGTTGCCAGCATAAAGGTGCTCAAAAGGTTGAGGTTGACGACCCTCATATTAGCGGCCGTACTCTGCCACTCATGAGTCCGGGGATGCCTTTATTTTCGGATTACGTTTGCGCTCACAGGGGCGACGGCGCCCCCCTCCGGCATGCTGCACACGCGGGATGTGGATTGACGGTTGCGCTAACTGCCCGGCCCCTTATAGTAGAGGCCATCCTTGGTGACTGACCCTCTGAATAATATGGAAAATATGATGCGCAGCTTAGGTGCGGGATGGACCCGTCTGCTTTTGGTGATGCTGGCGGTCTGCCCGCTGTTGGCTGCGGCGGCACAGGGAGAGCGCCCGAAAATTGCAGTGGTGCTCAGTGGCGGTGGTGCCAAGGGGTCTGCCCATATCGGCATCCTCAAGGTACTGGAGCAGAAACGGATCCCGGTCGATATCATAGTCGGTACCAGCATGGGCTCTTATGTGGCGGGGATGTACGCCATGGGGCTCAGTGCCGAGGAGGTGGAGCGCACTACTTTAGCCATCGACTGGAACAAGGGGTATCAGGACAAGGTTGGCCGCGACGAGCTGTCGCTGCGTAAAAAGCAGCAGAACGAGCAGTACCAACTGCGCACTGACATCGGGGTGAATGGCGACACCACCCAGCTGCCGGACGGTTTCTTCCAGGGCCAATCCATGGCCAGCCTGCTGAGGGCAGCCACTTCCAACCTGCCGGTGCAGGCGAGTTTCGATGATCTGCCCATCCCCTACCGCGCCATGGCGACCGATATGGAGACGGTGACACCCTTCGTGCTGGATCACGGCAGCCTGGCCAAGGCGATGCAGGCCTCCATGTCCATTCCCGGTGCTCTCAAGCCGGTGGAGTGGGAAGGGCACATCCTGGCGGACGGCGGCAGCGTCAACAACATGCCGGTGGATGTCGCCAAGGCGATGGGGGCCGACGTGGTGATCGCGGTGGATATCGGTGCCAAGCTGCGTACCCGGGAGTCCTTGAAGTCAGGTCTCGCCATGATCGATCAGCTTACCACCTATATGACCCAGGTGGGGACTGACAAGCAGAAGGCACTGATGGGACCCAAAGACATACTGATTGCCCCCGAATTTGGCGATATTGGGATTGCCGACTTTGCCCGGATGCGGGAGGGGATCAAGATGGGTGAGGCGGCGGCGGACAAGGCGTCGCTGCAACTCGATAAGTTGTCACTCACCAAGACGCAGTACAACGCCTATCGCAACCAGAAGCTGAGCCGACGTGCCGAACGTAGTGGCCAGCCCGCTTATTTCATCGACAAGGTGGAGATCATCAACAAGTCGCGCCTCTCTGACGAGACGGTGCGCGCCATGCTGGATGTTCGGCCTGACAAGATCCAGACCAACGAGAGTCTGGAGGCTGGCATTCGCCGCCTCTATGCGCTGGAGTCATTCGATCGCATCACCTATGAAGTGGAGGAGCGTGATGGGGAGAACGTGCTGGTAGTGGATGCCAGCGAGAAGAACTGGGGGCCGGGTTACCTCAACTTCCAGTTCGGCTTCTCCGACGATTTCCAGAACACCTCCAACTATAACGTCGGCATGTCCTATACCCTTACCAACGTCAACGAGTGGGGGGCCGAGTGGCTGACCGAGGCGTCGTTGGGGACGGCCAAGCATATCAAGACCGACTTCTATACCCCGCTCGAGCCCTCCCAGACTTTCTATGGCGAGGCGAGTCTGGCCTATGACCAGACTCTGAGAAGTCTGTTCAATCCGGATCCGGAAGAGCCATCCTTCACCTATCTTGATGCCGAGTACTCCTTCTTCAGCGCCGATCTGGCGGTGGGCTGGAACCGTCAGCCCTGGAGTCGCTTGTCGATGGGATTGGAAGGGCGGACGGGCAGTATCGAGATCAAAAACGTCAAGGAGCTGCAGGGGGATGCCACAGCCTGGGGACCCTATGCCCGATTCGAGCACGATACTCTGGATAGCCGTTACTTCCCCTATCAGGGAGCCTACTGGGACATCAAGGGGGGGTATACCTCCGTCCGGCTGAATGACAAGGAGGGGGGCAATGAGCTCCATGAAGGGATCAACTACCACCTGTCGATGATTAAGCCTTGGTCTTGGGAAAGACATAGCCTCAACCTGCTGCTGGAAGGGGGCGGGTCCACTTCTCAGGAGGAGTATCCACTGTTCGTGCAGGATCTGGGCGGGTTGTTCCGCATGTCCGGTTTCCAGCGCTACCAGCTGAGCGGTCGTTACAGCCTGTTTGGCGGCCTGCGTTACATCTATCGGGTAGCGGACAACGACTTCGGTGCCCTCAAGATGCCGCTCTATCTGGGTGGATCGCTGGAGCAGGGCGGGGTCTGGAACAAGGGGGAGGATATCAGTCTGGAGAGCTCCTTCACTGCCGGCTCAGTCTACGTGGGAGTGGAGAGTTTCCTGGGGCCTGTGTTCCTCGGCTACGGTATGGCGGAAGGGGGGAATAACATGTTCTATCTGCAATTGGGCAGTACGTTCGAATAATGCCGAATTGATGCCAATTTGTTAATTCTGGTTGGCGGTGGTCAATTAATTTTCAAAAAAAGTCATTATGTTTAATTGGTTATGATTTTGTGGTGAATAAGTGAGCAGGGTTTGGATTTTAATTAGTCGTTAAAACTTATATAGTGGGGGGCACCCTACGGGGTGTCCCGCAAGGACGATCGCCGCGAGCCTGGGCGAACCCCAAAAAAAGACCAAAGAGGAATTAGTCGTGCTTGAAACATACCGTAAACACGTCGCAGAACGTGCCGCCGAGGGCGTGGTTGCCAAACCTCTGGACGCAGAGCAGGTCGCCGCTCTGGTTGAACTGATCAAGAACCCGCCCGCTGGCGAAGAAGATTTTCTGAAAGAGCTGTTGTCCTCCCGTATTCCCCCCGGTGTTGATGAAGCGGCCTATGTCAAAGCCGGTTTCCTCACTGCTGTCGCCAAGGGCGAAGCCCACTCTCCCATCCTGACTGCCGCCGAAGCCGTTGAGCTGCTGGGCACCATGCAGGGTGGTTACAACATTCAGCCGCTGATCGACCTGCTGGATCATGCCACCCTGGCGCCGCTTGCCGCCAAGGGGCTCTCCCACACCCTGCTGATGTTTGACTCCTTCCACGACGTGGAAGAGAAGGCCAAGGCGGGCAATGTCCACGCCAAACAGGTGATGCAATCCTGGGCCGATGCCGAGTGGTTCCTCTCCCGCCCGGAACTGGCCGAGAAGATCACCGTCACCGTGTTCAAGGTGACCGGCGAAACCAACACCGACGACCTCTCCCCGGCACCTGACGCCTGGTCCCGCCCGGACATTCCGCTGCACGCGCTGGCGATGTTGAAAAACGCCCGCCCCGGCATTACTCCGGATAAGGATGGCGCCGTCGGCCCCATCAAGACCATCGATGCCCTGAAAGAGAAAGGCTTCCCGTTGGCCTATGTCGGTGACGTGGTCGGTACCGGCTCTTCCCGTAAATCCGCCACCAACTCGGTGCTCTGGTTTATGGGCGACGACATTCCGTTCGTGCCGAACAAGCGCGCTGGCGGTGTCTGTCTGGGTGGCAAGATTGCCCCGATCTTCTTCAACACCATGGAAGATGCCGGCGCTCTGCCCATCGAAGTGGACGTCTCCAAGCTGGAAATGGGCGATGTGATCGACATCTACCCCTATGCCGGCAAGATCTGCAAACATGGCACCGAACAGGTGCTGGCACAGTTTGAACTGAAAACCGACGTGCTAATCGACGAAGTGCGCGCCGGTGGCCGTATCCCGCTGATCATCGGTCGCGGCCTGACTGACAAGGCCCGCGAAGCACTGGGTCTGCCGTTTTCCACCGTGTTCCGCCGCCCGCAGCCGGTGGCCGATACCGGCAAAGGCTTCACCCTGGCCCAGAAGATGGTGGGCAAGGCGTGCGGCGTGAAGGGCATTCGCCCCGGCACCTACTGCGAGCCCAAGATGACCACGGTCGGCTCCCAGGACACCACGGGCCCGATGACCCGCGACGAGCTCAAGGATCTGGCCTGCCTCGGTTTCTCCGCCGATCTGACCATGCAGTCCTTCTGCCACACCGCGGCCTACCCCAAGCCCATCGACGTACAGACCCACCACACCCTGCCGGACTTCATCATGAACCGCGGCGGTGTGAGCTTGCGTCCGGGTGACGGCGTCATCCACTCCTGGCTGAACCGCATGCTGCTGCCGGATACCGTGGGTACCGGTGGTGACTCCCACACCCGTTTCCCCATCGGTATCTCCTTCCCGGCGGGCTCCGGTCTGGTGGCTTTCGCCGCCGCTACCGGCGTGATGCCGCTGGATATGCCGGAATCTGTGCTGGTGCGCTTCAAGGGCGAGCTGCAACCGGGCATCACTCTGCGTGATCTGGTTCATGCCATTCCCTATGCCGCCATCCAGAAAGGGCTGCTGACCGTCGAGAAGGCGGGTAAGAAGAACATCTTCTCCGGCCGTATCCTCGAGATCGAAGGTCTGCCGACCCTGAAAGTGGAACAAGCCTTCGAGCTGGCCGATGCCAGTGCCGAGCGTTCCGCTGCCGGTTGCACCATCAAGCTGGATAAAGAGCCGATCATCGAGTACCTGAAGTCCAACATCGTGATGCTGAAATGGATGCTCTCCGAAGGTTACGGTGACCCGCGCACCATCACCCGTCGCATCAAGGGGATGGAAGAGTGGCTGGCCAACCCGACCCTGATGGAAGCGGACAAGGATGCCGAGTACGCCGAAATCATCGAGATCGATCTGGCCACCATCAAGGAGCCAATCCTGTGTGCGCCGAACGATCCGGACGACGCCCGTCTGCTGAGCGACGTGGCTGGCGACAAGATCGACGAGGTGTTCATCGGTTCCTGCATGACCAACATCGGCCACTTCCGTGCCGCCGGCAAACTGCTCGAGAAGTATCAGGGCGAGCTGCCGACCCGCATGTGGATCGCGCCGCCCACCAAGATGGACAAGGATCAGCTGACTGAAGAGGGCTACTACGGCATCTTTGGTCGCGTCGGTGCCCGCATCGAGATCCCGGGTTGTTCCCTGTGCATGGGCAACCAGGCGAGGGTAGCGGAAGGTGCCTCGGTGGTCTCCACCTCCACCCGCAACTTCCCGAACCGTCTGGGTAAAGGTGCCAACGTCTATCTGGCCTCTGCGGAGCTGGCAGCCGTTGCCGCCATTCTCGGCAAGATCCCGACCGTGGCAGAGTACCTGCAATACGCCAAGGCGCTCGATGCCACTGCGGCTGACACCTACCGCTATCTCAACTTCAACGAGATCGCCTCCTACACCAAGAAGGCCGATGCGGTGATCCTGCAGCAAGCTGTCTGAGTGAATGGATGACAGGGCCCTGCAGGGGCTCTGTGTCAGCCAATAAAAATGCCGCGTAGCTACGCGGCATTTTTCATTTATGCGGACGGTTAGAGTCGGGTCATTGCCTCTCTCTTGTCGCCTGTCATGACAAAGTGCAACTCCCCTCCGGCCCTGATCTCGCTGTGCTCGAAGGTGAGATCCCCCGATAGCGGCTTGCCGTTGATGGTGACAGACTTTACGTACTTGTTGTGAGGGCTGTTATTGTCGGCGGTGATCCTGAAGGTCCCGTCTTTCATTGCAATCGTCACCTCATCGAACAGTGGGCGGCCGATGCTGTAGTGCGGAGATGCAGGGGTAACCTGATAGAATCCCATGGCCGACATGATGTACCAGGCCGACATCTGGCCGACATCCTCATTACCAATCAGACCGGTTGGCTTGGTGGTGTAAAACTCGTTCATGACCCGATCCAGATACTCCTGCGTTTTCCACGGTTCATCGGTCATGTTGTAGAGGTAGGGGATATGGTGCGACGGTTCATTACCATGCATGTACTGGCCGATATAGCCGGTCAGGTCAGGCAGCGCTTCACCGCTATTGGATGAGCGGGCGTTGAACAGTTCATCCAGATCCTCGCGCAGCCTTTTCTCTCCGCCCACTTCCTGTTTGAGCCACTGGAAAGCATGCAGCGGCTGGAATTTCCATTGCCAGCTATTGCCCTCGGTGTAGGCAAACTCGTCCACATAGTAGGGATCAAATGGCAGTAGCGGGCAGACGCGCATCTCGACGCTGGTGCCATCGGGTTTGTTGACCGTCTCCAGCTTGCAGTCAGGAGAGTTCTCATCAACGGGTTGATTGAACTGGCTGGCCGGGCGGTGCGGGTTCCAGCTGTCTGGGTGGTTTTTGGGGCGGAAGAAGCCGGTTGTGGCATCCCAATGGTTCAGGTAGTTGTTCGAGCGGTTGAGAAATTCCTGCTGAACCTTGTTGTTGCCCGCCATTCGGGCGATTTCCGAGAGAGCCCAATCGCCGTAAGCAAACTCCAGGGTATAGGAGGTGGAGTTCCAGTATCCCCAGTGTACATAGCCGTTCTGCTCGTATACCTCGAGCTGGGCAATGCTGGCCGCACCTATGTTCTGGTCTTCGGTCCAGTCCGGGAGCTCCTCTTTCTTGTGATAGCGGGCGGTAAATTCGGCGGCGTCCAGAGCCTCTTGGGCATCGACATTCATCCCCTTGACCATGGCATCCGCAATGATGGAGATGGCTGGAAAGCCAATCATGGTGCCGGTGTAATGGCCGTGCAACTCCCACTTGGGCAGAATGCCACCATCCTTGTACTTGCGGATCAAGTCGTTAACATACTCCTCGGCTTTACGAGGGTTGATGATGGTTTGCAGCGGGTGCTGTGCCCGGAAGGTGTCCCACATGGAGTAGACGGAGTAGTTGGGGATGGCTCCGGCATCCTTGATCTCCTGAGTGCGCATTGCACGATACTTGCCATCCACATCCTGGAATATCATCGGGGCAATCTGGGAGTGGTACATGGCGGTATAGAAAATCTCTTTTTGGGCCTGAGTGCCTCCGCTTACTTTTACTTTTTCCAGCTCGCCATGCCAGGCCTGCTGGTTGCTGGCTACCTGATCCTCGAAACCCCAATCCGGCACCTCGGTTTCCAGATTTTTCTGCGCCCCTTCAACTCCGGTGGGGGAGAGCCCGACCTTCAGTTCGAGCTGTTGTTCACTGGGACTGAAAGTCAGATAGGCGATGGTTTTAGTTCCCCTGAATGCATCCTGTTTCAAGGTCGCTTCGGTTGTTACGTCATCGACAACGACGCTGGCCTTGACCACTGGCTGGCTGAATTTTGCGTAGAAATAGATGTGCTGGTTGTTGGCCCAGCCATCCGAACTGCGCTTGCCGCGAATGGTGTATTCATCGACAAATTCAATATCGCCAACAGTGGTGCGATTGCCCCAGCTCTTATTCAGTGTGTGATCAAGGTCGAGTTTAATTGAGGGCGTGCTGCCTTTGGGGAAGGTATATTTGTGATATCCAACCCGGGCTGACGTTGTTAACTCAGCCTTGATTTTTCCGTTGTTAAGAATGACAGAATAGTGGCCCGCCTCTGCTTGCTCATTGGCTTTATCAAAGGTGTTGTAAGTAGTGTTGTTTTTATCGGTAAACGGCAAAATGAGAATATCACCGAGATCAGTAATACCAGTGCCTGACAAATGGGTGTGAGAGAAGCCATAAACTGGAATATCAGATAGCTTGCCATGGTCAAAATAGCCAGCTGCCGAGCCCCAACCCTCCATCTCTGTATCAGGGGAGAGCTGCACCAGTCCACCCGGGTAGACGGCTCCAGGGAAGGTGTGGCCATCAGCACCGGTGCCGATTAATGGGTTTATATACTGGATTAACGATTTATCAGGTGTCGGACGAGAGTTATCAGAACTGGTGGTCGAATCACTGTTACAGCCGGATAGTGCTATGGTGAGCGCTATCACTAATGGGGTTGGTTTATGTTTCATGATTGGGCTCCTTGGCAAGGTTGTGTCATTTATGAACGAGCAATATCTTTCTTCGCCAATATTTGGCAAAGATGGCTTCGGTGACTGATAGAATTTTTACGTTTGCAGCTGAACGTAATAGATGGTCAACATAATTATTTGTAGATTCTTATTTTAGTAAATTGATGTTAATAGGGTGTCGATTGAGCGAGTAGATTAATTTTGTGGCATTTACTGGATTATTATGACGGTCATCCAGTTGTGTGAATTTGATCACCTGCACCTCAGGACGGGTTCTTTCGACATTATTTTTAACAGGCAGAGTTAACCGCACAGGTCTGTCGTTAGCCTCTTCAGAGAGGCTACTGGGAGAAGGGCGAGCCGGAGCAGGCTGTGTTTTAGATGAATGTGATCCGTTCGGGGTCTTTTGCGGCAGACATCATCCTTTCAATGAACCTTACAGTTCGTTTTATAAACGCTTTGCGTTATGTTGTCTGGTTATGACCGGTCGCGAAACAGTGCTCCGCTATCGGTGTGAGATGAGTTCTTTTCTCTTTGGCTTGTGCGGGCTGGCCCGACGAATTGCGGCGTGGTTCTTTATGTTTCTGTTCAGGATCGATCTCTCCCGAACCGGGTTACGCTTCGGCGGTGCCTTGCTGGTCTTTACCCTGCCGCTGCTGGTGGGAGGTTCGCTCATCCACAGCAATTATGTGCAGGAGCTGAAAGCGGAATCCAGCGCCTCGGCCCACAAGGCCAGAACCCTGATGGAGTCGATGCTGGATCATGCGGAGCAGGCCAATCGCTCTGTGCTGCCTCTGGTGAATGCTCCCTGTCGCGACAACCTGCTGGTACTGCGCAAGAAGGTCGCCATCGAGCCCTTCCTGCGTTCGGTCAATCTGGTGCGAAACGGCATCATCAATTGCACCTCGCTGTTTGGTGAAGCCAATGATGCCGATGACGGCTCCATCTACACCGGCCGCAAGCTACTGCTGATGAGTGGCAACCGGGTGCGGCAAAATCACCCGCTGCTGGTGGTGCGCACCGAGCAGGGCAAGGATGCCGCCTTGAGTGCCATCGACAGTACCCAGCTCAGCTTCATGCTCTCCATGAGCGGAAAATCCAGTGCGCTCTATCTTCAGGTTGGGTCGGCCTGGCTCAATGAGTCGGGCCGCTATCTGAGCGAGGCGCCCACCCTCCAGCGCGGGATTAGCCTGGCCCTCACCTCATCCCATTATCCTTTCACCATCCATGCCGGTTATGCCATGCCGGTCTACTGGGCGTCGCTGTGGGCCGCGCGGCATGTGGCGCTGTCGTGGCTGGCGGTTTCCTCGCTTTTGCTGGCCTGGCTGGTGTGGTGGGTGCTGGGGCGTCCCGGCTCGCCAACAGATGAGTTGCGACGCGCCCTGCGGGCCAGGGAGTTTGTTCCCTATCTGCAGCCGCTGATTGCCAGCCACGACGGCAAGATGATGGGCGCCGAGGTACTGATGCGCTGGGAGCATGTCAATGAAGGGGTGATCCGGCCCGATCTCTTTATCCCGCAAGCGGAGGAGTCGGGACTGATCGTTCCCATGACCACCCATATCATGAAACAGGTGGCGACACGGTTGAACCGCTCTCAGGAGCAGTTGCCCGATGGGTTTCATATCAGCTTCAACATCAGCGCCGCTCATTGCCATGATTTTGCCCTGCTGGCCGAGTGTCGCGCCTTCCTCGGGCATTTCCTCCCCGGCAAGGTGGTACTGGTGCTGGAGCTGACTGAACGGGAGCTGCTGATGTCCGATCCCCAGACCCTCTCCCTGTTCCGCCAGCTGGACGAGATGGGGGTAAAACTCGCCATCGACGACTTTGGTACCGGCCACTCCAGCCTGGCTTACCTGCAGCAGTTCCATGTGGATTACCTCAAGATCGACAAATCCTTTATCGCCCGTATCGGCACCGAGTCCCTTTCGGAACATATCGTGGACAACGTGATCGATCTGGCGACCCGGCTCGGTCTGGCGCTGGTGGCGGAAGGGGTGGAGAGTGAGCGTCAGGCTGACTACCTCAGGGCGAAAGGGGTCGATTATCTGCAGGGTTACCTGTTTGCTCGCCCCATGCCGTTGCGCCAGTTCTGCGAGGAGCTGCTACCGGAAGAGGCACAAACCCGCCAGCCAGATGGGCGAGGCATCCCGAACGCCACCTGATTTATCGGTGACAGACGGGCGGCCAAGCTCCTTTCTGGCAGGGTAGGGAAGTGCTCTCCCCCTATCCCCCCTCGAGTGCAGGGGCTTGTTTTTCATGCCTTGTGGCTCACTTTTCGGTAGAATCGGCGCTCATTTTGAAGTCAGATGAGGCGCGGTATGACGGTTCAGTTCCAGGCATTTCACAGCATCAAGGCGATTGGTAATCGGGAGGTGCTGTTCAACTGGTCGAGAACCAATCCCCTCGGGGCGCTGGATCAGGTGTGGCGCCCGAAAACCCGCGATGAGCTGCAAGCGCTGCTGCGGGAGCACCCCGAGCGCAAGCTGCGCCTTATCGGCTCCGGCCTCTCTTTTGAGCCCATTCATAGCGTCTACGCCGAGGGCAGTCAGGCACTGCTGGTGGACTTGCACCACCTGCGCGGCCAGCTGGCTAAAACCGCCGATACCGTGACCTATCAGGCGGGGACGCCGCTCGATACCGTCTATGCCGAGCTGATCGCCATGGAGCGGATGCTGCCCGCATCCCCCGGCGTTATCGGCATCCAAACCCTGGGCGGCGCCCTCAGCACCGGCACCCACGGTCAGGGGCTGCACCAGTCAGCCCTGTGCGATGCGGTGGAGGCGATGACGGTGATGCTGGCCAATGGCGACATCATCCGGGTGGATCGCACCGACCCGCGCTTCGGCGCCTTCGTGATGGGGATGGGGATGCTCGGCATCCTGCTAGACGTCACCCTGCGTACCGTGCCCAACCGCATCATGCGTTGCACCAAGTTCACCACCGATTACCCCTTCCTCCTGGAGCACAACGAGCGGCTCAACCGCGAGCACGGCTTCGTGAAGAGCTGGTGGTTTGCCTGGACCGGCGAGAGCCACATCTGGCTGGTGGATCCCGCCTCCGATGAGGAGGTTGCCCGCTACCGGGCCGCGGGTAGCGAGCCGCTGCTGCTGGATGGCGATATCGACGCCCGCATGAACGCCACCATAGATGCCACTTTGCAGAAGATGGCGAAAGATACCAAGGATGAGGCACTGGCCGGTGAGCACTTCGAGACGGTGCGCCGCTTCAAGGATGCCTCCGATCTGGTGGGCAACGTCTACCAGATCCTCTGCAAGGGGATCCCGGCGCCCCAAATCAACTGCGAGGTGGCGGTGCCGCTGCATCGCATGAACGAGGCGCTGGAGACTCTGCAAGCGTGGCAGCAGGCCAATCCGGGCGTGTTGCACTACCCCTTTATCCTGCGCTGCACCGGCCCTTCCGAGGCCTGGCTCAGTGCCGCTTATGGCCAGCCGGTCTGCTGGATCGGTTTTCTGGTCTATCTGGCTGCAGACGGCACCTTCGTCAACGGCTCAATGGAGCAGATGCGCGAGCTACAGCAGCTGCTGGTGCCCCTTGGCGGTATCCCCCATTTCGGCAAGCATCTGGCGATGGATCTCTACGACTTCCCGGCCCTGCTGCCACGCTGGAACGACTTTGTGGCGTTGAAAGCCGAGCTCGACCCCCACGGTCGTTTTGAAAACCGCTGGCTCAGCGACCTGTTTGCCAACCGGTAAGGATCTGACATGACCGATATGCAAGATACCCGCTCACTCATCACTCTGCCGACCAGAGGGAGGTCATCGATATGACCGATATGCAAGACTCCAGGATCCCGGTGACCCTGCTGACCGGCTTTCTCGGCAGCGGCAAGACCACCTTGCTCAACCACTGGGTCAAGCAGCCCGAGCTTGGCGAGTGCGCCGTGCTCATCAACGAGTTTGGCTCGGTGGGGCTGGATCACCATCTGGTGCAACAGGTGGACGAGCAGGTGATGCTGCTCGACTCCGGCTGCATCTGCTGCTCGGTGCAGGGCTCCCTGGTGGAGGCGTTGCAGGGGCTCTTTATGAAGGCCATCCAGCGCAAGATCAAACCGTTCAAGCGGCTGATTATCGAGACCACCGGTCTGGCCGATCCGGCCCCCGTGCTCTTTACCCTGCGCGAAGAGGGCTTTATCGCCCAGCGTTACCGCTTCGATGGCACCGTCACCGTGGTGGATGCCGGTCATATCGAGCAGCAGCTGGCAGCCCAGTATGAGGCGGTAAAGCAGGTGGCGCTGGCGGATCTGCTGGTGGTGAGCAAGGGCGATCTGGTAGACGGCGAACAGCTGGCGCGGGTCGAAGCCCAGCTGGCGGCCCTCAATCCGGCGGCCCCCATCCAGCAGGTGACCAATGGCGAACTGTCGCCAGCGGTGCTGGAGAAGCTCGGCGCCTACAACGAAGCGGCCGGGCGCGATGTGCGCCAACTGCTGGCCTGGCTGCGCACCGAATCCCCCAAGCAGGGGCTGGCATCCCCCATGCAACCGAAGATGCAACCGTTCGCCGCCAAGGTGGGCACAGCTGCGCCCACCCACTTCGAGCACGGCAACATCGAGAGTTTCTCTTTGCGCATCGGTGAGCCGCTCAAGCCCTCTCGCCTGCTGGCCGCCATCGATGCGGTGCAGGCCCAATACGGCGATGCCCTGTTGCGCCTCAAGGGGATCTTGCAGCTCGAAGGGGAGAGCCAGCCGGTGGTGATCCACGGCGTCCACGGTCAGCTCTATCCATTGCAGGCATTGGGTGAGTGGCCGGAGGGCAAGGCCCAGTCCCGACTGGTGTTTATCGTGAAAACTCAGGACAAGGCGGGGATAGAGCGGTTGTTCCTTGATACGCTCAAGGCTCCCGAGCCCAGCCTTGAAGAGCGGCTCAAGGCCATGCTTGGCCAGCCGGATGCCTGATGTCTGAGATGACCCGCCCGTAACAACGAGAGCGGGTCTTTTTATTCCTGAAGTGGAGGTGGTCTGTTATGGCGGAAGTTTCACTCGGGGTAAGCCCTGCCCAGCGCAAGTGGCTGCCCATGCTGGCGGCAGTCGGCTTTTTCATGCAGTCGCTGGATGGCACCATTCTCAATACCGCCCTGCCCAGCATGGCCGAGACGTTGGGGGAGAGCCCGCTGCAGATGCAGTCGGTGGTGATCGCCTACATGCTGACGGTGGCGCTGCTGATCCCTGCCTCCGGCTGGCTGGCGGACAGGTTCGGTACCCGTCGCATCTATCTGGCAGCGATCTCGCTGTTCACCCTCGGTTCGCTGGCTTGTGCCGCCTCCGGCTCGCTCTCCATGCTGGTGGCGGCCCGGGTGCTGCAGGGGATTGGCGGCGCCCTGCTGATGCCGGTCGGGCGATTGGCTGTGCTGCGGGTCTACGACAAGCGGGAGCTGCTGCGGGTGATGTCGTTCGTCACCATTCCGGGGCTGCTTGGCCCGCTGATGGGGCCAGCGCTCGGTGGCTGGCTGGTCGAGGTAGCGAGCTGGCACTGGGTCTTTCTCATCAACCTGCCGGTGGGGGTGATCGGCTTTATGGCGAGCTGGTACTTTATGCCCGATCTGCGTCAGGCGACCGCCCGTTTTGATTGGCAGGGCTTCGTGCTGTTCAGCCTCGGCATGGTGCTGGTGTCGGTCGGTTTGCAGGGATTGGGGGAGCACAGCATCTCCACCGGCTGGGCGCTGTTTGCGCTGATTTTCGGGTTGGCGGCGATGGCGAGCTACTGGCTCTACGCTGCCAATGCGGAGCAGCCGCTCTTCAGTCTGAACCTGTTCAAGACTGCCACCTTCGCCATCGGGGTCTGGGGCAACCTGTTTGCCCGCCTCGGCAGCGGTGCCATGCCGTTCCTCACCCCGCTCTTTCTGCAATTGGGGCTTGGCTTCTCCCCGAGCAAGGCGGGGATGACCATGATCCCGACGGTGCTGGGCGCCATGCTGACCAAGACGCTGGTGAACAAGCTCATCCCCAGGGTGGGCTATCGCCGGATCCTGATTGGCAACACTCTGTTGCTCGGCGCCATGATCGCCAGCTTCTACTTTATCGACAACCAGCTTCCCTATGGCGTGCTGCTGGGCTGGCTGGCGATCTTCGGCGCCATCAACTCGCTGCAGTTCTCCGCCATGAACACTCTCACGCTGCAAGATCTCAGCCCGACCCTGGCCAGTAGCGGCAACGGCCTGCTCTCGGTGGTGATGCAGCTCTCCATGAGTTTGGGGGTGGCGATTGCGGCCAGCCTGCTGGGGCTCTTCTCGGCGGGCACTTCAGCTGCCAATGGCCAGTGGCTGGCAGGGTTCCATCTCACCTACCTCTGTGTCGGTTTGCTCTCCATGCTGGCGGCGCTGATCTTTGCCCAGCTGGCGCGCGATGGTGTTACGCCGTCGTCACGGGCAGATAGCTGACTTCGCAGGGGAGCTGCGCCAACACCTCAGCCAGATGGGCCGTCTCCAGCAGAAAGGTCTGCTCGGGGTGGCCCGGGGTCCAGGTGAAGGCGGAGTGGCTGAGCAGTTGCGGGTCCACCAGCAGCGGAATATCGGCGCGGGGCAGGAAGGGGCAGACCGCTCCCGGCAGGCAGCCGATCTCAGCCTGCATCTCTTCGGCGCTGCAGATGGAGGGCTTGGCACCGAGCGCGGCCTTGACCGCCTTGTTGTCGAGCCGGCCATCCCTGTGGGTCAGCAGCAGGGCGAAGCGGCCATCCTTGAACTTGATAAAGAGGGTCTTGCTGAACTCCGCCTGCCAGCCGAAGCGGGCTTTGACCTTCTCATCGGTGGCGTAGTCGAGGATCGGTTCGTGTTCGAAGCGCTGGTGGGGCAGGGCGGTGAGCAGCTGGCAGTTGAAGTCGTGAATGGTATCGAGTGGCATGGGGTTCTCCTGTGGTGGGCGCTATCCTGCCACTCTCGCAGGGGCTGGCCCAATGACACTTTCTTATCAGTGATAAGCAACCTTGTCCGTGAAACAACAAGGGCGCCGCGAGACGCCCTTGGGGATCAGTGATGCTGCAATTCGCACGCTTCCCAGTGAAAGGGAATGGGGCACAGCTGCTGGGAGGCCTTGTCATAGGCTTGCCACAACGACTCCATGGTGCGGCCATCGACTGGGTGGCGCAAGGTGGGTGCCAGCTCGGCCAGCGGCCAGAGCACGAAGGCATTGGTGAGGATCTCGCCGCGCGGCAACACCAACGGTGTCTCGCAGACCAGATCACCATAGAGCAGCAGATCGAGATCCAGCGTGCGCGGGGCGAACTTCTTGGCATCTGGCTCGCGACCGTGGGCAAACTCCATGGCCCGTAGCCGCTGGCAGACGGTGCTCAGCGGCAGCTCGGTCTTTGCAGCGGCCACCAGGTTGTAGAAGGGGTGGCCGTTGAAGCCGACAGCCTCGCTTTCAAATACCCGGGAGACCTGCAACTCGCCAAACTCGGCGTGCAGGGCATCGAGCCCCGCGCGGATATGGCGATTCCGCTCGATATTGGATCCCAGGCTTATATAGATAGTGGTCATCAGTTGCTGCTCGCGGCTGGCGTGCGATGGCGCAAGATCTCGACGCCGACGCCGGCGGCATTTGGCACGGCGCCCGGTTTGGTCAGGGTAACCTTGACCCACTGTACCCGCTCATCGGCCAACACCAGCATGGCAACCTGTTCGGCCATGGTTTCGACCAGTTCGACCACCTTGCCGCTGACATGCTCGCAAATCTTGTTGGAGAGATCGGCATAATCCAGTGCCAGATTGATATCGTCGGTTGCGGCGGCGGGACGGTTGTCGAACCCCATCTCGAGGTCGAAACAGAGTTTCTGGCGAATGCCCTTCTCCCACTCATATACACCGATAGTGGTCAAAACTTCGAGTCCGCGAATAAACACCTTGTCCATGACAGTACTTCTTCTTTACTCTTGATGGGCTGTGATGACAGCGCAGGGATGCAGGCTCGGCAAGCAGTTTGCCGCGCGGTCGGTTTGGGCGACACGCTTTTGGGCAAGCCCGAGCCAGCGCCAGAGAATGTGGCCCGCATCATACCCCATTCATATCGTGGTAAAAACGACCAAGATGACGGCCCTGACGATTTTGATGATTATTCTGGCCTACCTGGGTGGTTCTCTATCCAGTGCCGTGCTGGTTTCCCGGATCACGGGTCTGCCGGATCCCCGTGACCATGGCTCGCACAATCCGGGGGCCACCAATGTACTGCGCCTCGGCGGGCGCATGGCGGCGCTGGTGGTACTGCTGCTCGATGTGCTCAAGGGGACAGCTCCCGTCTATCTCGCCTGGTATCTGCAGATCAAACCCGTCTACCTTGGCTTTATCGGGGTTGCCGCTTGTCTTGGCCACATGTATCCCCTCTTCTTTCATTTTCGTGGCGGCAAAGGGGTGGCTACGGCGCTCGGTACCATGCTGCCCATCGGCTTTACCATGGGAGGAGCGGTGATCGGTACCTGGCTGCTGGTGCTACTGGTGAGCGGCTACTCTTCGCTGGCCTCCATTATTACTGTGCTGCTGACGCCGCTCTTTACCTATCTACTCAAACCCGAATATACCCTGCCAGTCTCCCTGCTCTCCTGCCTCATTCTGATCCGCCATCACGAGAACATCTCCCGCCTGCTTAAGGGGGAAGAACCCAGAGTCTGGGGGCGAAAACGTGCTGCCAGTGCCAAGGAAGTGGCAGAAATAGCTAATGTTGCGCAAAAAAGAGACGAACGAGACAAAAAGTGAAATTTCCCGTTGACCATCCGCCTTAAAATCCGTTTAATAGCGCCCACGCCCAGATAGCTCAGTCGGTAGAGCAGGGGATTGAAAATCCCCGTGTCGGCGGTTCGATTCCGTCTCTGGGCACCAAATTTTGGTGCCATGAAATAAAAATTTGTTCATGCACAATGGTTTAAAGTGTGCCGGCTTAGCTCAGTAGGTAGAGCAACTGACTTGTAATCAGTAGGTCACCAGTTCGATTCCGGTAGCCGGCACCATTTGCCCAGATAGCTCAGTCGGTAGAGCAGGGGATTGAAAATCCCCGTGTCGGCGGTTCGATTCCGTCTCTGGGCACCACTAATAATTCCTCCTTAGCTCAGTCGGTAGAGCGACGGACTGTTAATCCGCAGGTCGCTGGTTCGAGCCCAGCAGGAGGAGCCAAACCGAAAAGCCCTTGTCGCAAGACAAGGGCTTTTTTTCTTTGGTTCAATACCGCTTTTTACCATAACAACCATCACACACGCACAGAATGACGGCAGGATAGATATGGAAAATCAAGTAGTTATAGAGTCAAAGGGGCGACTGGCCACCATCCGCGAGTGGCTTGAGCCCGTGCTGGTGCTGCTGATCCTGGGCAGCCTGTTTGGCTACCTCGGCAGCCAGATGGGCCTCTCCGCCATGGTCAACACCCTGTTCAATACCGCTCACCAGCTGTTGCTCAATACCGTGCTCTTCATCATGGGGATCACCGTACTTTCCGGCGCCCTCAGCCAGCTGCTGAGCGAATTCGGGGTGATCCGCCTGCTGGAGGTTCTGTTGGCACCCCTGATGAAGCCGGTGTTCCGCTTGCCGGGACGTACCGCGCTGGCGGCGCTGATGACCTTCTTCTCCGATAACCCGGCGGTGATCAGCCTTGCCAAGGACAGCCGCTTTCGCAAGGGCTTCACTCCGTGGCAACTGGTGTCTCTGACCAACTTCGGGACCGCCTTCGGTATGGGCCTGATCGTGGTCACCTTTATGGCCACCCTGCAACTGCCGGGCGGCGAGTCCACCGCCAGCGCGGCGCTGATCGGTCTGCTCGGTGCTCTGGTTGGCTCGGTGGTCTCTACCCGACTGATGCAGCGAATGATCCGTCCGCTGGTGGGTGAGGTGCTGGATGATGAGCCGACGGATGCCAAGGGGCACAAGGTCGGGGTCAGCAAAGAGGCGGCTCCGGGCTGGCTGCGGATCCTCAACTCGTTGCTCGATGGCGGCAAATCCGGCGTGGAGCTGGGGATGGCGGTGATCCCGGGCGTGCTGATCATCAGCACCTTCGTCATGCTGCTCACCTTCGGCCCGGGGGAGAAGGGCTATACCGGTGAAGCCTTCCAGGGGGTTGCCTTGCTGCCGGTATTGGCTGCCAAGGCTGGCTGGCTGTTTGACCTGCTATTCGGCTTCCAGCAGCCGGAGCTGGTCGCCTTCCCGGCTACCTCGCTCGGCGCAGTGGGTGCCGCCATGTCGCTGGTGCCCCCCTTTATCGCCAAGGGGTGGATCACCGGTAACGAGGTCGCGGTGTTTACCGCCATGGGGATGTGCTGGAGCGGCTTTTTGAGCACCCACACCGCCATGCTTGATGCCCTCGGCTATCGCCATCTCACTTCCCGCGCCATTGTCGCCCACACCGTCGGCGGCTTGTGCGCCGGGGTTGCGGCGCACCAGCTTTATATGCTGCTGGGCTGAGCAGAGTGAAAAGAGAGAGGGGCGCTGCGGCGCCCCTCTCTGTATCTATCGGTGACGAGTTGGCTCGTCCTTCGGTTTACTCAACATCGCCGATCAGGCTCTGTGCGATCACCGCTTCCGGCATCATCTCCCGCAGCCCGGCGATCAGTTTTTCCCCCGCCTCATGCAGCGCAGCCAGCGGCATCTCGGGCAGGCTCTCCAGAATGAACCACATCTGGCCCGAATCGACACTCAATCGGGTGCGTACACCCTGCCGCCAGTTCCAGCGCCGACAGGTGACCCCCTTGTCATCCCGCCAGACGACCTCGCCGGGCTCCACTGGTTCGTGGGTCGGCTCGCCCCCCTTCATGGTATCGAACCGCTCGCTGCCATCGGCCACCACCAGTCGCGGCAGTCCCTCATAGGCAAGCAGGTTTTCGCCCCCCACCGGAATGGCGTAACGGATACTGATGGCGTTGTAGAGATCGACCACGGGATCGATGGCGGGCAGGTTGCCATCGCGGGCGACCCGTTTTCTCAGAGCTTCGGCGGAACAGGGAGTCCGCTGCGGCTTGGCGCCGAACTTTCTGAATAGATCGCCCCAGGCGGCGAGATGCGCCTCTGCCCACTGCACATCGGCAGTCAGCATGGCGGTGCAGGCTTCATCAAGGGCGCGTGCCCCCACGTTCGGGTCAACCACGGCTGCGGCCTGCACCGTGATGCTCAGAGCGCGAAAGCTAGGAGCCAACTGGCTGACTTCGGGGGAGATATAGGGGGTGATCAGGGACATAGCGACTCCATAAAACGAACGAGGCTGGGAGAAGGCGGTTGCCGGCCAGCATAGCGGCAACGGCAAATCCGGTTTGAGAGCCATCTTGCGCGAACATTTTAGATAAGAAAATTTACATGATCTTAATAGCCATAAGTTTCATGAATGAAAAATGATGTGTTCAAGGAGATGGCGGGCATGTACCGGTATATAGCGAAGAGTAGCCCTGCGGTTTCCGGTTCGTTGCGGCAATACCCCTTTGCCGCCTTGATCTGCAGCGGCAGCCGCTGGCCGTCCGGCTCTCTTGTGATGCCCTCAGTTGTCATGCCCAAGCACGAGGCGGTCACTCAAATCGCTTGATTGCTCAATGAGTTGGCTATGGCTGGCGTTTTTTCATCGTTCTGGCCCCGCTTATGCATTTCTCTTGGCAACACCATCAAGGGTCGTTGTCGCGGAGAGATATCATGATCAGCAGCCTGCTTCCCCTTGCCTCGATCGCCCTCAAGCTGGGCAGCCAGCTGCTTGGCAGCAGTAGCAAACCCCAGCCCGTGCAGCCTGCCGTACAGGAGGAGCACCTAGCCCCGACCGTCCAGAGCCTGTTCCAGCGACTTGGTATCAAGGATGCCGATAGCGAACAGAACCGCTCGGCCATCAACCACTTTATGGGGGAGCTGATGCAGACCCTGGGGCAGGAGAATGGTGGCCAATCCCTCACGGCTGCCATCGACAGCGCCCGCAATCAGCTGGCGAGTGGCACCCAGAGTACACGCCTCGATGCGCTGCAAAGCGAGCTCGATACCCTCAAGGATTCCCTCGGTGCCAGCCATCTCAACCTCGATCAGCTGCTCGGCGCCTTTAAACAGACCCTGCCCAATGGCAAGGGAGATGGGGTTGGCAAGCTGCTAAATGCCAGCGCGTGAACGGTGGTAAGCAATAAAAAACGGCAACCTCGGGTTGCCGTTTCTGTTTTTGGTTTAACACGTTATGAGGGAGGTGATGGCGGGTTTTCCATGTCGCTGGCTACTTCTACCTGCCCTCTTGCGTACAAAGCGTGAGCTGCCTCTTGGCGATCCGCTGCCTCCTTGTTCTGACTGAGTTTGAACTTGCCGACTAGCCCAGTTATCTCGATTTCGATTCCCACCACAGCAGCCACTTTGGCCTCGAGATAGTCTCGGGGGGGCATCTGCCATTTTCCATGGGGTCGGTTCCCCGGCCTCATGATGACGAGTCAGATTTGCCAGCAGGCGGCGTACGAAGCGGGCATCGTCGCGAATCTGGATGCGACCGTGAGCATGCACAACGCTGTAGTTCCAGGTCGGTACCTGCTGGTGATGCGCTTTCTTGCTTGGATACCAGTTAGGGGAGATATAGGCATCTGCAGCCTTGAAGATCACCAGGACTTCGTCCCCATCCCTGGCCTCTTGCCAGAGCGGATTGTTGCGGGCTACATGGGCACGTAGGACGCCATGCTTCCCACTCTCCGTGTCCAGTTCGAACGGAAGATGGTTCGCATCCAGCCCCCGCTCACCGTGGGTGATCAGCGCTCCTAGCGGATGTGCCTGCATCAGTTTATGCAGAGCTTCGGGGTCATCGGTGGCGAAATAAGGTGGTAGATACATGCAGACTCCTTTATCGATAGTTGGCTTCCATGCATAACGCATCGGATGCCCATTCTTGCGTCAGCAGGGACATCAAGCGATAGCCGGGGAATAAAAAGAGGGCCTAAGCCCTCTCGTCACATATCACCAACCGCGATCAACCCACCCGTTTGGCCAGCCACTGTTCGGCGGCAGTCAGGGCTGCTTCTACCTGCTCCCGGGCAACGCCGCCTTTGGCAACCCGTTTGGCCAGTGTCGCTTCCAGTTCCAGATTGGGGTAGACGTCGAACTCGATTACCGGGCTGAAGCGCTGGAACTCGCCGATGGAGAGCTCCTCCAGCGGTTTGCCCACGCTGATGGCAAAGACCACGGTTTCACCGACGATATGGTGCGCCTCACGGAATGGAATCCCCTTGGCCACCAGATAGTCCGCCAGCTCGGTGGCGTTGGCGTAGCCGCCCTGCGCCGCCGCCATGGTGCGCTCACCATTCACCCTCAGATCGATCAGCACCAGCGCCGCCATATCGAGGCAGTCGTGCCAGGTATCGAGGGCATCAAACAGCCCTTCCTTGTCTTCCTGCATGTCCTTGTTGTAGGCCAGCGGCAGCGCCTTGAGGCTCATCAGCATGCCCATCTGGGCGCCGACCACCCGGCCAGTCTTGCCGCGGATCAGCTCCAGCGCATCCGGGTTCTTCTTCTGCGGCATTAGCGACGAGCCGGAGGTGACCGCATCGGAGAGCTCGACAAAGCCCGCCTCGCCGGTGTTGTAGAAGATAAGGTCTTCGGCAAAGCGCGACAGGTGGGTCATGGAGAGGGACGCCACGTGCATCAGCTCCACCACGTGATCCCGATCGGAGACCGAGTCCAGACTGTTGCGGGTGGCACCGGCAAAGCCCATGTCGAGCGCCAAGGCTTCGCGGTCGATAGCATAGGCGGTGCCCGCCAGCGCGCCGCAGCCGAGCGGGCTGGTGTCGAGGCGCTTGAGCGCATCCTGCAGCCGGGAGTAATCCCGCTCCAGCATCTCCACATAGGCCAGTGCCCAGTGGGCGTAGGTGACCGGCTGGGCCCGCTGCAGGTGGGTGTAACCGGGCAACACGGCCGCCTGATTGGCACGGGCGGAGGCGACCAGCCCCTGCTGCAGAGCTGTGATGGAGCCGAGCAGCAGCTCGCCCTGGGCCTTGCACCAGAGTTTCAGGTCGGTGGCGACCTGATCGTTGCGAGAGCGGCCGGTGTGCAGCTTTTTGCCGAGATCGCCGACGGCGGCAATCAGCTGGCTCTCGACCCAGGAGTGGATATCTTCGGCATCCGAGCTCAGGATCTGCTGGGGATCCTGCTGCACCGAGGCGAGCAGCACCTCCATCGCCTGTTGCAGTTTGCCCTGCTCATCGGCGGTCAACACCCCCACCTTCACCAGCGCTTTGGCCCAGGCCATGGAGCCCTGAATATCCTGCTCCGCCAGCCGGTAATCGAACCGCAGCGAATCGTTGAACTGCTTGAACCGGCTATCGGCTCCCTGACTGAAGCGTCCACCCCAAAGTGCCATACTGCTCTCCTTGAATGCGTTGTCGGCGGCGCCCTGGCCACCGAGCTTGAAATCGTGCCCTGTTTTTCTGCGAGCCTGTTATCTCACAGAAGTGGCCCGGGCGCTGTCGCTCTTGTCACACCCGCCGATGATGGGTCAGGGGCCATGCCCTCGGCCTATAGAAGAGGGGGCCATGCCCCCTCAACGGAATCAACGGGTTATCTCGCTTGCTTAGCCGTGGGTGTGATCGCCACCGATGGCCTGATGCTGCTCCTTCATGGCGCGGATCCGGCTGGCCAGGGTGTAGAGACGGATAAAGCCTTCGGCATGGCTCTGGTCATACACTTCGTCGGCGCCGAAGGTGGCGAAATCTTCGGAGTAGAGGCTGTTCGGCGACTTCTTCTGCACCGCGGTGACCTGACCCTTGTACATCTTCAGCACCACTTCACCGTCGAGATCTTCGGCGATGGCGTTGGCCGAGGCGAGGATCGCCTTGCACAGCGGGGTGAACCAGCGGCCGTCATAGACCAGATGGGAGAACTCGGCACCCAGCTTCTCCCGCCAGGCGCGGGTCGGGCGATCCAGTACCAGCTCTTCCACGGCGCGCAGCGCGGCGACCATCACGGTACCGCCCGGGGTCTCGTAGCAGCCGCGGGACTTCATCCCCACCATCCGGTTTTCGGTGATGTCGATGCGGCCCACGCCGTGCTTGCCGGCACGCTCGTTCAGGGTCATGAGGATCTGGTGCGGGCTGAGCGGCTGGTCGTCAACGGCCACTACTTCACCCTGCGCCACGGTCAGCTTGACGTACTCCGGTTGATCCGGAGCCTGCTCGGCCGGTACGGTCCACTGCCAGACCGCTTCGGAGGGCTCGTTCCAGGTGCTCTCCAGCTCGCCACCCTCGGTGGAGATGTGCCAGGCGTTGGCGTCGCGGCTGTAGATCTTCTTCAGGGTCGCCTTGCAGGGGATGTTGCGGGTCTCCAGATAGGAGAGCAGATCTTCCCGGGAGCGCATGTCCCAGATCCGCCACGGGGCGATCACTTTCAGCTGGGGTGCCAGCGCGGCGACCGCACCTTCGAAACGCACCTGATCGTTACCCTTGCCGGTGCAGCCGTGGGAGATGGCATCGGCCCCTTCCGCCAGCGCCGCTTCGACCATCGCCTTGGCGATCACCGGACGGGCCATGGAGGTGCCCAGCAGATAGGTGCCCTCATAAACGGCGCCGGTCTTCAGGGTCGGGTAGACGTACTCTTTGACGAACTCTTCCCGCAGATCCTTGATGATGCACTTGGTGGCGCCGGAGGCGATCGCCTTCTGCTCGATCCCTTCCAGATCGTCGCGCTCCTGACCGACGTCGGCCACGAAGGCGATGATTTCGGCGTCATAGTGTTCTTTCAGCCAGGGGATGATGGCCGAGGTATCCAGTCCACCCGAGTAAGCCAGTACGATCTTGTTGATTCCGCTCATGTTACTTCTCTCCGTGATGATTCGATGATGATTCAATAAAAGGGTCGTGATTCAGGTTGAGTGCCGCGTTACTTGCCACCCAGAAGGGTCAGCAACACGGCGTTCTGGATATGCATCCGGTTTTCGGCCTCGTCCATGATGAGGGAGGCGGGGCCATCCATCACCTGCGAGGTGATCTCCAGCTCCCGGTGCGCCGGTTGGCAGTGCAGCACATGCTGGATGCCGGTGCGGTCGAGCAGGGCCTGATTGATCTGGTAAGGCATAAAGAGGTCTTTGACCTGCTCCATCGGGGTATTGTCGCCCATGGAGACCCAGGTATCTGTGTAGGCCACGTCGAACCCTTCGATATCTGCCACGTCATCGCTGATGTGGATGGTTGCCCCCGACTTGGCCGCCAGCGCCTGCGCTTGCAGGAAGATCTGGGTATCCGGGCCGTGGCCTTTCGGGCAGATGAGGGTGACGTCGGTGCCGAGGGTGGCCCCCAGCAGCAGCAGAGAGTGGCTGACGTTGTTGCCATCACCGAGGTAGGCAAGCTTCACCTTCGACAGATCGTCGTAGTGCTCGGCAATGGTCATAAAGTCGGCCAGCCCCTGACAGGGGTGGTAGAGGTTGCACAGGCTGTTCACCACCGGCACTGTGCCGTGCTCTGCCAGCTCGATCAGGGTCTGGTGATCGAACACCCGAGCGACGATGGCATCACACCAGCGGGACAGGTTGGTGGCGAAATCCTTCACCGACTCCCGTTTGCCCAGCGCGCCGTTCTGCTGATCCAGATAGACGCTGTGGCCGCCCAGTTTGGCGATGCCGATGTCGAAGGTGACTCGGGTGCGCAGGGAGGGCTTCTCGAACAGGGTGACCACGCTCTTGCCGGCCAGCGCCTGGCTGTACTTCTTCGGGTCGGCTTTTACTGCTTTGCCCAGCGCAATCAGCGCTTCGATCTGGGCTTTGTTCAGATCACTGTCTTTCAGAAGATGTTGCATCGGATGTTCCTTGTTCCGGTGGAGATCAAATAGCGACTTGGGTGCCGACCGCGCCGCCAGCCAGCAGCTTGAGAAGCTGATCTGGGTAGCGCCAGCTGGCGACACAGACCGGCTTGCCGAGGGTCTCGGCGGCGTGCAGGGCCGCTTCTACCTTGACCGCCATGCCATCGCGGATCACCCCTTTCTCCATCAGATCCAGCGCGGTCAGCTTGTCGAGCTGGGGCACCAGCTTGCCCTTGCCATCGAGGATGCCGCTCACATCGGAGAGCATCACCAGATCGGCACCGAGCGCCTCGGCAATGGCGGTGGCTGCCTGATCCGCATTGACGTTCATCAGCTGCCCCTCGGCGGTGATGCCGATGGAGCTCACTACCGGCAGGAAGCCCTGACCGAGGATGCCCGCCACCAGCGCAGGGTTGCCCGGTTTGCACTCGCCGACGGCGCCGAGATCTGGGTCGAGCTGGGTCACCTGACACAGGCCGCCATCCGCCAGGCAGAGCCCCACAGCCGGAATGCCGGTGGCGATCGCCTTGGCCATCATCTGCTTGTTGGCTGTGCCCGCCAGCGCCCCGGCAATAAAGGGGATCTGCTCGAACGGGGTTACCCGCAAGCCGTTCTTCTTGGTGGAGGTGAGACCCAGCCCCTTGAGCAGGTCATCCACCAGACAGCCACCGCCGTGCACTAACACCAGCGGACGGTGCTGATCGTCGAGGAAGGTTTTGAGGGTGGCGAACAGGGCGGTCAGCGCCTCGTCGTTCTCGATAAGGGCGCCGCCCAGCTTGATTACCAACGTCTGTTTGTCCATGTTCGAGATCCTTCCTAAGTCCTTAAATCAGGCCGGTGGCCGGTTCAAAACCAAATTTGATATTTATGCACTGCATGGCTTGCGAGGCGGCGCCCTTGAGCAGGTTGTCGATGGCAGAGACCACCACCAACATGTTGCCCTGCTGTTGCCAGGCGATATCGCAGTAAGGGGTGTTTGCCACACCGCGAATAGAGGGCATCTGGCCGGTGAGGCGCACCAGCGGCTTGCCTTCGTAAGCCTTGAGGAAGGCCTGATCCACCTGGGTGGGGGTGACGCCGTCCGCCAGCTGCACATAGATGGTGGCCAGAATGCCGCGCACATAGTTGCCAAGGTGGGGCTGGAACAGCACCTCCTTGCCGAGGTGGTGGCTGATCTCCGGCTGGTGTCTGTGATTGAAGGTGCCGTAGGGATTGAGGCTCACTTCGCAGAAGCTGGTGTTGATGGCTGCCTTGCGCCCGGCGCCGGAAACCCCGGAGACGGCGTTGATGATGGGCTGCCACCCCTTGGCAATCAGGCCATCCTGCTGCAGCGGCTTGAGAGCGCACAGCGATGCGGTCGGGTAGCAACCCGGCACCGCAATCAGCTGGGCGCTGGCGATGGCATCGGCGTTCCACTCCGCCAGGCCATAGACGGCCTGATCCAGCCACTGCTCGCTGTCGTGGGTGAAGCCGTAGAAGCTGTCGTAGAAGCCCTGATCCTTGACCCGGAAGGCGCCGGAGAGATCGAACACCGGCAACCCCTTGGCGAGAAACTTGGGTGCGAGCTCGGCGCTCACCTCGTGGGCAGTGGCCAGCAGCACCAGATCGGCCTGGGTCAGGATCCGGGTCATGCCGTCGTCGTCCAGCGGCAGCAGCGGCTGATCGAGGGCACCGACCCACTGGGGATGCAGGGAAGAGAAGCGCTTGTGGGCATCCTGACTGCCGGCCGAGACATAGAGGCCGAATAGCTTGAGTTGTGGGTGGTTCTGTACCAGTGCGGCCAGTTCGGCTCCCGCGTAGCCACTGGCACCGACGATAACGGTGTTAAGCATGTTGAATATTCCAAGTCAGAGTTCGAGATTCACAGCATGACGCTGCAGTGCACAAGGGTGGTCGAGCGCCCCTTTGCACAAGTGCGGAGGGGCAATTCAGGCGGGTGTGTGTCGTCGGTTATAGATCAGGTGACAGAACATTAACTTTCCCTTACAACTAGAAGCCTTTGTTGATGAGCCAGATATTCAGGTAAAATTACAGAATATTCATGCACTCACTTTGCATTTGTATTTTCTAACAGAAACATTCCGGGGACGCAAGGAGGAGCTGATGGCCAATCTGGATTTTTTTTCACTTTATAAGAATATTATTGCGATTCCCTCTATCAGCAGCACGGATCCCAAGTGGGATCAGAGCAATGAGGCTGTGATCCGGCTGCTGGCCGACTGGTTCGGTCAGCTCGGTTTTCAGTGCGAGGTAACGGCGCTCCCCGATCTGCCGGGCAAGTTCAATCTGGTGGCGACGATCGGTCAGGGAGAGGGTGGTCTGCTGCTGGCAGGCCACACCGATACGGTGCCGTTTGATGAGGGGGGGTGGAGCAAGGATCCCTTCAAGGTGACCGAAGAGGGCAACCGTCTCTATGGCCTCGGCACCATCGATATGAAGGGCTTCTTCGCCTTTATCGTCGAGGCGCTCAAAGATATTGACCTCACCAAGCTGACCAAGCCGCTGCGTATCCTCGCCACTGCCGATGAAGAGACCACCATGGCGGGAGCCCGCGCCATCGCTGCGGCGGCCGAGCTGAAACCCGACTACGCCGTGATTGGCGAGCCGACCGGGCTGGTGCCGGTGGTGGCCCACAAGGGGCATATGTCGGAGGCGATCCGCATCACCGGCAAGAGCGGTCACAGCTCGGATCCCGCCAACGGCGTCAACGCCATGGAGATCATGCACAAGGCGATGGGGCAGGTGCTGCGCTTGCAGCAGGATCTGAAAGATCGCTACGCCGACCACCGCTTTGCCGTGCCGCAGCCGACCCTGAACCTCGGTTACATTCAGGGGGGTGACAGCCCGAACCGCATCTGCGGCTGCTGCGAGCTGCATATCGACCTGCGCCCCACCCCGCAGGTGGGGCCGGACGAGCTGATGGGGATGCTCAAAGAGGCGCTCTCTCCCATCGAAATTCACCAGCCCGGTTGCCTGCATCTGCAACACCTGCATGAGCCCATTCCCGCCTATGCCTGCGCCGACGACTCTGTGCTGGTGCGGGAGGCCGAGAAGGCGAGCGGCCGCGCGGCCGAGTCGGTCAACTACTGCACCGAGGCACCTTTTATCCAGCAGCTTGGCTGCGAGACCATAGTGATGGGGCCTGGCCATATCACCCAGGCGCATCAGCCTGACGAGTATCTCGACCTCTCCTTCGTCAAGCCGACCACCGCGGTGTTGCAACACCTGATCAGACGTTTTTGCCTGTAGCGGCGACGGTGAAAGGGGCGTAAAAACTGTAAGTAAGTTACATAACAAGCCGGTTGTGGAGTGGTGATGGAAATACATCTTCTGAATCGGCCTGTTATTTGACCTTGCGCAGACAATCTGGGTAGATTGTCACCCTAAGATGACGGAGCATATGTTGTAATCGCACAACAATAAGTGAGGTCGTCTCGCACCCCGGATGGGTGTCAGGCACCAACAAGATAAGGATGTGGAATGAACGAAAAGTACGCCGCACTACGCGCCAACGTAGGCATGCTGGGTCAGCTGCTGGGTAAATCCATCAAGGATCATCAGGGTCAGGCCTTTCTCGACAAGATCGAAACCATTCGCCAATTGGCCAAGTCCTCCCGCAAGGGCAATGAATCAGACCGGGAACGTCTGCTCGATACCCTGCGCACCCTGAGCGATGATGAACTGCTGCCGGTGGCCCGCGCCTTCAGCCAGTTCCTTAATCTGGCCAACGTGGCGGAACAGTTCCACACCATCTCCCGTCGCTGTGAAGAGCAGGTCTGCACCCCGGATCCGCTGGAGCAGATGTTCGACAAGCTGAAAGCCTCCAACCTGTCGCAAGAGGCCATCATTGCGGCCGTGCGCGAGCTGGATATCGATCTGGTGCTGACCGCTCACCCCACCGAGGTGACCCGTCGCACCCTGATCCACAAGCACGTACAGCTCAACGACTGCCTCGAGGCGCTGGAGCTCTCCGACCTGCTGCCTCGCGAGCGGGACAAGATCCTCAACCGCATCGAACAGCTGATCAATCAGGCATGGCACACCAACGAGATCCGCGAACAGCGCCCGACTCCGGTCGACGAGGCCAAGTGGGGCTTTGCCGTGGTGGAGAACAGCCTGTGGCCTGCCATCCCCGAATTCATGCGCAATCTGGACGAGCGTCTGCAACACCATCTGGGTGTGCGGCTGCCGCTGGATGCCGCGCCGGTCAAGTTCACCTCCTGGATGGGCGGTGACCGAGACGGCAACCCCTTCGTTACCGCCAAGGTGACTGCCGAAGTGCTGGAGCTTGGCCGCTGGATGGCGGTGAACCTGTTCTACAAAGACATCAAGGAGCTCACCTCCGAGCTCTCCATGTCCGACTGTACCGACGCCGTGCGCGCTCGCGTTGGCGATCACCCCGAGCCCTACCGTGCGCTGGTGCGCGAGCTGCGTGAAGCGCTGCGCGAAACCAAGGAGCACCTCACTGCCAAGGTGCAAGGCCAGGCTAGCGAGAGCCAGGATCTGGTCAAGACCACCGCCCAGCTGCGCGAGCCGCTGGAGCTCTGCTACCACTCATTGCACGCTTGTGGTATGGGCAATATCGCCGATGGCATGTTGCTGGACGTGCTGCGCAAGGTCGCCTGCTTTGGCATCCATCTGGTCAAGCTGGATATCCGTCAGGATGGCGAGCGCCACGGGCTGGTTTTCTCCGAGCTGACCCGCTATCTGGGTCTGGGTGACTACGCCGAGTGGAGTGAAGATGACAAGCAGGCCTTCCTGCTCAACGAACTGAACTCCCGTCGCCCGCTCATTCCCCACGACTGGGAGCCGAGCGCCGAGGTGCGCGAGACGCTGGATACCTGTCAGGTCATCGCCCAGCACGACCCCGATGCGTTCGGTATCTACATCATCTCCATGGCCGGAGCGCCGTCCGACGTGCTGTCGGTGCAACTGCTGCTCAAAGAGGCGGGCTGCAAGTTCCGTATGCCGGTTGCCCCGCTGTTTGAAACCCAGGACGACCTGATGGCAGGCACCGCCGTGATGGAGCGTCTGCTCTCGGTGGACTGGTATCGCGGCTACATCCAGGGCCGTCAGTACGTGATGATCGGTTACTCCGACTCTGCCAAGGATGCGGGCATGATGGCCGCAGGCTGGGCCCAGTACGCCGCCATGGAATCCCTGGTGGGACTTGCCGAAGCCAACAATATTCGCCTCACCCTGTTCCATGGCCGTGGCGGTACCGTCGGTCGTGGTGGTGCGCCTGCCCATCAGGCCATCCTCTCCCAGCCGCCGGGATCCCTGCGCGGCGGTCTGCGTACCACCGAACAGGGGGAGATGATCCGCTTCAAGTTCGGTCTGCCGAAAGTGGCGATCAAGAGTCTGGAGCTCTACACCAGCGCCGTGCTGGAAGGGAACCTGCTGCCGCCACCCAAGCCGAAAGAGTGCTGGCGCGAGGTGATGGAACAGCTGGCCGCCGACTCCTGCGAGCACTACCGCAGTATCGTGCGCGGTCATCCGGACTTCGTCCCTTACTTCCGTGCCGCCACCCCGGAGATGGAGCTCGGCAAGCTGCCGCTCGGCTCCCGTCCCTCCAAACGCAAGCCCAACGGCGGCGTCGAGAGCCTGCGCGCCATTCCGTGGATCTTCGCCTGGACCCAGAACCGCCTGATGCTGCCGGCCTGGCTCGGTGCCCACAAGGCGCTGCAACAGGCCATCGACGGCGGCAAGCTGGCGGTGCTGGAAGAGATGAGCGCCCAGTGGCCCTTCTTCCGCACTCGCCTCGAGATGCTGGAGATGGTGTTCCTCAAAGCGGACGTCTGGCTCGCCGAGTACTACGACACCCGTCTGGTGCCGCAGGAGCTGTGGGGCCTTGGCAAACAGTTGCGTCAGGAGCTCGCCGAATCCATCGAGGTGGTGCTGAAACTGAGCCCGCGCGGGGATCTGCTGGAGGATCAGCCCTGGATCAAGGAGTCCATCAAGCTGCGCAACCCCTACACAGACCCGCTCAACGTGCTGCAGGCCGAGCTGCTCAACCGCTCCCGCAACCACCCGGAGACCCTGCACCCTGAGCTGGACAAGGCGCTGATGGTCACCATCGCCGGTATTGCAGCAGGTATGCGCAACACCGGTTGATAGCCAGCTCAAGCCAGCAGGCTTCAGCAATATCCATCAAGCCAAAGGGCGCCGATAAGGCGCCCTTTGTTTTTGGCTGTATTTCGTTGGGGGCACGCCTTGCACCGCTCGAAAATGCTCTTTGCCTAGTCTCGTTCTGTGTTTAATTCGGCAAGCGGCACAATTCACCTTGTTCATTGCTCTCTACGCATTACCGGTGATGGGTACAGATTTCCCCTCCGGCTTGCATCCCTCGCCACGCAGGCGCAGACTGTTTGGCCTTGTTTTTATGCGATTCGATTCAAGGCACCCATCATGACTCCTGCCATCAACTTGCTGAAGAAGCTCAAGATCCCCCACAAGCTCTACCCCTACGAGTGCGAAGCCCACGACGATTTTGGCAAGCATGCCGCGACCCAGCTCGGGCTGCCGGAGGCGCAGGTGTTCAAGACCCTGGTTGCTCATCACGACAAGCAGGCGGTGGTGGCCATCGTTCCCTCATCCGGCATGTGCAGCCTGAAGCAGCTGGCCAAGGCGACCGGTCTCAAGAAGGTGGAGATGATGAAACCGGCGGAAGCGGAGAAGCTGACCGGTTACAAGGTGGGTGGCATCAGCCCGCTGGCCCAGAAGAAATTGTTGCCCACTGTGCTCGACGAGTCGGCGCTGCAGTTTGACGAGATCCTGGTGAGCGGTGGCAAGCGCGGCCTCTCGGTGGGGGTAGCACCGCAGGATATGCTGACGCTGATGAAGTGGATCGCCGCGCCCATTGGCGAAGAGTAGTGCCGGGCACGGTATTAACCTGCTCTCCGGGCCTGTAGCGGCCCGGATTTCCTCCGCTTGTGATCGGGCGCGCAAGCCGGTACTGCCCAGTGCTCAAGGGGGAGTATGCCAGTCTATACTGGGTGAACCCCGTTGTATGAGTTCAGCCATGATGTACCGACTTCTGTTGCTTTACCTCGTTTACCTCTGTTTATTCTTCCCCTCTGCCTTGCTGGCTGCCACCCGTTTTACCCTGCTCAGTCCTGAAAACAGTCAGGATATGCGGATGCGTTATTACCGTGAGGTGATGCAGCTGGCGCTGGAGAAAACTCGCCCCGAATATGGCGACTATGAGTTGCTGGACTCCCTGCCGATGAACAAGGCACGGATGCGGATCGAGGTACAGGAGCAGGGCAAAAACGCCCTGTTTATTGTCGACAGCTGGCCTTATCAGGGGGAGGGGGGCGCGGATCAGGTGATATCGATCCCGTTCCCGATCGATTTGGGGATCCTCGGCTATCGGGTCTGTTTCGTCGGCTCGGATCGTGCTGCCGAGCTGGCGCGGGTGAACACCCTGGATCAGTTGCGCCACTTCACTCAAGGGGTGGGCACCGGCTGGCAGGATGCGGTGATCCTGCGCCATGGAGGGCTGACTGTGCATGAGGTGGATAACTACGAGTCGCTCTTTCGTATGGTGGCGCGGGGGCGCATCGACCTCTTCTGCCGTGGGGCCAACGAGATCCTGCCGGAGTGGCAATCTCATCAGGGCAAGGTGGCCGGTTTGACGGTCGATCGCCATCTGGCCATTTTCTATCCGCTGATCCACGTGTTCTACAGCAATGCCCGCTACGTTCAGGAGCGCGCGCGCCTTGCGCGCGGTCTGCAACTGGCCTGGCAGGATGGTTCGCTCAAGCGGCTCTGGCGCCATCACTTCCAACCCTCGCTGGTGTTTGCCAATCTGGGTGCTCGCCAGATTTTCCGGCTCGGCAATCCGCAGTTACCCAAGGGCGGTTTTGACTATCGTCCCTATCTTTACAACCCGCTGGCGGATGATTTCGGTTCACTGCCCTGAGCCGAGTTATCAGGTGCGCAGGCTCTGATAGAGTAAGGGAGAGATCAATGCCGCCAAGGATATGGCCCATGCGCGTATCTGCCCGCTATCTGCTCTTTATTGCGTTGCTGCTGCCCGCCACCGGCAGTGCGACCCCAGCCTTTACGCTGCGTACCTGCTTTGAAAACAGTGATTCCTACCCCTGGCTGCTGCAATCGGGGGAGGGGGTTGTGCAATATCACCTCAAGGCGGTTGCTACCGCTCTTGATGCCGAGATCGTGCTGACGCCGCTACCGTGGAAACGCTGCCTCTCTCAGGTGAGCAGTGGCCAGATGGATGCGGCCATCAAGATGAGCTATAGCGTCGAGCGGGCGACCACAGTGGGGGTCTATCCCATGCGTGAGGGCAAACCCGACCCTGCCAAGCGGCTGCTGACCGAGAGCTACAGCCTCTACCAGCTCAAGGGGGGCAAGAGCCAGTGGGATGGCACCACCCTCTGGGTCAATGGCGTGGTTGCGGCCCAGTCCGGATTTTCCATCGTCGACTTGTTGCAGGCTGCGGGAGCCGAGGTGGATGACTCCAGCCGTGACCCGCTGATCATGTTGAAAAAGCTGGTGATGGATCGGGCGCAGGCGACCGCCATCCAGACCGAGGTGGCTGACAGCATTCTGGCGGCCCATCCCGCGTTGCAGACTCGCATCGAGCGGCTGTCGCCGGTGCTGGTGGAGAAGCCCTACTATCTGGTCTTCTCTCACCGCTTTTATCAATCTCATCCCCGACAAAGCCGGCAGGTGTGGGATACCATCGAGCAGGTGCGCGACTCTGCTGCCTATCAGCGTTATGCCACAGCGCTCAGAAGCACACCTCCGGTGGGGGAGTAGGCTGATGGATGCGACTGGCCGAAAAGGGGAGGAGAGCGTGGGGTGGTGGCAGGGCCGAGTGCCCACGCTCAGGGCTACACTGAAAGTACCCCCTTCAGCCAAGGCGCGGTTTATGTCACCCCTGCATCTGCTGGCCACCGCTCTGCTCTGCATGTTATCGCTGACCGGACAGGCGGCCACCCGGTTTACCTATATCAGCCCGGAGAGCGAGCGGGATCCGCGTACCACCTATGATCGGGAGCTGCTGCGGCTCGCCCTCGACAAGACCCGCGACCAGTTTGGCGATTATCTGCTGGAGTCTGCGCCGCCCATGACCAAGGCGCGCGAGCGGCTCAGCATGCAGCTCGACAGCTATCCCAACCTCTTTGTGATGGACAGCTACAGCAGCACCCGCGAGGATCTGGGGCTCGCCTATGTCCGTTTTCCCATCCATCTGGGCATCGTCAGCTACCGCATCTGTTTTGTCAGTCCGCAACAAAAGGCGGCAGTGAGCAAAGTGACCGACCTCAAGGGGCTGCGCCAGTTCACCTTTGGGCAGGGCAAGGGGTGGCTGGATGTGGATATCCTGCGTTACGCCGGGATGGAGGTGGTGGAAGTGGAGGGGTACGAGAAGTTGTTCAAGATGGTGGCACGGGGTCGCTTCGATCTCTTCTGCCGCGGGGTGAGCGAGCTGCGCAGCGAGCAGCTGACCCACAAGGAGATGACGGATCTGCTGGTGGATGACGCACTGTTGATCTACTACCCGCTGCCCCGGGTTTTCTACACCAATCCCAACAATCGCGAGGCACTGCAGCGGGTCGAGCGGGGGTTGCAGCTGGCGTGGCAGGATGGCTCGCTACAGACGCTGTGGCGCAAGAGCTTTGGCCCGGCCATCGCCTTTGCCAAGCTCTCCCAGCGCCGAATGTTGCGTCTGGATAACCCCTTCCTCGACGGGATCAGCTTCGATTACCGCCCCTACTTCTACAATCCGCAAACCGATCGCTTCGGCGATTACTGAGGCGCCTGCCGCTGGCGGCAGAGGGCCAGCCAGGCCTCGGCGGTGCGCGACAGATAGCGTTCGCTCGGCCAGATCACCCCGAGTCGCCAGCTCAATTCGGGCTCCAGCGGCCGCAGCACCAGACCATCCGGGGTCAGCCGGTTGCAGACCGGCTCCGGCAAGAAGGCGACTCCCATGCCGCTGCGTACCATGGCGGTGAGAAAATCCCACTGGCTGCTGCGCGCCGCCACCTGCGGCACAAAGCCAGCCTCCTGACACGCCTGCTCCAGTCGCTCGCTCAGAGTAAACGCCTGGGTGTAGAGCAGGAAGGGCTCCTCCTGCAGGGATTCCAGCCGCAGCGGTGCTTCGCCATGCCAGCGGGGTTGATCAGGTAGCACGACCCGGATCGGGTATTGATCCAGCTCCAGCGCGCTGAGGGCGCCCCCCTCTTTGGTCGGCAGCATGGTGATAGCGAGATCCAGCTCCCCCTCCAGCACCGCCTGTTCGATGCGACGGCCGCCGTACTCCACCAGGGTCAGCTCCACCTTGGGATAGCGGGTGCGGTAGGCGCGGATCAGATCCGCATAGACGTGACCCACCATGGGGGGAATGCCGAGGGTGAGGCGACCGTGTTGCAGGCTCTGCAGATCCGCCAGTTCGGCCTCCAGCTGCTGCATCTCCGCCAAGATGGTCTGGGCCCGGTTGAACAGCACCTGGCCGCTGTCGGTCAGGGTGAAGCGGCGCCCTTCCCGGTTGAGCAGGGGTTGGCCCAGCTCCTCCTCGATATTGCGGATCATCTTGCTGATGGTGGGCTGGGTGACGAACAGCTTTTCAGAGGCGCGGGTGAAGCTTTTTTCCCGCACCAGTTCGACAAAATAGCGCAGGGCGCGAATATCCATGGACTCTCTCGACTCGTGTTAGCGGGTGCGGGATGAAGTATGCCTATGGGGCATGAATTTGATAATTTTAATTCATTTCTGGCAGGTTTTGCTCAACTCTATACTGTGAGCCGGTTCACAGAAAGACGATGATCATGAAAGCCCTCTGCTTGCGCTGGTTACAGACTCCCTTCCAGATTGTGTTGCTGGCAGCCATCTGGCTGCTGGCCGATACCGCGGTGCGTACCCTCCATCTGCCGCTGCCCGCCAACCTGACCGGCATGCTGTTGCTGCTGGCCTGCATCCTGCTCGGGGTGGTTAAGGCCGAGTGGTTCAGCGCGGGGGCTCGCTGGCTGCTGGCGGAGATGCTGCTCTTCTTCGTCCCCGCCGTGGTGGCGGTGGTCAACTATCAGGATCTGCTGTTGCAGGAGGGGTGGCGCATCATGGTTGTGCTGCTGGTGAGCACCACCCTGGTACTCGGCACCACGGCGCTGGTGGTGGATCGGGTCTACCGCCTCGAACTGAAACTGGCCCGCCGGAGTCGCCGTCATGTCTGATACCCTGCTCGGGCTGATCTGTTTCGCCCTTACCCTGCTCTTCTACTACGCCAGCAAATGGCTCTACGGCAAGAAACGCATCCTGCCGCTGATGCCGCTGCTGCTGGCGCCGACCCTGCTGGTGGCCGTGGTGCTGCTGTTCCACATCCCCTATCAGGATTACATGGCGGAATCCCACTGGCTGCTCTGGCTGCTGGGCCCCGCGACAGTTGCCTTCGCGGTGCCGGTCTACGAGAACCGCCAGCTCATTCGCCGCCACTGGCTGTCGCTGTCGGTCGGAGTGGTCGCCTCGGTCATCATGGCGGTGGGGAGCACCGTGCTGCTGGCCCGCTGGCTGGATCTCTCCGACATGCTGCAACGCAGTCTGGCGATGCGCTCCATCACCACGCCGTTTGCGGTGGAGGCGACCCGCGCCATCGGTGGTCAGAGCGACCTCACCGCGCTGTTTGTGGTGCTGACCGGCGTCATCGGCATGGCGGTGGGGGAGAGCGTGCTCACCGTGCTGGCCATTCGCAGTCGTCTCGGCAAGGGGGCGGGGTTTGGTGCCTCGGCCCACGGCGCCGGCACCGCCAGGGCCTATCAGATGGGCAACGAAGAGGGGGGGGTCTCCAGCATGGTGATGATGATCGCCGGCATGGTGACCGTGTTGCTGGCGCCCCTGCTGGGCCGGATGTTCTGGTAGGCCGAGCTTCCCTTTACAAGGCTGCTCGTCCCGGCGCTACACTCTAGTGAGCGTGTATTTCCGGGATGAGCAGTATGACCTTTCATCGCCTCGCTTCCTGCTTGCTGCTGTGCAGTCTCTTCCTCTTTGCCAGTCCCCTACGGGCGAGCAACGTTTTTACCCACATCAGCCCGGAGAGCGACCGGGACTTGCGTACCCTCTATTTTCGCGACCTGTTGCAACTCGCGCTGGAGAAGACCCGCGACAGCTTCGGTGACTACGAGCTGCGGGTGGCGCCGCCGATGAACCGGATCCGGCTGCGACAGGTGCTGCAAACCAATCTCTATCCCAATCTGTTTGCCGTCGATACACCACAGCCCGCTAGCGGCGAGGCCCTCGACTATGTCCGCTTCCCGGTGGAGCTCGGCATCCTCGGCTATCGCATCTGCTTTGTCAGTCCGCAGCAAGCGAAGACGATTGCCAGCGTGACCCGCTTCGATCAGCTCAAGCAGTACCAGAACGTGCAGGGGCGTGGTTGGCAGGATGTTGCCATTCTGCGGGCGGCCGGTTTGCAAGTGCAGGAGGTGGACGGCTACGAGCGGCTGTTCAAGCTGGTGGCACGTGGGCGGGCCGACCTCTTTTGCCGCGGCGCCAACGAGCTCTTCGCCGAGCTGGAGCAGCACCGTGATGTGGCCGGCCTCATCGTGGAGCAGCGTATCGCCTTGCACTACCCCTTCCTCCATCTCTTCTACACCTTCAAGGGGAATCAGGCGGGGATCCGGCGCATTCAGACCGGGCTCAAACTGGCGTGGCAGGATGGTTCGCTGCAGCGGCTCTGGCTGCACCACTTCAAACCCTCCCTTGAGCGGGCCAGGCTCCACGAGCGCAAGCTGTTCGAGCTGCCCAACCCCCTGCTCAAGGGGATCGACTTTGATTACGACGCCTATCACTACGATCCGGTGATGGGGCGTTTCGGCCCCGGTTTGCCCTGAGTGAGTTGAGCGCACGGCCAGCCCTGCGGCTGGCCTTTTTACAGTAAAAATCATGCCTAAATGGAATGTTTTTTATTATTTTAATTCATTTTTTGCAGGTTTGTTCGCTGCATATACTGGTAGTCGCTTGACGGTATCGGCGCACTCCAGTTGTCCTATCCGTCCAGCAGGCGTCTTGGTGCCCAGCATGAAGGCGTCCATCACCGATCGGGGTATGCCCCGAATTTTTTACCGCTGACGGAGCCTTCACATGTTCTCTTCTGCTACCAGCGCACTCATTGTCGAAGGGGGCGCCATGCGCGGCATCTTCGCCAGCGGCGTGCTAGATGCCTTCGTGGAAAGTCACCACTACCCGTTCGATTTCGTCATGGGGGTCTCGGCCGGCGCGACCAATCTGGTCTCTTACCTGAGCGAGCAGCCGCGCCGCAGCCATCACATCATCACCGAACTGGCTTGCAGCAGCGACTTTCTCGACCCGCTGCGCTTCGTCAAGGGGGGGGATTTGGTGGATGTCAGCTGGCTCTGGCGTACTAGCCGCTACCGCTTTCCCCTCGACCTGGACACTTTCTCCGCCTGTCGTATTCCCTTCTATGCGGTGACCACCGAGGTGGCGACTGGCGCGGCTGTCTACCTGCCTGTGCACCCCGACAATATGGATGAAGTGCTGACAGCTACCTGCGCCCTGCCGGTGGTGCAGCACGAGACCCCCTGTGTCGATGGCCGTCTCATGGCGGATGGCGGTATCAGTGACTCAATCCCGGTGATCGAGGCTTATCGGCGCGGGGCACGGCGGATGACGGTGGTGCTCTCTGAACCCCGCGGCTATCGCAAGAAACCGGCCCGTTTCTGCTGGATGGTCAAAGCCTTGCTGAAAACTCAACCAGCGCTGGCGCAGGCGATGCTGGTACGGGATGTGGCCTATAACCGGGCTCTCGATTTTATTGAGACGCCACCCGCCGATTGCGAGATCGAGGTGATCGCACCACCGGCCGGTTTTCCGGTCTCCCGTTTTACCCGAGATCCATCCAAGCTGGAGTCCGGTTATCTGCAGGGCTACTGGCAGGGGCGCCAGAGCGTGCTGCGGGCAGTCAGGAGTGTACGTGCCGCTTAGCGGCAACCTGGTGTCTTTAAACGTTGCTACCGTCTGAGGCAGCTCACTGAATCGGGGGCGCTGGCGTGGTTAAATGGTCGGCTCACATCTTGCCGGATATTGCTGTGACCATGCCATCTGACCTTCAGCCGCTGCTCGCCTGGCCCGACTATCTGCAGGCATCCTGGCTGCGCTGCGCTCACCAGACCAGTGCCACCCTCTGGCATCCGCCCCACAGCGCCAAGGGGCAGACCTTGCAGAGCCTGCGCCAGCGCAAGCGGGATCTGCTCACCACCGGCGAGATGGCCCTCGAGGATCTCTACGAATTTATGGAGGGGCGCCCCTGCGCCCTGCTGCTCACCGACGAGAGTGGCTGCCTGCTGGCCCAAACCGGCCACCCGGATACCCTGCGCGAGCTGGCGGCGCTGGGGTTTGGCCCCGGCGCCTTTTTCAGCGAGGGGCGCATCGGCACCAATGCCATCAATCTGGCGGCGCTGGAGGGCGTGCCGCTCTGTGTCAGCGGCCCCCAGCACTTCAACCAGACCCTCCACCCGTGGCACAGCTGCGCCAGCCCGGTCTACAACAGCAATGGTCGTCAGGTCGCCATCATCGCCCTGATCTGCAAGGTGGAGGAGGCGAGCGCCGGCGATCTGGCGCTCACCGTCAGCGCCGGGCGCGAGCTGGCCCATCTGCTGCAGATGGAGACCCTGATGCAGGAGTCCCAGCATCACCTGAGCGAACTTTACGCCCTGCTCGACGGCATGGATGACGGCGTGCTGGCCTGGGATCCGCAGGGGCGGCTGCGCTACCTCAACGCGCTGGCAGCCCACCGGCTGCGGCTCGATCCCGCACTCTGTCTCGGCCAGCCGCTGGAGCAGCACCTGTTGTTGCCCCAGCGGTTGCAGCTGGCCATCAGGGGGCAAACGCCACTGAGTCATGTGGAGGTGACGCTGGAGCGGCTCGGCGCGCAGGAGGGGGAGTTTATCAATGCGCTGGTGAGCCTCAAGCCGCTGCCGGGGCCGGAAGGGGTCAGCTTTATCGCCCTGCTGCACCCGGTCGATCGGCTGCGGGCCATTCATCAGCTGCGCCAGACGGTGCCCGAGCTGTCGGCGCTGGTGGGGGAGTCGAGCGCCATGCGCAAGCTGCTGCGCTACGCCCGGCAGGCGGCCCAGAGTCAGGGGCCGATCCTGCTGCGCGGCGAGGAGGAGGTGGGCAAGGCCCAGCTGGCGGAGGCGATCCACTTTGGCAGCGAGCGGGCTGCCGGGTCGCTCATTACCCTCAACTGTCAGGCGCTGCCGAGCGAGCGGATGGCGCTGGAGCTGATGGGTTCCGACGAGGTGGGGCAGGAGCGGGCGGGCAAGTTCGAGCTGGCCCACGGCGGCACGCTCGTGCTGGAGCAGGTGGAGTGTCTCTCTGCCCCCATGCAGGCGGCGCTGCTGCAACTGCTCAAGACCGGCCGCATCCAGCGCTTCGATTCGGCCCGTATCCTGCCGCTCAAGGTGCGGATCATTGCCACCAGCAGCGCCCCGCTGGAGCAGCTGGTGCAGGAGGGGCTGTTTGGTCGTCAGCTGCTCTATGCCTTGCAGGCGTGCGAGCTCTGGCTGCCGGGATTGCGGGAGCGCACGGCGGATCTGCCGGGCCTGATCAGCCAGCAGTTGGCGGCGCAGGGGCGCGAGCCGGTACGCCAGTTCAGCCCGGCGGCCCTCGATTGCCTGCTCGCCTACCCCTGGCCCGGCAATCTGGGGGAGCTGCGCAGTGCCATCGAGCATGCGCTGCTTCACGCCGGTCAGGGGCCGATCCCGCCCGAGGCGCTGCCTGCCGCCATTCGGCACGGCTATCAGCAGGTGGCAGACGAGGTAGTGGGGCAACCGCTGCTCACGCTGGCGGAGCTGGAGCGGCAAGCCATCTTGCGCTGCGCCCATGCTTGCAAGGGGCAGGTGAGCCAGATGGCCCTGCATCTGGGCATCAGTCGCACCACCCTCTGGCGGCGGCTCAAACTGCTCGAGATCGATCCCGCCGACTATCACGGCTGACGGCGAGCCGTTGCGAACCGACCCGTAGAAAATGAAACGGCCCCGCAGATGCGGGGCCGTCTTATATGGCTAGATCAGTCGTGGCGTGGTTACAGCCCCAGCTGGTGGGCGGTGACGATGGCCGCCAACACATCCTCGGCGGTGACCTTGAACGGCATGTTGTGGATGGTCTCGCCCTCGGCGGTGGAGGCTTTGGCCACCTCCATCAGGCGCGCCATATCCAGCTCCTTGACTCCCATCATATGCAGGTTGGTCGGCAGGCCTACCGAGCGGCAGAAACCCAGCACTGTCTCGATCTCCGCCATCGGGGCGTTCTCCAGCACCAGCTGCACCAGAGTACCGAATGCCACTTTCTCACCGTGGTAGAGGTGGTGACACTCGGCCAGCTGGGTCAGACCGTTGTGGATGGCGTGGGCGGCGGCCAGTCCGCTACTCTCGAAGCCGATACCACTCAGATAGGTGTTGGCCTCGATGATGTTCTCCACCGCCTTGGTGCAGAGTCCCTGTTCCACCGCCAGTTTGGCCTTGTAACCATCGGCCAGCAGGGTCTTGTAGCAGAGCTCGGCGATGGCCTGCGCCGCCAGCGTGGAGGCGCCACCGGCCATGGTCTGGCAACCGGAAACCTTGTTGGCGCGCGCCTCGAAGTAGGTGGAGAGCGCATCCCCCATGCCGGAGACCAGCAGCCGCACCGGAGCGCGGGAGACCACGCCGGTATCCATGATGACCATGTTGGGGTTGGTCGGGATCATCAGGTATTCGCTGAATTGCCCTTCCGGGGTGTAGATGACCGCCAGCGCGCTGGTGGGGGCATCTGTGGAGGCGATGGTCGGCACTATGACCACCGGCACCTTCTGGTAGAAGGCGACCGACTTGGCAGTATCCAGCGTTTTGCCGCCGCCGATGCCGATGATGACGTCAAACGGGGTCTGCTGGCAGCGGGCTAGCAGGCGGTCGATCTCGGGGCGGGAGCATTCGCCGTTGAAGCAGTCGAACTCGGGCTTGATCCCCGCGCCGTGGAAGCTGGTGGCCACGGTATCGCCTACCAGCTTGGTGACGAAGGCGTCGGCCAGGATCAGCGGCTTGCTACCGAGCGCTTTGACGTAGTTGCCGATATTGGCGAGGGCCCCGTTGCCTTGCACGTATTTGCTGGGGCTGATGATAATGCGGTCCATATTCTATCCCTCTCTCTTTATCTATTAAGAATCGGGGCGAAGGGGCGGCTGTGCCGGGGACTCCTTCGTCTTGAATGGTGCTGCACTGGCTCAGCGAGCGAGTGCAGCCCCTTGAAACAGTGGCGTCAGTCGCCAAAGCGCTCGTCGGCCAGCTGCTGGAAGCAGGTCAGTGCGGCGGTGGCATCCTCCCCGCGCGCCAGCAGGGTGAGCGTGTCGCCCTGACGCACGTTGAGCATGGCGAGCCGGGTCAGGCTGCGGGGATTGGCCTCTTTATCCCCCTTTTGCAGCTTGAGTTCAGCGGCAAAGGGCTTGAGGGCGGCCACCAGTCGGGCGGCGGGGCGCACATGCAGGCCGTGGGGGTTATCCACCACCACCTCGCAGCGCAGCCAGCCGTCGTCGGAAACAGGGGCTGTCTCGGTGGCGGCCTGCGCTGCACTGGCAGGCAGCATCGCCTGTTTCGGGCCAAGGGCACCGAGCGCTTCGGCGGCTACCTCATCCAGCGTCAGGCCGGAACCGGCCGCCACCACGGCGGCCAGAGTACCCTCGACCAGCGGGGCGGGGCAGAGCTGAACCCTTGCGCTTAACTCGGGGGGCAGCAGTTCGAGGGCGGTTTCGGCGCTCAGCAGGGCGCTGCCCAAGTCCATCAGTACCAGCACGCCGCTACCGTCGTCCGCTTCTTCAATCGCACTCATCACTGCGATGGCGTCGGTGCCGATGGGGTGGTCGGGGTCATCGACCCCGGCCGCCAGCAGCAATCTGGCCGTGCTGCCGAGCTGGTCGGCCAGCGCTTTCAATCCGGCTGCCAGCATGGCGCTGTGAGAGACAACTACGATTCCGATCATGTCACAACCTCGCTCTGTCACGCAGGGCGGTCAGCAGCAACAGGGTCGAGGTGGCCCCGGCATCCTGATGGCCGATGCTGCGCTCGCCAAGATAGCTGGCGCGCCCCTTGCGGGCCTGCATCTGGATGGTGGCCTCGGTACCGGCTGCGGCAGCTGCCACCGCCTTGTCCAGCGCCTCGTTGAGCGGCAGCTCTTGCTGCTGCGCCTGTTGCAGGGCGGCCAGTGCCGGCCACCAGGCATCGCACATGGTCTTGTCGCCCGGCTCGGCACGGCCGCGGGAGACGATCCCCTCGACTCCGTCACTCAGCATTTTGCACAGCTGGCTGAGGCTCAGGCTCTGACAGGCGTCACTGCTGGCCGCCGCCCGGATAAAGAAGGTGCCGTAGAGCGGGCCGCTGGCGCCACCGACCGAGGAGAGCAATGTCATGCCGGTGGTTTTCAGCACCTGACCGATATCCTTGTCCGCTACCGCGGGCAGCTTCTCGGCCACCTTGGCAAAGCCGCGCTGCATGTTGAGGCCGTGGTCGCCGTCGCCGATGTCGGTATCCAGTGCGGTGAGGTAGTCACGCTGCTCGGTAAAGATGTGTTCGCAGTCGAGCAGCCAGTTGACGATGTGATGCTTGCTTAACATGGGTTCTCCTTAGCAGCCGCGACGCAGGGCGGGGGTGTGAACGGGGGCATCCCACAGGGTCATCAGCTCGTCATCCACCTTGAGCAGGGTGATGGAGATGCCGGTCATGTCGAGGGAGGTGCAGTAGGGGCCAATCAGGTTGCGCACCAGATGGATGCCCGCCTCTTCGCACAGGGTGGCGAGGCGACCATAGACGCCATAAAGCTCGGAGATGGGGGTGCCGCCGAGGCTATTGACCAGTGCGATGACCCGATCACCCTTGTTGAGCGGTTCGATAAAGGTGTGCTCTTCCTGCCAGCTGCCGGAGGCTCTGTCCCAGTGACGCAGGGTGCGGCCATAGGGGGTGTTGTCAGCAAGCTCCTTGAACATGTCATCCACCAGGGTATTGAGGCCGGTGAAGGGGCGGCGTTCGATGCCCGGCTCGCCGTGAATGCCCACGCCGAACTCCAGCTCGTTGTCCGCCAGGGTGAAGGAGGGCTTGCCAGCAGCAGGCACGGTGCAGGCGTGGGTGGCAACGCCGATGGTGCGGCTCTGGTTGTTGATGCGGCGGGCCAGCGCCTCGCAGCGGGTCAGGTCATAGCCCGCTTCGGCAGCGGCCCCCACCAGTTTTTCGCACAGAACGGTCGTGGCAACGCCACGGCGACCGGCGGTATAGAGGCTGTCTTTGACCGCCACGTCGTCATCGATCAGCGAGAAGCCGACCTTGACGCCATCGCCGTGTAGCAGCTCGACCGCGGTTTCGAAGTTGAGCACATCGCCGGTGTAGTTCTTCACCAGAAACAGCACGCCCGCGCCGCCATCAACGGCCTGACCGCACTCGTACATCTGATCCGGGGTGGGGGAGGTAAAAATCTCGCCGGGGCAGGCGCCATCCAGCATCCCCTTGCCCACCAGACCGCCGTGCATCGGCTCGTGGCCGCTGCCACCGCCGGAGACCAGCGCCACCTTGCCCATCACGGGGGAGTCGGCGCGAGTGATGTAGTGGGGTTCGATACGGACCTTGAGCTCGGGGTGGGCGGCCGCCATCCCCATCAGTTGTTCACGGACCACGGCATCGACGGCATTGATCAGTTTCTTCATGGCTCACTCCTTGGCTTGCCACCGCACGGGTGGGCAAATGGTTGATGGAGCCAGTCTAACGAGAGAAAAAGGGATAAAAATAACGGCCTGTTTGGTTCGGATTTGAAACAGGATTTGGTGCATTGGCGTTTCAATCTGAAACGACGCGGGGCAAGCGGGCGGGAAACTGTTAGCGGCCTCACAGCCATGAAAAAGGGCCCCGCAGGGCCCTTCGCTATAACCGGAATAAGCGGGTGGGTTAGATGGCCCAGCCACCTGCATAGAAGACCACCAGCGCCAGGGCGATGATGACGGTGCCGATGTTCAGCTTCTTCCACTCGGCAGCGAAGATGCGGCCAACGACCAGCGCCACGAAGCCCAGCATGATGCCGGTGACTATGTTGCAGGTCAGTACGATGAAGACGGCGCACAGCATGCCGGCGAGGGCATCGACCGAGTCGCTGAAGTCCAGCTTGGTGACGTTGCCCAGCATCAGCAGACCGACATACATCAGGGCCGGTGCGGTGGCGTAAGCCGGTACCAGATAGCTCAGCGGGGAGAGGAATATCATCAGCAGGAACAGCACGCCGACCAGCGCAGCGGTCAGGCCGGTCTTGCCACCTGCTGCAGTACCTGCGGCGGATTCGATGTAGACGGCAGCCGGAGCACCTCCCACCGCGCCAGCCACCATGCTGCTGACGGAGTCGGCAGTCAGGGCCTTGCCGCCATTGATAATGTGACCGCGTTCGTTGATGAGGCCCGCCTGACCGGCCACGGCACGGATGGTGCCGGTGGCGTCAAACACGGCGGTCATTACCAGCGCCAAGACGGTGGGGATCACCACCGGATTGAGGGCGCCCAGCAGATCCATGCTGCCTACCAGTGAGCCTTTCTCACCGGTCAGGCTCGGCATGGCGAAGAAGCCTTGCCAGGTCACTTTCGGGTCGAAAATAAGGCCGAGGATGGAGATGGCGATAATCACCATCAGGATGCCACCCGGCACTTTGCGACGTTCCAGACCGAAGATGGCAGCCAGACCCAGTACCGTCATGATGACCGGGAAAGAGGTGACCTCACCCAATTGCACTGGCATGCCGGCCCCTTCGTTCTTGATCACCATGCCGACGCCGTTGGTGGCGATCAGCAGCAGGAACAGACCGATGCCTATGCCGGTGCCGTGGGCGATGCCGGAGGGGAGGTTGTCCAGGATCCACTGGCGCACACCGGTGACGCTGATCAGGGTAAACAGCACCCCCATCAGGAAGATGGCGCCCAGGGCGACCGGAATGCTCAGCCCCTGACCCAGAACCAGACTGAATGCGGTAAAGGCGGTGAGGGAGATGGCGCAACCGATGGCCATCGGGAGCTTGGCCCACAGACCCATCAGCAGGGAGCCGAAGGCGGCGATCAAGCAGGTGGCCACGAAGACGGGACCCTGCTCAAAACCGGCGGCACCTAGCATGTTCGGCACCACTATGATGCTGTAGACCATGGCCAGGAAGGTGGTCAAACCGGCCAGCAGCTCCTGGCGCACACTACTACCGCGCGCAGAAATGGAAAAATAAGAGTCCAGAAAGCCGCCGTTCCCTGACTGGGCGGCCATATCTTGCTTTGCCATAACTAATCCTGAAAGTGTGAAGGAAATCGTTTGCGTTAGTGGCGCGCAAAATAGCAAGAATTCGCGGCAAATGCAGCGGATAACCTGACTTTTTCGTCATTATTTTACACTTTGAGTCCATTCGAAGCTTTGTGTCGGACTCAAGCGGTGAGAGCGTGTAAGGCTGGGATCAAACGGTCGGTGGGAGGGGAGAGCAGTGAGGAAAATGCGGGAAACAACAAAAAACCCGCCGAAGCGGGTTTTTTTAATTCTTGCAGAGCTGTCAGCAGTTGGCGTGAGCCATCAGCAGCATGCTCCGGCTTGAATTACAGACCAACTACGTTGGCAGCAGCCGGGCCTTTCTGGCCTTGCTCGATGGTGAACTCAACGCGCTGACCTTCGTCCAGGGTTTTGAAGCTGGTGGACTGGATAGCGGAGAAGTGTACGAACACGTCTTTGCTGCCGTCAGCCGGGGAGATGAAACCAAAACCTTTCTCAGCGTTGAAGAACTTAACGGTACCAGTCATTTTGTTAGACATAATAATTTCCTTAAATAGTGTTGAATGCCATCTAGATGGCAATTTTTGATTTTTCGTCAGCAATACGTATGGGGAGCACTAAAGAAGGAGAATTATTTGATAAGAATTATCGAAGATAACACTTATACTAATCACTGCTTTACTAAAATGACTGCCTAACATAATCAGGTCTGAACTGCCGAACCATCGAGAAAGATTAAAACACGCTCTCATTTTTAAAGCAAACTTTATCTCGATATTAATGTTTTGTAACAGCCTGAAATCTCATTTTTTGTAGTAAAAATGATGTATTTCAATGGTATAGGAAAAGCATCCGAGACACATGCCATTCTGTAGAAAGTCAGATTCGGCTTTTTTCCCCTGACTGTGTAGCCAGTTCTGGCAAAAAAGATGAGAAAAAAGAAAAAATGGCGATAGACGGGGATTGTCAGTTTGCGTTCTCTCTAACCCATAATGTGAATCACCTCTCAGCTGCTGCGATTAGCGACTGAGAAGCAAATCAATGGCCGCGCCCAATCGGGATCATCGAGCATCGCCCAGACATGCAAACGCCCGCAGGCACCAAGTGCCTGCGGGCGTTTTGCAAGAAGGGGTCAGCGCTTGCTGCGAAACTTGTTGCTGACCGAATCAATCCAGCTGAAGGTTTCCGGCAGTACCTGATTCTTGGCGCGCTCTTTGGCTTTTTCGCGAGCCAGCTTGGAGGCTGCCTTTGCCGCTTCGGCGCGATCCGCCACAATTTTCAGGCGACCCTCTTCGCGGATCTTGTTCCGCTCTCCGTTGGTCAGCTGGTGGTCTGCATTGGCTTGTGCTTTTTGCAATAACAAGGCTATCTCGGCCTTTTCGGCCTCGGTCAGATCTTTCATTTCCAGCTTTTTCACGGCGCGCTCCTGCGGCAGGGTGGTTAGACACCCTAACACAGTTGTGCCGATCACTTCTTATGCAATCGGCTTTCCGGCAGTAAAAATGCGGGTTTGTGCCAACTTTCCGTTCTTTCGCTGCTACTTTCCCGCCTGTTTGCCACATTTCAGTTTATGGCGAGCGGCGAGGGCAGCTCTTGCTCCTCCGGCTCGACATGGATGAGCACGATGGCGTGGGGCAGCTGCTGCATGATGGCGTGCTCGATGCGATCACAGATATCGTGGGCTTCGCTGATGCTCATCTCCGGGGGCAGTGTGAGGTGGAAGTCGATATGGCGGCGGCGACCGGCACGACGGCTGCGCAGGTCGTGAAAACCGCTGGCGGCGGGGCAGCATTCGGTGATGATGTGGCTGGTCATCACCAGCTCTTCCGGGCTCATGCTCTGGTCGATCAGCGGCTGGAAGGCCTCGTTGAGCATACTTATCGCCTCTTTGACAATAAAGATGGCGACCGCCATGGCGACCAGCGGGTCGAGGATGACGAGGGAGTGGCCAAACAGGCCAGCCAGCCAGATACCACCAAGACCGGCTGCCACGCCAGCTGAGGTGAGCACGTCCGCCTTGAGATGAAGCGCATCGGCTGCCAGGGCGACCGACTCCTCCTCTCGGGCCACTTTGTAGAGGTAAGCCGAGACGCCGCTGTTGACCAGCGCCGAGATCACCATCACCAGCACGCCCCAGCCAATGCTCTCAATGGGGCTGGGGGTGATCAACTTGTCGACGGCTTCGAAGATGATCCAGCCCGCGGCCAGCAAGATAAGCAGTGCTTCGATGACGCCGGAGACATTTTCAATCTTGTCGTGGCCATAGGGGTGCCGTTCATCAGGCGGGAGATCAGACTTTTTCACCGCGAACAGGGCGATCAGGGCCGCCACCAGATCCATGGCGGAGTGGATCGCCTCCGAGATGATACTGACCGAGCCGCTGGCGAAACCGGCCACCACTTTCATGGTGATCAGGCTGATATTGGAGCAGACCGACACCATGGCTGCCCTGGTTTTTCTGTTCATGTCACAGCTTCCTGCATATAAAAGGATATTTTGGTGCGGTGGGCATTATATCGGTCTGACAGCAAATAACGCTATTCAGAGTTGTAACTTGATGTTTCCAGTGATATTGCGAATGCTTATTAAAACGGTGGTCACTTGAATGACAATAAATAACAAGAGGGATTTATATTTATCCGTGAAAATATCCAGGTAACGATGGCTTAATATAAGCATGACAACATTTAATAATGCGAATTACTCTTTTTTGGTCTTTCCTGTCGAGGTTGTTTGGATTCGGCACTCAGGAGTAGCTCACTGCATTTTTTGGCCGACCATGAGACTGGATCCGGATGCCACTGGGGGGTATGCTGGGTCTGGTGATGGTCTTGCACCATCGCACCAAGCGTACTGAAGTCGATAATTCGGATGGCATGCTGGCTCCCTTGGGAACCAACTGTCTGGGTAACATTTTTGGAGTTTGATGATGAGTAACAAAGAACATCACAACGGCAAAGATGCCAAGAAAAAACCGCAGATGTCACTGAAAGAGAAACGCGAAGCCAAACGTCAGAAAGCAGAACTGAAAAACGGCAGCGCAATGAAGTAACGCTCCTCCTACTGTTGTTCCTCCGGAGCCAGTACAAAGCCAGCCCTTACCGGCTGGCTTTTTTGTTTGTGGTTCAAGGTGTAGCGCCATATGCCGCAAAAATTTGCCGATAGCGACCATCACTGTGCATCTTCTCAAGCTCTCGATTAAACAGGTTGCGGGCATCTGCCGCGCGAAAGGCAAAGTGATAAACCGTTGGTGAGAAGAGATCCAGCTGTCTTATCTGATCGCGGTCATATTTTTCGCCACTCTGACCCGAGGCAACAAGCTGATCCAGATAGTAGTAGAACACCCGCTCTTCCAACACAATGGCATCGACTCTACCGCGCAGCAGTTGATGAACCTGTACCTGTTGTTTGGCTACTTCCTCGTAGTGAGGATTCTGATTAACCATGTTGGCGAAGGTTTCTCCCAAAATGATCCTTGCCCGCTGAAATGCGGTGACCCTCATGGTGGAGAGCTGGTCCAGTGTGCTGACCTGGCTGCTGCGCAGGGTGAAAATCCGGTTATGGAAAGTAATGACGGGGCGTGTAAGAAAGAGAGGATCAACCATGCCTGGTCGGACGTTGATGATGGCGTCCAGCTTGCCTGACTCGAACAGGCGGAAAGTGCGTTCCAGTGGCAAAAACTCAAAACTGGGTTCATAGCCACTCCCGGCAAATGCTTCTTTCAGCAAGTCCAGCTCTATACCACGGGTATTTTGTTCGATCACATAAGGTGGGATCGCAAAGCTGACCCCTACTTTGAGTGGTTGCGCCAGCAATGTTCCGGAGAGCACACTCGCCAGCAGCAGGACGAACAGGGTAATAGGCTTCATCGCACCTCTCACAAAGTGCTCCTGTTGAGGATATCTGCCACTCTAAAATGGGTGGCCGCTAAAAGTTATACCTCTCTTGAGTTGAGCAGGTGGCTTTGTTCCAATAAAAAGACCCTGATTTGACAGGGTCTTTTTTTGTCATGTTCTTTTTAGAATGGAATGTCGTCGTCGAAATCCATCGGCGGTTCGTTATAGACCGGTGGCGCGGATTGCGGCTGCTGGGCCGGGCGGCTATAACCACCTTGCTGTTGCATGTTTTGCTGCGGAGCCGGCGCAGGGCGCGGCTGGTTCATCGGCTGCTGCATGGCTTGCTGTGGTTGACCCCAGCCACCTTGTTGACCACCCATGTTCTGGCCCATGCCCTGACCGCCTTGCGGACGGCCACCCAGCATCTGCATGACGCCGGTGAAGCTGTCGACCAGCACTTCAGTGGTGTAGCGCTCCTGGCCACTCTGATCCTGCCACTTGCGGGTCTGCAGTTTGCCTTCGACATAGACCTGTGAGCCTTTCTTCAGGTACTCGCCAGCCACTTCGGCCAGCTTGCCCATGAAAACGACGCGGTGCCACTCGGTGCGCTCTTTCTGCTCACCGGTCTGTTTGTCGCGCCAGGTTTCAGAGGTGGCCAGAGTAATGTTGGTCACAGCACCGCCACTCGGCATGTAGCGTACTTCCGGGTCTTGCCCGAGGTTACCGATCAGAATGACTTTATTGATGCCTCGACTGGCCATAATCTCTCTTCCACCTTTATATTCCGGTCAGGCAAGGCCTGGACCCACTAAATAAGTTACCGCGCTTTTTTCATGACCATGTCGTTATCATATTGAACAGCATGGTTTTTCTATAACCGTTGCAGCAATCAGAGTGCTCGTTTCGCGTGTTCTGATTCAGGTTTAGCCCCCAATAGTAACAGTTGATCACTCTGCGGGCGAGCGCTTGCTGGTGTGGATTGTGGGCAAACTCGCCGCCTTGGTCAGGGTGTGACGAACGGTCTATCCATCGTAAAAAAGGATAACGGCGATAGATAATGCCTGTCTATTCATCCAGTAGTCTCTATGCCATACTGACCCGCTCAGGTTTCCGTATCGAGCGTGCAACAAGATGGAAAAGATCGTGGTCCGGGGTGCTCGCACCCACAACCTCAAGAACATCAATCTGACCCTGCCCCGCGACAAGCTGATCGTGGTCACCGGCCTCTCCGGTTCGGGCAAATCCTCCCTGGCGTTCGATACCCTCTATGCAGAGGGGCAGCGCCGCTATGTGGAGTCCCTCTCCGCCTATGCCCGCCAGTTCCTCTCCCTGATGGAGAAGCCGGACGTCGACCATATCGAGGGGCTTTCGCCCGCTATCTCTATCGAGCAGAAGTCTACTTCCCACAATCCGCGCTCGACCGTCGGCACCATTACCGAAATCTACGACTACCTGCGTCTGTTGTTCGCCCGGGTCGGTGAGCCGCGCTGCCCGACCCATGCCATTCCGCTCGCTGCCCAGACCATCAGCCAGATGGTGGATCAGGTGCTGGCCCAACCGGAGGGGAGCAAGCTGATGCTGCTTGCCCCGGTAGTGCGCGATCGCAAGGGGGAACACACCAAGCTGCTGGAGAATCTGGCGGCCCAGGGCTACATCCGTGCCCGTATCGACGGCGAGGTGTGCGATCTCTCCGATCCTCCGACTCTGGAGCTGCACAAGAAGCACACCATCGAGGTGGTGGTGGACCGCTTCAAGGTGCGCGACGACCTGGCACTGCGTCTGGCCGAGTCGTTCGAAACGGCACTGACCCTCTCCGGCGGCATCGTACTGGTAGTGCCGATGGACGGGGAGGAGGGGGTTGCCCCCATGACCTTCTCCGCCAACTTCGCCTGCCCGGAGTGCGGCTACTCCATGTCGGAGCTGGAGCCGCGTATCTTCTCCTTCAACAACCCGGCCGGTGCCTGCCCTACCTGCGACGGCCTCGGGGTGCAGCAATATTTCGATCCGGCCAAGGTGATCGGCGATCCGGCTATCAGCTTGGCCAACGGCGCCATCCGTGGTTGGGACAAGCGCAGCTTCTACTACTTCCAGATGCTCAAATCCCTCTCCGAGCACTACAAGTTCGATCTGGAAACGCCGTGGGAGGATCTGCCACTCAAGACCCAAGAGGTGATCCTGCGCGGCTCCGGTCGCACCGAGATCGAGTTCCGTTACATGAACGATCGCGGCGACGTTGTGGTGCGCAAGCACCCGTTCGAGGGGATCCTGCACAACATGGAGCGGCGCTACCGGGAGACCGAGTCCAACTCGGTGCGTGAAGAGCTCTCCAAATACATCGCCAACAAATCCTGTACCAGCTGCGGTGGCAGCCGGCTGCGGGAGGAGGCGCGCCACGTCTTCGTCGACAACCGCAACCTGCCGGCCATCGCCGAGCAGTCCATCGGTGATGCGCTGGCCTTTTTTGAGGGGTTGAATCTGACCGGCCAGCGCGCCCAGATCGCCGAGAAGATCCTCAAAGAGATCGTCGAGCGGCTCGGCTTCCTGGTGAACGTTGGCCTCAACTACCTGAGCCTGTCGCGCAGTGCTGAGACCCTCTCCGGCGGTGAGGCGCAGCGGATCCGGCTGGCCAGCCAGATCGGTGCCGGTCTGGTAGGTGTCATGTATGTGCTGGACGAGCCCTCAATCGGCCTGCACCAACGCGACAATGAACGGCTGCTCAAGACCCTCACTCACCTGCGCGATCTCGGCAACACAGTGATCGTGGTGGAGCACGACGAGGATGCCATCCGCCTCGCGGACCATGTGCTCGACATCGGCCCGGGAGCCGGGGTGCACGGCGGGGCCATCGTCGCCCAGGGCACGCCGGAGGAGATCATTGCTAATCCCGAGTCGCTGACCGGTGACTACCTCTCTGGCCGCAAGCAGATCGCCATTCCTGCCGAGCGTACTCCGCTTACCGGCAAGTGGCTGAAGCTCAAGGGGGCGAGCGGCAATAACTTGCGCAACGTCAACCTGGATCTGCCCATCGGGGTGATGACTTGTGTCACCGGCGTCTCCGGCTCCGGCAAGTCGACCCTGATCAACGACACTCTGTTCCGCATTGCTCACCGTGAGCTCAACAAGGCGACCGAATCCACGCCAGCGCCTTATCGCAGCGTGGAGGGGTTGGAGCATCTGGACAAGGTGGTGGACATCGACCAGAGCCCCATCGGTCGAACCCCGCGCTCCAACCCAGCGACCTACACCGGCCTGTTTACCCCGATCCGTGAACTGCTCTCCGGCACCCAGGAGGCGCGATCGCGCGGTTACCAGCCGGGCCGCTTCTCCTTCAACGTGAAGGGGGGCCGCTGCGAGGCGTGTCAGGGGGATGGGGTCATCAAGGTAGAGATGCACTTCCTGCCGGATGTCTACGTACCGTGCGATGTCTGCAAAGGCAAGCGCTACAACCGCGAGACCCTGGAGGTGAAATACAAGGGCAAGAACATCCACGAAATCCTCGAGATGACGGTGGAAGATGCTCGCGAGTTCTTCGATCCGGTGCCGTCCGTGGCACGCAAGCTGCAGACCCTGATGGATGTGGGCCTCTCCTATATCCGGCTCGGCCAGTCGGCCACCACCCTGTCGGGCGGCGAGGCGCAGCGGGTCAAGCTGGCGCGCGAGCTCTCCAAGCGTGATACCGGTCAGACTCTCTACATCCTGGACGAGCCGACCACCGGGTTGCACTTCCACGATATCCAGCAATTGCTCAAGGTGCTGCACCAGCTGCGGGATCGCGGTAACACCATCGTCATCATCGAGCACAACCTTGATGTGGTAAAAACTGCCGACTGGATCGTCGATTTGGGACCGGAGGGAGGGGCAGGTGGTGGTCGCATTCTGGTGACGGGGACGCCGGAGGAGATTTGCATCAATAAAGAGTCTCATACAGCTCGTTTTTTGCGGCCACTATTGGCGCGATAAGCCGTTATAATCGAGGGGCCTTTGGCCCCTTTTTGTTATAAAAATCGGGAGCATGAGGAGAAGCGCGTCAAGTGGGGCAGGCTTGGCATCTCAGCGTCATGGTAATGGATATATCGGGTTATGGCTCAGGCTCCGCACACGATTGATCATCAGTTGGCTTACTCCATGCTCCCTATCTGGCTGGGGGCTATCCTGCTATTGCTGGTCCTGCTGGCGTGGGCCCAGATCCCGGCAGCCAGCCGGATTGAAGAGCAGCGAATGAAGGAACATCTGCTGCGCGTGACCAAGGCGGTGCAGGCGGATGTGGCCGCTCTGGACGCATTCAGTCGTGATTGGGGCATCTGGGATGACAGTCACCGCTTTATGGGCAACAAAAGCAGGACATATATCGAATCCAATCTGCTTAGTGATATGCCAATGCAGGACTTTCGCCTTAATCTGATGAGTTTCATTGACCTCACTGGTTACGAGGTCTGGACGCGCACTCTGCTGCCTGATGCGCCGGGGATCAACCCGGATCAGTTCCCCTACTTCCTGGATGAACTGAAAAAGCAGTTAAGGGAGCGCTCGGCTGCACAAGGGGGGATTAATCTGCATGGGATCCGGGCCTCCCAGTGGGGGCCGCTGATGTACTCATGGCAGCCGATCAGAAACAGTGATGAGTCGGCCCCGTTCAACGGTTTCTTGCTGGTTGTACGTTGGCTCGACAAGGCTTACCTCGAGCAAGTATCTGAGCGTACCGCTCTGCCACTGGCGATTTCCCACGCCAATCTGGATGTCTCCGCTACCTTCAAGCCACTGAAACCGCAAATAACGTATCGCCTGATTGACCTTGGGCTCACTCGGCTTAGGGGAGAGGTGCGACTGCTCAACAGCGATAACCTGCCGGTGCTGACTCTGGTGATTGAGGAGGAGAGAAAGATTTTGAGTGGCGTCATGGAGGGGGCGCTCTGGACCTTTATCGGCATGCTGTTTATCAGTTTTATCTGCGTCATGATCGCCATGTATCGGCTCAATAGCATTGTGCTTACCCCGTTGCAGCAGCTGGTGTCGGCGCTGCAACGCTTTGGCGATCGGCCAGATGCCACCTTGATCCCCTATATCGACAGCAGCGCAGAGATGGCGACCCTGAGCGGCAAGTTCAGGGAGATGGCCAGCAAGGTTAGTCAGCAACATGATGATTTGTTGGAAAAATCCAGCCAGATGGAGATGGCTGCATTCACCGATCCCTTGACCCGTTGCTTCAATCGTCGCTATCTCGATGGTTGGTTGCAGGCCAACCGGGCCAAACCTTGTCTGTTATTGCTGCTGGATCTGGATCATTTCAAGCGGATCAATGACCGCCTTGGCCATGACATCGGGGATCTGGTGCTGAAACAGTTGGCGGATCTGCTGCGCAAGGTGGTGACAGGAGAGCGCGAGCCTATCATCCGGCTGGGCGGGGAGGAGTTCTTGTTGCTGTTGCAGGTGGATGACGAGCAAGAGTTGGCGCTGCGGGTCGAATATCTGCGCCAGCGTGTCGCTCGGCACCGCTTTGGCAGAGAGGATGCGCCACTCTGGTTGACGGTGTCGCTGGGGTTCTGCCGCTATCCGTTGCACCCGGAGTGCCCGGATTCATTCTGGAGCCATAGCTTCAAACTGGCGGACATGGCGCTGTATCAGGCCAAAGTCGGTGGGCGCAATCGGTGGTGTGGCTACGCTGGTAGCCTCTCTGCGGAGGGAATGGGCCAGACTCCGGAACAGCTTGCCGAAGGGGGGCATATCACCCTGCTGCACTCTGTCAATCCGGATTAACCCTGCCGTACCAATACCAGATAGGCCAGGGCGACAATAAAACCGAGCAGGATAAAGAGAAAGGATCCGATTCCCCACACGGCCGCGAGAAAGGCCCCCACCTTTTGCCATTTCGACTCATTTTTCATAAATAAACCATTACTTCCCAGTAACTTGCATGGCGCAAAAAATACGCTGATTTACCCATATAAACAACAATTAATCGCCGCACTGCCGTGCAATAAGATGTGGTTTGTTTGCTCCTTTTGGCGCTGAATGCGGGTAGTTACAACCTGTCGAAACAGGTATTTCAGCTTGTTGTCTGGGGGCTCAACGAGATTGAGATGGCGCGCAAAGATGTCACACCAATCGATTTATTTCTGTGCAACCTTTGCTCCAAGTCAATAACTTTGCATTTACAAGGGCATATAGTCAGCGGGCTTACAGCATCAAATGAAAACAAAAAAAGGGATTACGTGATGAAAAAATTACTTCCTCTGATGATTGCCGCTGCAGTGACCTCTCCTTTCGCCATGGCCCATCAGGCTGGTGATATTCTGGTTCGTGGTGGTTTGGCATTTGTATCGCCGCAGGAAAGCAGCACGCCTGTAGAGCTGGAAATTAATGACAACATGCAATTGGGATTGACTCTCTCTTACATGATTACTGATAACTGGGGTGTCGAGTTGCTGGCTGCAACCCCTTTCTCTCATTCAGTCAAACTGGGTGGCGCTGAAGTGGCCAAGATCAAGCATCTGCCGCCGACTCTGATGGGTCAGTACTATTTTGGCGATGCCCAGAGCAAGGTTCGCCCGTATGTCGGTATTGGCGTGAACTACACCACCTTCTTTGATGAAGAGGGTCGTGGTGCACTGTCAGGAACCGATGTCAAAGTCGATGACTCCTGGGGTGTTGCCGGACAAGTTGGTATCGATATGGCGATCACTGACCGCTGGTTTGTCAACGGTTCAGCTTGGATCATGGATATCGATACCGATGTCCATACAGCGATTGGCACCATTAATACCAAGGTCGACCCGATGGCCTTTATGGTGGGTGTTGGCTACCGCTTCTAATGATTCTGACTGCGGTTCTGAACGGACCGCGGAAGATAGCAAAGTACGTCTCTTTCAGCCCGGCTTGTGCCGGGCTTTTTTCGTATGGCTGATTTTGTCTGTACTGTGATCCAACCCGATACAAATCAATTAAATACCTGCCGCTTTATTTCAGTTATTCGCCACCCCTGCCGATAGTGACTATGTTCACTTTACCTTCCCCCAATGAGTGAGGATGTCTCCATGGGTTTATCTATCGTACAGCGGATCATCGCCGGATTTGTGTTGATGCTGCTGTTGCTGATCCTGCTTGGAGTGATCAGTACCTTTAAAATCAAGGGTATAAATGACGGTCTCTCTGCCGTATCTGACCGTGCAACCCCGCTGGTAGTCGCTGTCGCAGGCCTCAAGGGGGCACTGCAGGATAGTAACCGCTGGGTGCTGGTCTACCGTACCAGTGAAGATGCCGCCCAGTTGCCGCAGTTGGCCAATCAGTTCAAGGAGCAGCAGAACCGCTTTGCCCAGCTGAGTCAGGAGATGGGTAAATTTACCGGCGTAGCGGATGCCCGAGCCCGTTTCCAGCAGGTCGAGAGTGCCACCACCCAATTCTATGGCTTGGCGGATCAGGTGTTGGCCCAGCATAGGCAGTGGGTCAGTGCACTGGATCAGCGCCACAAGCTGGAGATGGAATTTATCCGCCTTGAGGATACCTACCAGTGGGCGGCTGATCTGCTGTTGCAACAGACGGCCAGCAAGCGTTCCATGCGCAACAAGGCGGAACTCATTACCTCAGGGATCGCCCGCGATCTGAAGAATATCCGCCGTGCCGATGCCAAAACCGACCTGAACGAGCTGGAAAAGGTGCTTAGCAAGGATATCGAGATGGCCCGCAAGCGTCTGGAGCGTGTACTGGTGCCCGATGATGTGAAAGCGCGCTTTGTCTCCAACCTGGATCGGATGCAGGAGCTGGCGCTCGGCGCTCAGGGCTTGCTGGCGACCATGCGTCAGGCCCAACAACTGGAGCTGTCGTTGGCTACTCAGAATCAACAGCTGGATGCCAGTCTGGTCAACTGCCTCAATTTGCTCGATGAGATGGGCAAGTCTGCCGGAGCCATCGCCAGCGAGAGCCGTGTCAATGCGGATGAGGCGGTCAGCAGTGCCAGCTTCTGGATCCTGGTGGTTGCCGCGATGTCGGCTGCTGCCGCACTGGTGATCGGCTATACCACGGCACGCAGCATTCAGCGTCCGTTGCAGATGATCAACAAGGAGCTCGATTACATGGCGGCCGGCGACATGACACGGCGCATCAACTACCGCAGCAGTTGCGAATTTGGCAGCCTCTCTCGCTCCATTGATACGCTGGCGGGCAAGACTGGCGAGCTGCTCTCCCAAATCAATGCGGGCTCCCGCCATCTGGTGGACGAGGCGAGTCGCGCTGCCGAGATCAGCGAACGGGCCATGTCCCGGGTGCAGGAGCAGAAGAGCCAGACCGATCAGGTAGCCGCCGCCATTACCGAGTTGGAAGTGAGTGCGACCGAGGTGGCCCGCTCTACCGATGGCACCAAGCGGGAAGTGGATCTGGCTGACGAAGAGGCGCGCAATGGTCGCCAGAAAGTGGCCATCACTCGCCGGATCACCGAGCAGCTGGCTGGTGCCATGGAGGAGGCTGTCGGCATCACCTACAAACTTGGGGAATTCAGTAACAATATCGGCAGCATTCTCGATGTGATCCGCAGTATTGCCGAGCAAACCAACCTGCTGGCCTTGAACGCCGCCATCGAAGCCGCCCGTGCTGGCGATGCTGGCCGCGGTTTCGCGGTGGTGGCCGATGAAGTGCGGGCGCTGGCCAATCGCACCCAGACCTCGACCGAAGAGATCCAGGGGATGATTGAGAACCTGCAAAGCTCCAGCAAGCATGTGGTTGAAGTGATGGGGCGCAGCCAAGAGCAGACCCAGAGCTGTGTCGAGCAGACTCGCGAGATGGATGTTGCGCTGCAATCGATTGCCGATCGGATGAGTGCCATCAAGTCGATGGCTGATCAGGTGGCCCATGCCGCTCAGGAGCAGATCTCCGTCAGTCAGGGGGTCGCTCGTCATATCGCCGGTATTGCCGATGTGGCATACGAAACGGAGCGGGAGGCGCGCGAATCCGCCAGCAGCAGTGAAGTGCTGGCCGACCTGGTCGCCAAACAGCAGCAATTGATCTCACATTTCAAGGTCTAGGAGGGCTTATGTCTAAAAAGTGGATTGGAGCCCTGAGTCTCCTGTTGTGTGGCCAGCTGATGGCCAGCGAGCTGGTGATTGAAAGCTGGCGAACCGATGACAAGGCGTTGTGGGAGCAGAAGATTATCCCGGCGTTTGAAGCGGCGCATCCCGGCATAAAGGTGAGTTTTCATCCGGTGCAGAACGTCAACTACATGCCCACTCTGTGGGAGAGCCTGAAAGGGGGCAAGGCGGGGGATCTCATTACCTGTCGTCCGTTTGATGACTCGCTTGCCTTGTTCAAGGCGGGACATCTGGCCGAGCTGACCGAGATGGCGGGGATGGAGAACTTCCCGAGTTTTGCCCAGTCACCCTGGCAGACCGATTCCGGTGCCCAGACCTTCTGTGTACCCATGGCGTCGGTTATCCATGGCTTCTTCTATAACAAGAAGATCTTCAGTGAGTTGGGGCTGACATTGCCGCAAACCCGCGATCAGTTCTTTGCCGTGCTGGACAAGATCAAGGCTGATGGGCGCTATGTGCCGTTGGCCATGAGCGGTGCCGAGAGTTGGGTTGCCTCAGAGCTTGGCTTCCAGAATATTGGCCCCAACTACTGGAAGGGAGAGGACGGCCGTCTGGCTCTGATCGGCGGGCAGGAGCGGTTGGATAACCCGCAATATGTGAAGGTGTTCGATGAGCTGGCCCGCTGGCGTTCCTACCTTGGCGAGGGGGCCGAGAGCCGCGATTATGCGACCAGCAACGAACTGTTTACCTCCGGCAAGGCCGCTTTCTATGTTGCAGGATCCTGGGAGATTACCCCCTTCACCGGCAAGGTCGATTTTGGCGTCATGCGCCCGCCGGTGGCCAAACAGGGGGATGGCTGTTTCTTTACCGACCACACCGATATCGGTATGGGGATGAATCCGGCCAGCAAGAACAAAGAGGGGGCGATGGCTTTCCTGCAGTGGCTGACGACGCCGCAATTTGCCGAGCTCTATACCAATTCGTTGCCGGGATTCTTTTCCCTCTCCAACCACTTCTTCGATGTCACCAATCCGGCGGCTAAAGAGATGATGGAGTGGCGGGATCAGTGTGACTCGACCATTCGGGTGGCGACTCAGATCCTCTCCCGTGGTACGCCCAAGTTGGGGGATGAGCTGGCCGAGGTGAGTCAGGCTGTGTTGCTCGGCAAGATGGAGCCCAAGGCTGCCGCGGATCGACTGGAAAGTGGCTTGAAGAGCTGGTATGCCCCTCATCAGGGCAACAAGGCCAAGAGCGCGGATTGTCAGTGTGATGCGGTTGTCCCTGCCCCTGCTTCGGCTTCAGCGCCGGCGACTGAGGTGTCCGCAGCCCCAGCGACCAGTGAAACGCCTGCAGTGGTGGCACCCGCAGAGCCCGCATCTGCGGCCGCTGCACCATTACCGGCGCAGTCTGATGAGGTGGAGCAGGCACTCTCGAACGAGCTGGAAGCTTCGCAGTAATAACTCATCAGCATAAATGACAAGCGGGAGGCATCAGCCTCCCGTTTTTATTGATGGTTTGCGGCCAGAGCTAATCGCTTTATTGTGTGTCGTGTGGCCAGCGGCAGAGGCTGCCGATGCGGGCAACCGGGGCAAATCCCAGAGAGCGGTAAATGCGCTGGGCATGGTAGTGCTCGTCGGCCACTATGATCAGCTGTTTGGCGCGCGACAATCCAGCGCGAGCCACTTGACTCAGTAACTGGCGGCATAACCCCTGGTTTCGCCACGCCTGGTGAGTGCGCACCAACTGGAAGCGCCCCAGTGTGCCGCAAAAGAAGAGGCCGCAGCTGGCGACCAGTTGCCCCTCTTGCCAGATCCCCCACCAGTCCCCGAGACCATCGGCAATCATGGCCTGATAGAGCGCCTGGCGGGATCGCAGATAGGGAAGATAGCTCTGTTCCGAGTGTCCCTCATCCCGTTCATGGAGTTCGAAGTCGAGCCACTCAGGCCAATCAGCAGTGGTGAAGGTACGTGCCTCAACCTTGTTCATGTCGCCGTGAGGAGGTGGGCAACTCTGTTCATCCAGTGCCAGCACCACACACTCCATATATTGGTATCCCGTTGCGACAAAACCGGCGATCCGGCTGTTTTGTCCGGCCGCCAGTGGCCATTGGAAGGTGCGGTGGCGCACTCGAGGATCCTGGCCGATCAACTGATCGAATGCGGCTTCCAGCCAGCCTTTGTCACGGTCGCTGGGTGGGGTGGGGAGCAGCAGGTAGTTGCCGAAGTAGTAATCGGGAGCATCCGGTGTGCGAACCGCCCAGAACTGATCGTGCTGAACGACCTCGCCTTGATAGCGATCGAACAGCAAGTCGGTGGCAAAGCCGGGGTGGGTATCCATGATGATGCTCCTGCAAAGACTCATTCTGTTATCGGCAGGAGTGGGAAATAGATGAAAAGGGGCCGGAGAAGCCTCCGGCCAAACAATCACACGCAGATTCAGAACGTCCAGGACGATCTGCCCTCATCATAACTCGACTGGTGCGATTTTGGGATGGGCACAGTTCGGTTACGTACCGTTAATTTTATAAATATGAAGTTCGTCAGATCGGATGTGAGGTAATTCCCTGTTGACTTTGTCCCGTTTTGCTCATAAATATAAAGACGTTTAGACGTCCAAACATCCGTTTTGACGTAGACAGATGGATTGCAGGACAGGGAGAAGAGCAGATGGGATTTCACAGTGCACGTCAGGTTGAAGCGCTCAACCAGAGTCTGGCAGATTTGAATGGCGATATATCGGTCAGTTTCGAGTTTTTCCCGCCCAACAGCGAAGGGATGGAAAACACGCTCTGGCAGTCCATTGAGCGACTGAAAGTGCTGGAACCCAAGTTTGTCTCCGTGACCTACGGCGCTAATTCAGGTACCCGGGACCGTACTCACAAGGTGATCAAGGATATCAAGGAGCGCACCGGCCTGATTGCCGCGCCCCACCTGACCTGTATCGATGCCAGCCGCGACGAGTTGCGTACCATTGCCCGCGACTACTGGAACAGCGGGATCCGCCATATTGTTGCGCTGCGTGGTGATCTGCCTCAGGGGTTGGAGAAGCCCGAGATGTATGCGACCGATCTGGTTGCCCTGCTCAAGGCAGAGGCTGACTTCGATATCTCGGTGGCTGCTTATCCGGAAGGTCACCCGGAGGCGAAGAGCGCCCAGTCGGATCTGCTCAACCTCAAGCGCAAGATCGATGCCGGTGCCAACCGCGCCATTACCCAGTTCTTCTTCGATGTGGAGACCTATCTGCGTTTTCGGGATCGCTGTGCCGCCATCGGTATTGATGCCGAAATCGTGCCGGGGATCCTGCCGGTCTCCAACTACCAGACCCTGGCCAAGTTTGCCGGCTTCACCAACGTGAAGATCCCGCGCTGGATGCATCAGCGTTTTGAAGGGTTGGAGAACGACCAGATGACTCGTAATCTGGTGGGGGCGAGTATCGCCATCGATCAGGTACGGGTGCTGAGTCAGGAAGGGGTCAAGGATTTCCACTTCTATACCCTGAACCGATCCGAATTAACCTATGCCATCTGCCACACCCTGGGGGTGCGACCGAAAGGTCAGCCGTAACCGCCAGAGGGATAAAAAGCCAATGAGTCGCTCATTGGCTTTTTTATGGCTACCCGTCAGGGTCTGGTCGGGGCGATCTCTTTCGGCTCGAGATCGATCACCGCATTGCCTGCCGCTCCCGGATACTGATGATAACTCTGGTCCTGCTCCAGGGTGTAGAAGGTATCCAGATAGTCATCGTCGTTGGTCATCCAGGAGTCGGGCAGCGCCTTGACGATACGACCGCCCAGATCGAGGAAGGGGAGTCCCTCCGGCACTCCGCCAGCGGTAAAGCCGAGCTTGAGCGCCTCAATCAGCAGGTCTGCCAGCTCCTTGTAGTTGACGTTGTCATCCTGCTCCATCATCACGATATCAACCGCACCCCAGCGGTAGCGATCCCAGTAAACCAAGATCTGGTTGGGGGTGTAGTCGGTATTGTCATAGTCGAGGTAGGGCATATCGACGATATCGACCACGGGTTCATCCCGACTGGGGTTGACCCCGGCGACGACGGCATAAACCTCGGCAGCACCGAGCAGCCATGGCTCTTGATCATCTTTCAGTCTGATCTTTTTCAGGATGCTTGTTTTGAGCGGTGCAGTGTTGGCTGAGGCTTTGGGTTGGACGGCCTGCATATCGGCTGCGGCAAACGCCTTGCGCATCACCTGCAGACCGGCATTTTTGGCTTTTACTGGATCGGCTTCGACCACGAGCACGGGTCGGGCCGGTGCCTTGTCGACATCCAGATAGACCGGATTGCCGGCGCTGTCGAACGCTTCGATGGCACTCCAGCTCTTCTCATCACCGCTCGGGACATAAGCGACCAGCGGTTCAACCCCCTGTTGCAAGGCGGCAGCCTGTTCCGGGTTGGCCAGCCGCAGCTGCATCAACTGCTTCACTTCCCCGTCGAGCCCTTGTCGGGCGATCGCTGCCTGATTGGCATCGGTTGCTTGCCGTTTAAGGCGAGTGGGCGCTTTCTTCAACAACTCGGGCAGCGGGCTTTGGTACTGAGGATTGCTCACCAGAGGCAGCAAACTCTTCTGTTGTAGCGCGAGCTGGCGCGCCAGCTCCCGATCCGTATCGGCAGCCTGGACGCTCGTGGCGCCCAGTATGGCCAGCAATAACAAGACAGCCTGACTTTTCATTTTTATTCTCCGTTATATGAACCTGACAGGCGGCAAATTGGGAAGAAGATGCCGCCTGATGCCACTAGATTAAAATTAGTTTCAGTTGTGAACTATTTTGTACGGAGAGTGTGGAATGGTTCACGGTTTGTGATCCAATTGATTCCTTTGTCGATAAATTTGGATGCCATAGAGCCCTATGCCGATGAGCAGTCCCCAGCAGGCGGCAGCGATGCCGAGCAGGTTGATACCGGAAGCTGTGATGATGAAGGTCAGCAGGGCGGCCTCACGGGCATCATCGTGTTGCAATGCGGTGTGCAGGCTGCTGCCGATGGTGCCGAGCAGGGCCAACCCGGCGACACAGGTCACCAGTGTCGCCGGGAAGGCAGTGAACAGCGCCGCCACCGTGGCACCGAAACAGCCGGTCAGCAGATAGAAGCAGCCAGCCCACACTGCCGCGGGCCAGCGCCGCTTGGCATCCGGATCCACCTCTTTCCCCATGCAGATGGCAGCAGTGATGGCCGCCAGGTTGAAGGCGTAACCGCCGAATGGAGCCAGCAGCAGACCGGTCAGGCCGGTCCAGGTGATGAGAGATGAGGTGGCGGGCTGATAGCCGTGGGCCCGTAAAATGGTAATGCCCGGCATGTTCTGGGAGGTCATGGTGACGATGAACAGTGGCAGAGCGATACCGAACAGGGCACCAAGGGAGAACTCTGGCCAGGTCATGACCGGGCCGGCCAGTTGCCAGTGAATGGTGTCAAGCAGCAGTTCTCCTCTCAACAGGCAGATGAGAATGCCGACCGTCAGCACCAGTACCATGGTATAGCGTGGCCATAGATGGCGGCCGAGCAGGAATGCCAGCAACAGGCTGCCGAGCAGCATGGGATCTGCCGGCGCGACTTTGAACAGATCCAGTCCGAATTTGAGCAGTACCCCGGCGAGCATGGCCGCTGCCAGTTGGGCGGGGATATGACGCATTAGCCGATCGAACCAGCCGCTGATGCCGCACAGGGTGATCAGCAGGGAAGAGATAATGAAGGCGCCGATGGCCTCGGCCAGGGTGAAGTTACCCAGGCAGGTGATGAGCAGGGCGGCCCCCGGGGTCGACCAGGCGGTCAAGACGGGGATGCGGTAATAGAGGGAGAGGCCGATGCAGCTGATGCCCATGCCGATACCCAGCGTCCATAACCAGGATGCGAACTGGGCTGCATCAGCCCCCGCTGCCGTGGCTGCCTGAATGATCAGGATGACCGAACTGGTATAACCGACCATCACGGCGATGAAGCCGGCGACCAGATGGGGAAGGGCAAAGGGCATATAACGTCCTTGTGGGGCTGTGGCGGTTTGTGCGTTATTGCGTACAATATTGCACCAGACTATATCGATGTGCGTTATAGCGCACAAGGCAATTAATGCTGGCGCAATTAAAGAGGCAGTCATGCAAGAGGTGAATCGGCATCTGGCACAACGTCTGAAGGGGTTACGCAGTGAACTGGGCTGGAGCCTGGATGTTGCGGCGCGAGAGACTGGCGTCAGCAAGGCGATGCTGGGCCAGATTGAGCGAGGGGAATCGAGCCCGACGGTTGCCACTTTGTGGAAGATCGCGACCGGCTTTCGGGTCTCTTTCTCCAGCTTCATCGAGCCGACTCCGGCAGAGCAGGGGGAAGTGCTATATCGCACCGCAGATGCGATTCGCCAGCAGCCTGCGGGAGAGGGCATGCAGGTCGCCCCTCTCTTCCCTTATGAGAGGCGCTTTGGATTCGAACTGTTTGAGCTGACTCTGTTGCCCGGTTATCAACGAGAATCAGAACCCCATGAGCCCGGAGTGACCGAGCATGTCATCGTCATCAGCGGCCAGATGGAAGTGCTGGTGGATGGAGAGTGGCGTTCCTTGACACAGGGAGAGGCGGTGCGTTTTGCGGCTGATCGCCCTCATGGCTATCGCAATCAGGGGGTGGCCCCGGCTATCTTCCACAATCTGATCCACTATCCGGCCAGCAGGTCTTGAGCTGGTGGCTCAGCCAGGTCGCCCATCTGCACGAGGGCTGGTCAGTATGGGGGCATAGACCCAGACAAACAGAGCATACGCCAGGCTCCAGGCTAGGCCGCTCAGGTTCCAGCCGTGCAGGGTATAGGCAGGCCAGAATAGCGGGATCACGACCCTGAGTAGGGCGGCCATGATCACCAGCGCGAACGCGTACTGGATCCTGCGCCCCACCTGCAAGGCCCGGCCACTGTGACCAAGGGAGACCCGGGCTATCATCCCTAGGATCATGGTCCCCATGCAGCCGGCACTGAGCAGGTGGCTGGCCAGCGACAGGCTTATGGGCAGGCCGGCAGCCAGAGCACCAAGGGCGAGCAGGCCGAGGGGAATAAACAGGTAGGCGAGGTGCAGCGACCACAAGAGGGGCTGGCCAAGAGTGGACGGCACTCGCCAACGCAACTGGCGCCACAGATGCAAAACGGCCGCCACTATATATAGAGGGAACATATAGATGCTGGTGGTCCACTGTGTGGGTAGCAGCAGCCAGCTCACCAGGGTGAGCCACAGCGTGGCAAGAGCCCCTCGCTCCAGCCAGAGAATAGGAACAGCTTTTTCAATCCCGGTGGCTCTGGCGGTAAAGAAGGGGATGACTCGCCCTCCCATCACGGCGATGAGGTTCGTAAACAAGAGCACAGCGGTAATGAACAGATGTTCCATATCTACCCACTGTGCCTGCCACAGCCAGCTGGCAGCGTTGAGCAGGGTCAGAACAACCAGCAGAGGCACAAAGAAGAGGTTGCGCCATTGTTTAGTCTGCACGATAGGTTTGGCCAGATACCAAGCGCAAAGCGGCAGCCAGAGCAGGTCTGCCGCCATCAGCAGGGTATTGTGCTCGCCCAACCAGGGCAGCAATGCCCTCGGCAATGCCCACAGCACCACGATCAGCACAAGCGGCCAGCTTCTAACCCCTGGGTGAGCTGTCCAGTTTTGCACTGCGGTCAGCAGAAATCCTGCAACAATTGCCGCTCCGAAGCCAAACAACATCTCGTGAGCATGCCACCAGATGGGATTGCCAATCCCCGGCAGGACGAACCAGCCATTGAGCTGCCCAAGCCAGCCCAGCATTGCCAATGTTGAGAACAAGGCGCCGAGCAGGAAGAAAGGCCGAAACCCGAGGCGGAACAGAGGAACAATGTTCTCCTCTTTACGGCTATCCAGGATCTGATGCATGACGAAACCTTAATTGAACATTTGAAAAGCCAATTATAAATTGGCTTTTCAAATGTTCAATTAAAACCGATATGCTGATAAGGGCAAGAAGTGAGAGGGCTGTGATAAACCGTGGCCGATAGCCTGATTTGGCTATTGAGGTGCCTGCAGTAAGCTGATTTCGCCGGTTTAATATGCTGATTGGTGGCTTTGTGAGCTAACGAACAGCAAAAGTCA
>NZ_JAAKVA010000009.1:0-160507 GCF_049175415.1 Aeromonas sp. 600527 | reverse complement strand
TAGCGCCGATGGTAGTGTGGCATTCGCCATGCGAGAGTAGGACACTGCCAGGCACCCAATACAAGAAACCCCGCTCAATGAGCGGGGTTTTTTATTAGCTACAACTCAGAAAATCGTCTAATAATTGACCTTTATTCTCTCTTCTCTGCCATTGTCTCTGTTTGTCCTTCCCGATTTTCTCCGGTTCTGCCATCGCCGCTGGCGTTGGTTGTCGTTATAATGGCCGCCCTCAAGCAAGGTGGTGGTATGAAAGCAGAATATCTACAGCGATTCGGGGGCATTGCCCGTCTTTATGGTCAGAACGCACTGCGTTCCTTTAGCCAGGCCAAGGTCTGTGTTGTGGGGATCGGTGGCGTAGGCTCCTGGGTGGCGGAGGCGCTGGCCCGTGCCGGTATCAACCAGATCACCCTGATCGACATGGACGATATCTGCATCACCAACACCAATCGTCAGATCCACGCCATGCAGGGGACGGTTGGTCGCCTCAAGACAGAAGTGATGGCCGAGCGCATTCGCACCATCAATCCGGATTGCGATGTGATCGAGGTGGACGATTTCATCACTGCCGATAACCTGGCTGAGCATATCAAGCGGGAGTTTGACTATGTGGTGGACGCCATTGACTCGGTCAAAGCCAAGGTGGCGCTGATTGCCTTCTGCAAGCGCAACAAGATTCCGGTGATTGTAGCGGGTGGTGCTGGCGGGCAGATGGACCCGACCCAAATCACAGTGGCGGATCTGGCCAAGACCATTCAGGATCCGTTGGCCGCCAAGGTGCGCTCCGACCTGCGCCGGTTGCACAACTTCAGCAAGAATCCTGCACGCAAATTCGGAGTGGAGTGTGTCTTCTCAACCGAGCAGCTGAGCTATCCGGATGGCAATGGCGGTACCTGTCAGGCCAAAGCGGCCAGCGATGGCACCATGAAGATGGATTGCGCTTCCGGTTTTGGCGCTGTGACGCCAGTGACGGCAACCTTCGGGCTGGTTGCCGCGTCCCGGGTATTGAAGAAGATTGCCGAGCGGGGCGCCCGAGCCGAGAAAGAAGCCGGGAATGAAAACGCCGGGTCGATTGGTGAAGCCTAATCGACCTCTGCACAAGGCGGGTTAGACCGCTTGTTCCCGGATCGCCAGTACGATCGCTCTGAGCCCGTTACCTCGTGACGGGCTCAAGTGTTTCTCAAGCCCCAGTTCGCTGAAATAGCCTTCCATATCAAAAACCTGGATCGCCGCAGACGATTGGTGGTTGAGCGCCGCCAGCACGATGACGATAAGGCCCCGAACGATGCGGGCATCGGAATCACAGGCAAAGTGCCAGCAACCATCTTCGCTTTGTTCCCCCTTCAGCCAGGCCAGGCTTTCACACCCCTTGAGGCGGAACTCCTCCTGCTGCCATTCGCTGGGTAGCACCGGCAACTGCTTGCCGAGCTGGATGATGAGCCGGTACTGGTTCTCCCAGCCGTGAGCGGCGGCAAACTGCTGGCGGATGGTGTCGGCGTTGGGCTCAAGGCCAATCTGGGTATATCTTGCGAGGTCACTCATTCGGTTGTCTGCCTTAGAAGAAGTCACTGAGTTTGTGCAGGGCGGCCAGCAGGGTATCGACATCGTCCCGATTGTTGTAGCAGGCCAGCGAGGCGCGCATGGTGCCGCCGATCCCGAGGGATTCCATCAGTGGCATGGCGCAGTGATGGCCGACTCGCAGGGCGATCCCCTGCATATCGAGCAGGGTAGCAGCATCTTGCGGGTGGATGTCGTCGAGCAAGAAAGAGACCGCACCGGCGCGTTTGCCGGGTTCGCCGATCAGACGCAGCCCCGGCACCTGTTGCAGACCAGCGGCCAGATAGTCGGTCAGTGCCTGCTCATGTTGGGCGAGCCATTCCCTATCTTGCCCCATCACAAAGTCGATGGCGGCGGCGAGGCCGATAGCGCCAGCGATATGGGGGGTGCCCGCCTCGAATTTGAAAGGCAGGGTATTGAAGGTAGTGCCGCTGAAACTGACCCGATCGATCATCTCGCCACCTGCTTGCCAAGGCGGCATCCGCTCCAATAGCTCGGTGCGGCCCCACAACACACCGATGCCGGTCGGGCCATAGAGCTTGTGGCCGGAGAAGGCGTAGAAGTCGCAACCGATGGCTTGCACATCCACCTCGAGATGAGCCACTGCCTGGGCGCCGTCGATTAGCGTCACGGCGCCAACCGTTTTGGCGGCAGCCACTATCTCTTTGACCGGATTGACTGTACCGAGGGCATTGGAGACGTGAGCTACGCTCACCAGTCGGGTGCGTGGCCCCAGCATGGCGTGATAGGCGGCCAGATCGAGATCGCCTCGCTCATCGAGCGTGATAACCCGGATCTCCGCCCCGGTGCGCTGGGCGACCAGTTGCCACGGGACGATATTGGCGTGGTGCTCCAGCGTACTGAGGATGATTTCATCCCCCGTCTTGAGCTCGCTCATCCCCCAGCTCTGGGCAACCAAGTTGATCGCTTCCGTGGTGCCGCGGGTCCAGATCACCTCGCGAGAGTAAGGCGCATTGATAAAGCGGGCGACCGTCTCGCGGGCTGTTTCGAAGGCCCGGGTCGCGCGGCCACTCAGGGCGTGGGCGGCGCGGTGCACGTTGGCGTTGTCGGCCCCATAGTAGTGAGCGATGGCATCCAGTACCGCTTGCGGCTTCTGGGTGGTGGCGGCGTTGTCCAGATAGACCAGAGGGTGGCCGTTCACCTCCTGCGCCAAGGCCGGAAACTGGCTGCGCAGTTGGTCGTGCTGTTGCTGATTCATGCTCCCCTCATCATCCGGAAAAAGTCATCATCTCGAAAGGTCGGCCATGATCCTGAAAATAGCGCCCGAACACAAGGTGCGATAAGCCCGATGAGCGGCTGCCTGCTGTGCAGCAGGTACGGCTCATCGGGTGATTTCTGGTACAATGCCGCCCCTCATCATAAGCCAAGAGATCCGGCCCATGAAGCTCAACCCCAATCAGAACGAAGCGGTCAAGTATGTTTCCGGCCCTTGCCTGGTGCTGGCGGGTGCCGGATCGGGCAAGACCCGCGTCATCACCAACAAGATTGCCTATCTGGTGCAGCAGTGCGGCTACAACGCTCGCAACATCGCCGCAGTTACCTTTACCAACAAGGCGGCACGGGAGATGAAGGAGCGGGTTGGCCAGACTTTGGGTCGCAAGGAAGCGCGGGGGCTGATGGTCTCCACCTTCCATACACTGGGTCTCGATATCATTCGTCGGGAGCACAAGAGCCTGAATCTCAAGGCGAACTTCTCCCTGTTCGACGACACCGACCAGCTGGCGCTGCTGAAAGAATTGACTGAAGACGAGCTCGACAACGACAAGGACAAGCTCTCGGCACTGATCAGCCAAATCTCCAACTGGAAGAACGACCTCATCCTGCCAGCCCGCGCCATGCGCATCGCCCGTGGGCCGGAAGAGGTGCTGATGGCTCAGCTCTACGAGCGCTATCACCGCCAGATGGTGGCCTATAACGCGCTGGATTTTGACGACCTCATCGTGATGCCGACCCTGCTGCTCAAGAGCAATCAGGAGGTGCGTGAGCGCTGGCAGAACAAGATCCGCTATCTGCTGGTCGATGAGTACCAAGACACCAACACCAGCCAGTACGAGCTGGTGAAGCAGATCGTCGGCGAGCGTGCCCGTTTTACCGTGGTAGGGGATGATGACCAGTCCATCTACTCCTGGCGCGGTGCCAAGCCGCAGAATCTGGTTCTGCTGAGTGAAGATTTCCCCAGCCTCAAGCTGATCAAGCTGGAGCAGAACTACCGCTCCAAGCGGCGGATCCTCAAGTGCGCCAACATCCTGATCGCCAACAACCCGCACGTCTATGACAAGGCGCTCTTCTCCGAGTTGGATGAAGGGGTGAAGCTCAAGGTGCTGTTCGCCAAGAACGAGGAGCACGAGGCGGAGCGGATTGCTGCCGAGATGATGGGCCACAAGTTTATGAACCGCACCCGGTTCAAGGATTACGCCATCCTCTATCGGGGCAACCATCAGTCGCGCATCTTCGAGAAGGCGTTGATGACCAACCGGATTCCTTACCGTATCTCCGGCGGCACCTCATTTTTCTCCCGCACCGAGATCAAGGACATCATGGCCTACCTCAAGCTGCTGGTGAATCCGGATGAGGACACAGCCTTCCTGCGGGTGGTCAACCTGCCGCGCCGCGAGATTGGCCCCACTACCCTCGAAAAGCTCGGCCAATACGCCAATCAGCGGGGCAAGAGCCTGTTTGCCGCCAGCTTCGAGCTGGGGCTGGAGCAGCACCTCTCTGGCCGTGGCCTCACTGCATTACAGGCCTTTACCAACTGGCTGGTTCGCCTTGGCGATCAAGCGCTGCGGGGCAATCCGGTGGAGGCGGTGCGGGACATGATCAAGGAGATCCACTACGAAGAGTGGCTATACGAGACCTCCCCCAGCCCGAAAGCGGCCGAAATGCGGATGCAGAACGTCTCCACCCTCTATCGCTGGATCACCGAGATGCTGGAAGGGGATGAGCTGGAGGAGTCGATGACGTTGGCTCAGGTGGTCACTCGACTCACCCTGCGCGATATGATGGAGCGCAATGAGGGGGAAGACGATGCCGATCAGGTGCAGTTGATGACCTTGCATGCCTCCAAGGGGCTGGAGTTCCCCTATGTCTACATGGTGGGGATGGAGGAGGGTTTGTTGCCTCACCAGACCAGTATCGACGAGGATAACGTGGAGGAGGAGCGGCGTCTCGCCTACGTGGGTATCACTCGTGCTCAGACCGAGCTTACCTTCACCCTCTGCAAGGAGCGACGCCAGTTTGGCGAGTCGGTACGGCCAGAGCCGAGCCGCTTCCTGCTGGAGCTGCCGCAGGACGATCTGGAGTGGGAAAACCAGAGGAAGGTGACTGCCGAGGAGCGCCAGCAGAAGGGGCAGGTCGGTGTTGCCAACCTGCGGGCGCTGTTCAAGAAGGATTAACGTTAAGGATTGGCCGGGGTAAGCAGCGGCACTATGTCTGCTCCCGGCATCGGGGGAGAGATATAGCGCCCTTGCCCCATCCGGCAGCCAATATCGATTAGCTTCTGCAACTGCTGCTGGTTCTCGATCCCCTCGACTACAAGGGTGTAATCGAGATCCTGACAGATATCCCGCATGGCGCGGATCAGAGCCAAATCTTTGGGCGATTGCAGCATCCGCTGGGTAAAGCTGTCATCCACCTTGATGTAATCTACCGGGAAGTGGAACAGGGCGTTGAGGGAGGAGAAGCCGGTACCAAAGTCGTCCAGGCTGATCTGAATGCCCTTGGCACGCAGTTCATGCAGGGAGGCTAGCGCATCGGAATCCTGGCGTGATAGCTCCCGTTCATTGAATTCAAAGATCAGATAGCCAGGTGCTATCCCTTCCTCATCGATAATGTCCACCAACCGCATGATGTGTTCATGGTTGACCAGATGTTTGCCGGAGAGGTTGATGGCGACCTTGAACTTGCTCTGGCCCGAGATTGGCAGCCACACTTTCAGTTGCTGGCAGGTGTGGCGCAGGATCTGATAATCCAGCTCCAGAATAAGGCCACACTGTTCCGCCAGCGGAATAAAGTCGAATGCATCCTTGAGAATGCCCTCTTCGGTCAGCCAGCGCGCCATTACCTCCAGCCCGGTCAGACGGCTATCCTGTAGCCTGATAACTGGCTGGTAGTAGGGGACGATGCGTCCTTCCCGCAGAGCCCGAGCCAGCATCTCTTCCGGCGAGTTCCAGTTTTGATGAACACAATCCTCTGAATAGCTGACGATGCGGCTACGGCCATTACGTTTGGCCTGGTACATGGCCAGATCGGCCTGATGGAGCAACTGGCTGATATCCGATGTCTGTTCGGACACACTCGATACCCCCAGGCTGACGGTAATACTCAGCTCATTGCCGAGCAGCCGGAACGGATAGGAGAGACGGCTGATGATACGGTTGAGCACCGGGCTGATGTCATCTTCATGTTTGCTGCTATCAAGATAAATAACGAACTCGTCGCCCCCCAATCTGGCCACCATATCGTTTTGCCGGATGCAGGTCTGCAGGCGGCGGCTCACCTCTTTGAGCAGTTGATCGCCGGCACTGTGGCCCAGGGTGTCATTAATCTGCTTGAAGTGATCCACATCGATGAAGATCACTGCAAATCCCGGCGACTTGTAGCGGTTGTAGTGGGTCATGGCTTGATTAAGGTGGTTCATCAGCAGTGCCCGATTCGGTAGCTGGGTCAACGGATCATGCAGGGCATCAAATTGCAGCCTGCGCTCCAGCTCCTGATGCTGCTTGAGCTGCTTTTGCAGCCGAAGATTGGTCTGGCGTAGTTGCTGCAAGCGCTGGTTGATGGAGTCTTCACTATTGATGTCGTTGAGCTGCTGGCGGATCCGCCTCAGCTCCAGCAGCAGGGTCAGCTGACCACGCAGGAAGTCGAGAAAGAGCTTGTCGTCTGTCTCCAGCGGTTGCGCTGTGCTGATGATGAAGTGGGCGAAGTACTGTTGTTGCAGCCGTAGCGGCATGCTGTACCAGTAGATCGCCTCTCTGTTCACCTCGATATTGCTGGTGCTGTGGCACAAACTGCTGATGAATTCATCGCTTTGGCGAGGATGTACTGGATAGGTCTTCTCAAGAGCATGGCTGTGGACCCTGACTAGCAGCATATCCTCGATGGCAAGCATCTGGCGCAGCACAGCCTCCAGCTGGGAGAAGAGCGCCTGACCGGGCAAGGTGTTGGCGAGCCGCATGATGCGGCTGATGCTTTCAATTTTCTTTTTCCAGTTCGGGTCTTTGCGGATCAGGGGTGAAGGCAACTCGGTGAGATGGGAGCCCGCCTGGGTTTCGGTCAGCCGCTTGGAGAGACACTCCAGTAGCAGGCGCAGGGTCGGCAGGTCGGCTGGGGTACCGCGCGCCAGCAGCCACTGTATCTGACCATGCTCGATGGGGAAGACGCACCAACCTTCGGCTTCGTCCAACTGGGTGAGCTGATCGGTGATGCGGGACTGCTCCCGGCCCAGCTGTTGCTTGAAGATATCACTGACTTTGTAGGCGTAAAGCCAGTTAAGGCCGGTATCGGAGAGTCCCAGCATGCCGAAATGTTGTAGCGGGCAGAGTTGGTCAATCTGCTGGATCAGGGCATCGTAATCGTCAGATGTGGCGGTTTGTGGCGCCGGGAAGTCCATAATGGCAGAGACCAACGCCAACAGAGGAGTTGAGTAGTGGGGTTCGATGGATTGGGCCGACATGTGCAACTCCCGATATGTCTACCTTACAAGAGTAGTCGGAAGCCGATAGATTGAAAGGGCCGCAATTGCGGCCCTTTCAAATACTTACAGCTTGTCGATCATGTAGTGGATGGCGTTTTCAATCTCTTCATCACTACAGTTCGCACAGGTGCCGCGCGGAGGCATCATGCCGGACTTGCCGGTAAAGCCTTCAATGGCATGTTTCTTGAGAGTATCAATGCCCTGGGCGATGCGAGGATCCCAGGCTGCCTTGTCACCCCGTTTGGGGGCACCAGCGGCGCCGGTGTCGTGACAGGCAAAGCAGGCGCCCTTGTATACCGTTTCGCCATCGCGGGGACCGGAAGAGGCGGTCGCCGCCGGTGCAGCACTCGCGCCGGCAATACCTTCCAGATCCTTGGCGGTATAGACCTGACCGATTGGTTTGATCCGCTCGGCAATGGCCTCCGGTGACATCTCATCGGCAGCAAGCACTGCCCCAGACAAGCTGGCGGCCGTCATCCCGACAGCCAGCAAATAGCTCAGTTTTTTCAACACGCTCATATACTCCCAGCAGTCTTTTATTATCCATGTAAACGACGGGATTATAACCGAATAGTTACAGCCATTTAAACGCTTGTGTGTGAAGTGTTAAACACTCTGCGTACAAAGTTTTGGCTGATATCACGGCAATTTGGGTGGTGGAGATAAAAAGAAACCCGGCATTCGCCGGGTTTCGGGTAACCAAGGGGTGAAACGGCCTATTTATCCCAGCTCAGGATCACCTTGCCGGAGTGGCCGGAGCGCATCGCATCGAACCCTTGCTGGAATTCGTCGATGTGGAATCTGTGGGTGATGATGGGGGAGAGATCCAGCCCGGACTGGATCAGGCTGGCCATCTTGTACCAGGTCTCGAACATCTCGCGGCCATAGATCCCTTTGATAAACAGCCCCTTGAAGATCACCTTGTTCCAGTCGATGGCCATGGTAGAGGGGGGGATGCCAAGCATGGCGATCTTGCCGCCGTGGTTCATCTTGTCGAGCATCTCCTGGAAGGCGCTCGGGACGCCGGACATCTCCAGCCCCACGTCGAAGCCTTCGGTCATGCCCAGCTCGCTCATCACGTCGGCCAGCTTCTCCTTGGCCACGTTGACCGCGCGGGTGGCGCCCATCTTGCGGGCCAGCTCCAGCCGGTATTCGTTAACATCGGTGATCACCACGTGGCGCGCACCCACATGGCGGCAGACGGCGGCAGCCATGATGCCGATAGGACCCGCCCCGGTGATGAGCACATCTTCACCCACCAGATCGAAGGAGAGGGCGGTGTGCACCGCATTGCCGAACGGGTCGAAGATGGCGGCCAGCTCGTCCGGGATGTTGTCCGGCAGCTTGAAGGCGTTGAATGCGGGGATCACCAGATACTCGGCAAAGGCGCCCGGGCGGTTGACGCCAACACCAATGGTGTTGCGGCAGAGGTGAGTGCGGCCAGCGCGGCAGTTACGGCAGTGACCGCAGGTGATATGCCCTTCACCGGAGACCCGATCGCCGATGGCGAAGCCGCGCACCTCCTGACCGATAGCGACCACTTCCCCAACATATTCGTGGCCGACCACCATGGGTACCGGAATGGTCTTCTGGGACCACTCGTCCCAGTTGTAAATGTGGATATCGGTGCCGCAGATGGCGGTTTTGCGGATCTTGATCAGCAGGTCGTTGTGGCCGAGCTCGGGGGCCGGCACATCCGTCATCCAGATGCCGACCTCTTTGTGCAGTTTGGAGAGTGCTTTCATGGCTGTTCCTTCAATATGAATGCAGAAAAAAGGGGCTGCAGCCCCTTGATTCAAATCAGATAACGCCGAGTTCACGGCCGATGCGGATAAAGGCGTCGATCGCCTTGTCCAGCTGCTCGCGGGTGTGAGCGGCAGACATCTGGGTGCGAATGCGGGCCTGACCCTTGGGCACTACAGGGAAGGAGAAGCCCACCACATAGATGCCGGCTGCCAGCATGCGGCTTGCCATTTCGGAGGCCAGTTTGGCATCCCCCAGCATCACCGGAATGATGGCGTGGTCGGCACCGGCCAGGGTAAAGCCGGCGGCGCTCATTCGCTCGCGGAAGTAACGGCTGTTCTCTTTCAGACGTGCGCGCAGGTCGTGACCTTCCGCCAGCATGTCGATCACCTTGATAGTGGCGGCAACGATGGAGGGGGCCAGCGAGTTGGAGAAGAGGTACGGGCGGGAGCGCTGACGCAGCCAGTCGATCACCTCTTTCTTGCCGGAGGTATAGCCGCCGGACGCGCCGCCGAGCGCCTTGCCCAGAGTGCCGGTGATGATGTCGACCCGATCCATCACGCCGCAATATTCGTGGGTGCCACGACCGTTTTCGCCGATAAAGCCGACGGCGTGGGAGTCATCCACCATCACCAGCGCATCGTATTTGTCTGCCAGATCGCAGATGGATTTGAGGTCGGCGATGACGCCATCCATGGAGAAGACACCGTCGGTGGCGATTAGCTTGAAGCGGGCGCCATCGGCGTCAGCCTGCTTGAGCTGGGCTTCCAGCTCGGCCATGTCGTTGTTGGCGTAGCGATAACGCTTGGCCTTGCACAGCCGCACGCCGTCGATGATGGAGGCGTGGTTGAGGGCATCGGAGATGATGGCATCCTCGGCGCCGAACAGGGTCTCGAACAGACCGCCATTGGCATCGAAACAGGAGGAGTAGAGGATGGTATCTTCGGTGCCGAGGAAGGCAGACATCTTCTTCTCCAGCGCTTTGTGCTGGTCCTGGGTGCCGCAGATGAAGCGCACCGAGGCCATGCCGAAGCCGTGGCTGTCGAGTCCCTGATGGGCGGCAGCGATCAGATCCGGGTGGTTGGCCAGCCCAAGATAGTTGTTGGCACAGAAGTTCAGTACCTGCTCACCGCCGACGGCGATGCTGGCCTGTTGGGCGGAGGTGATGATGCGCTCCTGCTTGTACAACCCTTCAGCTTGCACCTGGTTCAGTTGCTCGGTCAGGTGACTATAGAATCCGTTAGACATCCTCGATCCTTATTGGCTATTTCAGCTGCGTATCAACAGAGGGCGACATTTTACTGCAATCTGTTGCGGTAAATTCAAATGATTGTGCTGATATTCAACAAATGTGAAACAGATCTCACCCAGCTGGTTGGGCCAGCTGACGGTAGTGTTGTTCCAGCTGCTGGATCTGTCCGGCAACCTGGGGCTGCACATAAGGGCGCAGCAGGAATAGCACCTTCAACACGCCCTGATAGAGCAGCGGCTTGGTGATGCGGGTGTTGGGGGCCTGGGCAATCTGGAACGGGATCCAGCAGGTCACCACCATCTTGATGGTCTGGCCCAAATCCGGCAGGTCTTCATCGCTGACATCGATAATGCCCCCTTCGCGCAGGCTTCTGAGCAGGGCGACCACGGAGGAGCGCATCTGCTCCTGGGCCTTGAGGTATTTCTGCTGCAGCGGTTCGTCACGGCTCAGGATGTCCGGCAGGTTGGCGTAGAAGAAGCGGAACTGCCACATCAGATAGAAGATGGCATCCAGATAGCCCATCAGATCCTGCAGGGTGATTTCACGGTTGCGGGTCGGCACGAAGCTCTCGCTCAGGTGACGGGCATACTGGTCGAAGATGGAGTGGATGATGTCTTCTTTATTGCGGAAGTGGTAGTAGAGGTTGCCCGGGCTGATGCCCATGTGCGCCGCAATATGGTTGGTGGTGATGTTGCGTTCACCCTGATCGTTGAACAGCTCGGTCGCGCTGTGAATGATCCTGTCTCTGGTTTTCATCACTCATTCCTCCAACAGGTTCCGCTCGGGGCAGTTTTGAACAAGGTCGAATCCCCGGACGGCCCGTGATAAACTTTTCGGCAATTTCAAATTGGCTCACTATACACAGCTTTAACAAGCAGTCACATGTAGCCATCAACGTACGAGAGGCAAACTCCATGATCGTAGTAACTGGCGGTGCTGGCTTTATCGGCAGCAATCTGGTCAAGCAGCTGAACGCTCAAGGACGGACCGATATCGTGGTCATTGATGACCTGACCGACGGCACCAAGTTCGTCAACCTGGTCGATCTGACCATCGCTGACTACATGGACAAAGACGAGTTTCAGGCTCGGATCGTCTCTGGTGACGAGTTTGAAGAGTGGGACAACGGCATCGAGGTGATCTTCCACGAAGGCGCCTGCTCTGCTACCACCGAATGGAACGGCAAGTTCATCATGGAGGTCAACTACGAGTACTCCAAGGATCTGTTCCACTACTGCATCGAGCGTGAAATCCCGTTTATTTACGCCTCTTCTGCCGCGACCTACGGTGGCCGCAACGACAACTTCATCGAAGATCCCAAGTTCGAACAGCCGCTCAACGTCTACGGCTACTCCAAGCAGCTGTTTGACCAGTACGTGCGCCGCTGGATGCCGGAGATCAACTCTCAGGTCGTTGGCCTCAAGTACTTCAACGTCTACGGCCCGCGCGAGCAGCACAAAGGCTCCATGGCTTCCGTTGCCTTCCACCTCAATACCCAGGTGAAGAAGGGCGAGAATCCCAAGCTGTTCGAAGGTTGCGATGGCTTCCCGAATGGTGGTCAGATGCGTGACTTCATCTATATTGACGACGTCTGCAAGGTAAACCTCTGGTTCTGGCAGAACCCGCAACACTCCGGCATCTTCAACTGCGGTACCGGCCGTGCCGAGCCGTTCCAGAACGTGGCCGAAGCGGTGATCAAGCATCATCAGAAGGGGGCCATCGAGTACATTCCCTTCCCAGATCACCTCAAGGGCCGCTATCAGAGCTTCACCCAGGCTGACATGACCAAGCTTCGCAGCGTGGGTTATGACGCCGAGTTCAAAACCGTTGCCGAAGGGGTAGCGGATTACATGGCCTGGCTCAACCGGGCTTAATTATTCGCTCTTGCGGAATGGCCGCCAATCAGGCGGCTTTTTCATTATTTTCTATGTGGTAAGCATGAAGAAAAAAGTTTTATTTATAATGGAAACATTGGGCGGAGGAGGCGCCGAAAAGGTCCTTGTTGAAACGCTTAAGCGTTTGGATTTTAGTAAGTACGCTATAACTTTGCTTTTATTGAGGCGTGAGGGTGTATATTTATCTCAGGTCCCCAAAAATGTAACAGTAAAATTTCTGTTGCCGACCGAACCATCGGGGTGGTTTCAGCGGAAAATTTTATTTTCTATTAAAAAACGTTGGTGGAATTTTGTTGTCAATACCAAATGCTTGGCCAGTTTCATATTTAGCGAACGATATGATGTCGGTGTGGCATTTTTGGAAGGCAATAGCTCGCTGTTGTTATCCCACCTGAATGCTATTGTACGAAAAATAGCGTGGGTCCATATAGACTTGATATGTCATCAAATTCTTCCCAGGAAAGTTGAACGAAAAGTTTATAAGGAAATGGATGAGATTGTTTGTGTCTCTAAAGGTGCACAAGATGCATTATTGAATTTGTATCCTGAGGTGAAATCATATACTCATGTGGTTTATAACCCTGTTGATATCGATGGCATAATGCAGAAGAGTCATGAGCCTATTACGAGTGAAGGGAAAATAAAAGTTATTGCTATTGGACGGTTATGCAATGCCCAAAAAGGATTCGATATATTACTTTCTGCTCATAAGATAAATATTGATGCCGGAGCTAATTATCACCTTACTATTTTAGGGGAGGGTGATGATAGAGCGGGGCTCGAGTTATTTATAAAAAACAATAATATTGGTAGCAGTACAAGTTTACTTGGATTCAAAGAAAATCCATATCCATTTCTTGCTGCTAGTGATCTATTTGTCATGTCTTCATACTATGAGGGTTATCCAGTTGTACTCGTTGAGGCGATGGCGTTGGGAAAGGCCATTGTGTCAACAGATTGTACTGGACCTAATGAAGCTCTTGATGGTGGAAAATATGGTGTTCTTGTTCCTGTCGGGGATGAACATGCGCTGGCATTGGCAATACGCCAAATGGTTGAAAATAAAAAGATGCTATCAACATATAGTTCCTTATCGAAGGAGCGAGCCAAGATTTTCAATCTGCGGGAGAGTATGAGACAGATCGAGCAGTTATTGGATGGTGAGAGCAAACACTCTTCCCATTGTGTGATATGTTCGGGTATTTTTGGCGGAGGGCGCACAGGATGAATGTATTGATGGCACTCTCCCAGCTCGAGGTAACGGGAGCTGAGGTCTATGCCACTACGGTCGGTAACGAACTGACTCGGCGTGGTCACAATGTTTTTTACGTTTCAGACACCCTGACCAAACCGACTCTTGGCCCCGTCTTCACGCTGAGATTCAACAAACGCAGCATTCTGCGACGCTTCTGGCACGTCTTTTACCTTATATACCTCATCAAGAAACACCATATTCAGTTGGTGCATGCTCACTCCCGCGCCTCCGGCTGGAGCAGTTATGTGGCTTGCAAGTTGACTGGCACCCCGATGATTACCACGGTGCATGGTCGCCAGCCGGTGCACGCTTCGCGTAAAGCCTTCCATGCCCTCGGCTATCGAGCGGTTGCCGTTTGTGAGGATATTGCCCATCAGATAGTCGACAATCTGGGGGTCGATCCCGCGATCGTGCAGGTGCTGCGCAACGGTATCGAAACCGACAAATTCCAGCCTGTGCCTGCGCCGGACAACCCAAAGCCGGTGATCGCCATCATTGGGCGCCTGAGCGGCCCCAAAGGGGAGCTCTGTTACCGCCTGCTCGACGAAGTGCTTGATCTGGATGCCTGTCGGGTGCGGATTGTCAGCGGTACCAAGGTGCCGGAGCGCTTTGCCCGTTTCGAAGGTCGCGCCGAGTTTGTCGGTTATGTCGATGATGTGCCCGCTCTGCTGGCGAGTTGCGATCTGGTGATTGGTGCCGGTCGGGTGGCGATGGAAGCACTGCTCTGTGGTCGGCCCGCCTTTGCCATTGGTGAAGCCAGGGCAATCGGTCTGGTGACTGAACAGAATCTGGATGAAGCGCTGGCTAGCAACTTCGGCGACATTGGACCCAAGGATCTGGCCATTGATTTTGACGCCCTGAAGGGAGAAATCGAATCTGCCCTGGCCAGCAAGACGGTGCCGGAAGTCATTCGCCAACGCATTCAGGATGAGTATGGCTTGCAGGGGGTAGTATCTGGCCTCGAAACCATCTATCAGGATGCCGTAGTCGAAACCCTGCGCCGGGAGATGCCGATCATCATGTACCACCGCTTTATCGAGCAGGATAGCGAGAAAGGAGTGCACGGCACCTGGATGCCGATCGCCATGTTCGAGAAGCATCTGCGACTGATGAAGTGGCTAGGCTACGAAACCCTGACTTTCCGCGATTTGGCGGACAAAGGTTTTATCCACCGTCTGCAATACGGCAAGAAGTACCTGATGATCACTGCCGATGATGGCTATCAGGACAATCTGACCCGCATGCTGCCGCTGCTGGAAAAATATGGTTATAAAGCCGTGGTGTACGTGGTTACCGGTGAAGGCTATAACCGTTGGGATGTGGAGCATCCGACCAATCCGGATACCAAGGTTTCATTGATGAGTGGTGAGCAGGTCAAGGCGCTGGCTGCCAGCGGTCATGTGGAAATTGGTGGTCATACTCTGACTCACCCCCGTTTGAGCAAGCTCACCCCTGAACAACAAGCCCATGAAATTCAGGAGAATAAACGCCAACTGGAGGCCCTGCTTGGCCATCCGCTGCTCTCGTTTGCCTACCCTTACGGAGATATGAACGAGAGTGCCAAGGAGCAGGCTATCGCCGCCGGGTATCGTTTTGCCGTTGCTACCAATAGTGGCCCCAAAGCAATGCACCAGGACCCTTTTAAGATCCGCCGGATTGCCATCTTCCCACGTACTGATGTATTCGGGTTGTGGCGCAAGATCCGCGGGAATTATGTATTCAGGAAGTAGTCAATGTCATCTGCCATGAGCGTCTTGTTCGAACGCCTGACCACTATATTATTTTCCACAACATTAGCATTTACTTTTTGTGGTCTTTTCCTATTGCCAAATGGAAAGAGTATCCTTGCTAATTTATTGGTAATCTCGATCGTGATCGGATTCATTAATCTTATCATATGGAGAAAATGGGATATAGGGTTAAAAGATCGTCGCATATTATGGCTATTTCTTGGATATGCCGGATTCATCTTTATTAACCGTATTATACATGGTGATCAGTATGGTGTGATGCGTAGTCTGGTGTATGTCGTTTTATTTGGTTTTTTGGTTCCTAGAAAAGAAATTGTTATAAAAATCAGCCAATACGCCATCATTATTGGTGGGATTAGTATGGGGTGTATAAGCCTATGGCAGCAATATCAAGGGGCGTCGAGGGTTGATGGATTTACCAATGCAATTCTATTTTCACAGGCATCTTTGGTTATTGCTTTATTGGCTTGGGGATTATGCAAAGAGATATATCTCCCAAGATGGGAGAAAGGGGCAGCATTATTGTCTATTTTGATGGCTCTTTACAGTCTCTATGCTTCGCAGAGCCGTGGTGTTTGGCTGGCATTTATAGCCGTTATTGGGTTGATTGTGCTTATCAAATCGATAAAAAAGCCGCTCAAATATTTCATCTTTTTGATTATGTTGTTGAGTGGCAGCACTGCGTTTTACCACCACAGCAATGTGCTGCAAGCACGGGTTCAGGCCAGTATTTCTGATCTCAAGAACGCAGAGGCAGGTTCTTATGGAACCTCTTGGGGGCTGCGTTTGGTAGCCTGGCAAGGGGCGTGGCAAGGTTTTCTCTCCGCTCCCATTTTTGGGGTGGGTACGGATGGGTTTGATGCCATAAAAAAATCATTAGTCGCATCTGGAGTTAGCTCTCCTTTATTACTACATCCGTCTTTAGCTCATTCTCACAATCAATATATGCAAAACTTGATTATTCGTGGTGCTGTTGGTGGTGTAGCAATTTTATTATTTTTGGGACTTCCCATATGGTGGGCTGCAAAGCTCTGGGGTGTAACTTCAATTGCAGTGTTACTACCAATTTCTTTAGCCATTGATGGTTTGAGTGATGTTCCTTTTGAGCATCAAAACATATTGTTTCTCTACACATTGGGGTTATTATTTATCTGGCTCCAGAATCAAGATAATAGAGGTGTTAGATGATTCCTATTTTTGTTATTAGTTTATTGCGCAGCCATGATCGGCGCTTAGCTATTGAAAAGCAAATGGCTCACTTGGGATTATCTTTTACATTTTGGGACGCTGTAGATGGAAAACAGCTAAGCGATGCGGACCTGGCTAATGTTGATATTAATTTGGCAGAGCAACTTTGTGGCCATTCACTAAGCTTGGGGGAGGTTGGTTGTGCACTAAGCCATATTAAATTATATGAGATGATGGTGAGTAAGAAAATCGAAAAAGCCATTATATTAGAAGATGACATATATCTTCATATGCATTTCAAAAGTATCATTGATGTGGCATTACAGAAAATGTCTTCGGATATAATATTTATCCATCATGGGAAGGCAAAGAAATGGCCTTGGACGCGAAAGCTACCTGAGGGATACCGCTTGGCAAGTTATTGTCGGCCTAGTAAAAAATCAAATAGAGGTATTATATCCACAGCTGGATATATTTTATCCTTAAATGGTGCTCGTAAACTTTTACAGCATGCTTACCCAGTTAGAATGCCTGCGGATTATCTTACTGGCCGCTTGCAGTGGAATAAATTGAGTGCGGCTGGCGTAGAACCTTGCTGTCTGGATGTAGGCCTATTTCAGTCTACTATTGATGACAGGAATTATGGTCAGCATATAGAAAAATAATGGAGGTGATGACTGTGATTAAATCCTTGCAGTTTTGGAGGGATATGCTTCGCCGTAAGCTAGGGATCCTGCTATTTGATCGTAGCCCATCGGCGACTTCGTCATCAAATGGTGTCACTGTTTTTGTCCGATGGGATGCAAAGCTTGGTGATGCAATCGTCTCCTCTTGGGTGGCACGGGAGATTAAAAATAAATTTCCAAATAGGAAGGTTTACGTTATCACAACCCCCACAATGGCCCCGCTGTTCAGAGATTTTTTTAATTTTGACTGTGTTTTTGAAATACCAAAGAGAGCTAGCTATATAGAGCTAAAAAATTTGGCCAAAGAGTTGGGTAACGTGGACTACCTCGTGCATTTTAGCCAAAAAATGAAGATGAAAGATCTTTATTTTGTTTCTAAAGTTGGCAGCAAACATGTAGCCGGGGTTGATGATGAGCTTGATTGTATTAATCTCAAGCTGGGTCAAAAAACGGCTGGGATGCACTTTTCAACAAAATTTAAGGTACTGTTGGAGCATATGGGTGTGGTTAACCCAGACACTAGCTATATTGTGCCTTATATCGAAGATTATGAAGATAGGGTCGAGTCTTGGTGGCCAAGTAATAAAACTTTGTGTTTCAATCCATATGGTAGCGGTACATCCCGTTGTTTCAGTATTGAGAAAACTATAGAGCTAGTCAACACAATGTTGGATTCATCAGACTATAATATTTGTCTATTATATCCACCGGGGCGTGAGAAGGACGTTAAATATATCATGTCTCGTGTTTGTGAGCCGACCAGGGTCGTTATTGACCATCATAGCCCATCCTTGGCTGCGCTTTTTGCACAGGTAAGGCATTGTGCCGGCATGGTGTCTGTAGATACAGCCACAGTGCATATAGCAACAGGTTTGAATAAACCGGTTCTTGGTATTTACAATGAAAATTTTGGGATGCCAGAAAATGTAGAGTGGCATCCAAACAATCCTCGCTCAAGTATTATCTATGCAGAAACAAAGTCCGGACAACAAGATGTGAATTATATAAATATTGCGGAATTTAGAGCGGTATTTGAAAAATGGTCTGCTGATTATCTCTAGAGAGTTGGGGAATACCCCAACTCTTGCTCATAGCGATATAAATTTCCTAGTTACACTTCCACTAGAAAAAAGTCGATAACTGTCTGGATTAACAATTGTTCTTTTATTATCAACAACTTTAATTGCCATAGCCAGTCCATTGATATCTTCTAGCGGTATTAGAAACTTATCAAGTGGTAACGTCAATATTTCAGCAGGTCCAGATGGACAATCTACGCTGATAACTGGTGTGTGGCAGATAAGTGCTTCAATAAGCACTGTTGGCAGCCCTTCAGCATCGGATGTCAGGATAAGTGCCTGCGCAGCTTTGATATAGGGATATGGATTCTTCTGAAAGTCGATTATCTTCACCTGGTTGGCAAGATTCATCTCCGCGATCATGGCTTCAATGTGAGGACGTCGCTCCCCTTTTCCCATCAGGACGAGTGGCGTAGCGACGCCGCTTAGCTGATATGCCTGCAAGAGGCGATCGTGGCGTTTTCGCTCTTCAAAGGTGCCGACATGGATAAAGTACTTGTCGAATGGCTTGCTGAAATGCTCATCGGCCAACGCCTGAATTTTCTCGATATCAAACGGATTGTAGATAACCTGACACGATTTTGGTGTGGCTCTTACATTGTGCAAAATGTCGTCCGCGATGCCACGAGATACGCAGATCAGTTTCTTGCCATTATAGAAACGCTTGAATTTTTCATATCCTTTGGCATTGTCTTTGGCAAAGCCGGTGACATTTCCGTGGATCCAGTAATAAATATTCAGTGTGTCAGGCAGGTGTCTGGTAATTTTGTCACATGAGCATGAGATAATTACGTCAGGCGAGATCTCTTTGACTTTTTTCAAGATCAGAGATGCTTGTATTTTTTCAATCGCCACATTGGATATGGCTTTAGTCAGCTTTGTGACAATGCCAAGATTAATCGGGTGAATGTTGTCAGGTAGCGTATGGTCTATTTTTTCCCGCAAGGTAAACAAGGTAACATCGATACCTGCATCTTTTAGCAAGGATGCGGTATTGAGCAGAACCTTTTCCGCACCACCACCATACAAGTCTTCAACAATGAATAAAAACTTTTTAACGGGTGGGGTCATAACTGCTCCGCGGGTCTCATAACTGACTGGTAAATCTACTAAAAATGTGAATCGTAAACGAGCAAAATCAGGTGGCAACTGTTAAAGTCGTTAGCAATTTTTTCAATAGGTGTGGATCAATGATTGGTCTTAGTGGGCGCTACCATAACGCATTATTCGCGGCCTGTATATTTGCCGGGCTGCTGCTCTCCTGGTTGTTTTCTGTTAATCAGCTCCTCACCGGCGACCAGACCCAGATGCTCTACAAGGGTTACCTTGGAGCCTATGAGGGGGTCTGGCTCAGCTATGGCAATGCGGCGAGTGCAGTGGGCAATGTGCCGGGCAGCTTGTCGGCATGGCTGATTGGTGGGCCGCTACTGCTGTGGGACTCACCTTACGCGCCTATGGTGCTGCTGTTGGCTATGCGGCTGGTCGGATTCCTGCTGTTTGATGCGGTGATCCGCCAGGTGTTTGATGACAGGGTGCGTTTGCTGTTTCTGGTTCTCTGCTGGCTCAACCCCTGGTTCCAATACGAGAGTCTGCTCTACAACCCCTCTTATCTGTTCCTCTTCTCGGCCATGCACTGCTGGTCTGCCTGGCATATGCGCGAGCGTGCCTCCTTCTGGCACACGATAGTGCACCTGCTGGCGATCGGTATGGCCATGCAACTGCACTACTCCTGGCCGCTGTTGGCTGTGATCTCCACTTACCTCTTCTGGCGCCGTATTCTCAAGGTGAGCTGGAGTGGGGTGGTGGTCGCTGCCCTGCTGATCGGTGCATCCCTGATCCCCTACGCCATGGAAGTGATGAACAATAGCCACATCACCCAGAACGTCGATCCCGAAGCGCGCCAGCGTTATATCGGCTGGGGTCTGGTGCATGTCTATCCGGTGCTGAAGTCGGTGATCTACTGGCTGCGTTACGGTTCCTGGCTGTTTGCCAGCAAGCTGGTCAACGACACCCAGTTCATCTGGCTGGCGGGTCATGAATATTTGCAGATGGCGGCCGTCTGGCTGTGGCGGGTGGTGATCTACGGGGTGGGCGCTGCGACCGTGTTGCTGGCGGCCAAGGCCAACTGGCAACTATGGCGCGATCTCAAGCCGCGCCTGTTGCGCAGCGACCGTGCGCCAGTGGACGGCACGAGCTGGCTCGGCCTCTATGCGCTGGCGGCTATATTGGCGGTGCTGGTGAGTGCGGCGCTCTCGCCCATCATCTTCAACTATTGGCACCTGATGCTGATATTCCCCTACGCCCTGTTCCCGATCCTGCTACTGCTGGTTAGCTGGAGCCGCAACCATCCCCAGTGGGTCGGCAAGGGGTTGCTGGCTGCCACCCTGTTCTGCACCGCGGTGAACCTTATTGCGGCGAGTGACAGCACCAAGTTCTCCTATCAGGCGGACTACAAGCAACAGGTGCAGGAGTATCTGCAGGAGATGAAGCTGCAGCCCAAGTTGTAAGTCATCACCAGTCAGTTCCCCCTTCTCGGGGAGCTGACCCTCGCTCACTTATTCGAAACGATCCATATGGGCGAAGTTTTTGGCTTCGGCAACCCAGCCTTCACGTCCCTGCTTGTCCCTGATCTTCACCCACCACTGGCTCTTCGGCGTGGCAACATATTTGATCTGGTTGCGCTCGTAGTCATAGTCCAGGGTATAGGTCTTGCCCTTGTACCAGAACTGCATCGCCCCTTCCCCGAGACTGGCCAGCGTATACAGCTGTTCGCCTGCTTTCAGCTTGAGCAGCGGGCCTTCACTCTTGTCGTTATAACCGAGTGTGACCGGTTTAAGAACCTTGACTATCCCCGGCTGTTCGACGATGACGACACCCGTCAGTCCCTCTACATGCTGGCCGCGTGGCACCTTGAACAGGATGTTGGCGGCCAGCGAAGGCTCTGCTCTGGCGACCACCTCCTGTTTGGTTGTCCATTGCTGATAGGTACAACCTTCAAAAGGGCATCGGCCCCAGTCGTAATAGGGAACCTGTGGCTTTTCATCTGCACTCACCGCCACTGCAAAAAAAGACAACAGCGCCAATAACACTCTCATGAGTTTACCTGTGATAGGGGGTGGTGAATGGAGCCGCCAATATACTCCAGAGATAAAAACAACATCAAAGTTAAGGTTGATTAGCGGTGAGCATAATTGCGAGGTTGAGCAGGACTACTGCACGGCCGAAATACAATAATCTACAAGCCCAAAGCCTGTTTCTGGTGTATCTATAACCCATGAATACCACCGATTCCCTCATCCGCTACTGGCAATCCCCGCACCTGCCGGGTGTCGAGCTGTCACACTCCCACCACAGGGCGTTCAGCTACGGCCGCCATGTCCATCTCGACTACCATATCGGGCTGGTGCAGCGGGGTGGCCAGAAGTTTATCCACAAGGGGAACAGTCACCATCTGGTGCGCGGGGTGCTCTCTACCGTCAACCCGGATGAGGTGCACGACGGCCTCAGCCTGCTGCCGGAAGGGTACGAGGTGCGGGTCTTCGCCATCGATCCGCAGCAGCTGGCGCTCTGGCTGCCAGAGCAGCCTGAACCCTTCTTCGACAAGGGATTGCAGAGCCGCCCCGACCTCTATCAGGGCTTTGCCCAGCTGCACGGCTATCTCGACAACCCCAAGGCCGATGGCCTGCTTATCGAGAGCCAGCTGCTCGCCCTGCTGGGAGAGCTGCTGCATCTGGCCCCCGAGGTACACCAGTTGGCGGATCCCCAGTTGCGATTTCTGCGCGACTACCTGATGGCTACCCTCGACGAACCCCACTCGCTGGAAGAGTTGGCGGGTCTGCTCGGGCTCGATCGCTTCGCCTTCTTGCGCCAGTTCAAGAAACGCAGCGGCATGACCCCCTACGCCTGGCTGAAACGGCTGCGGCTGGAGCAGGGCAAGCGGTTACTGGCGAGCGGCATGGCGGTGAGTGAGGTGGCGCTGGCAGTCGGCTTCTTCGATCAGAGTCACTTTCACCACGGCTTTCGTCAGGCATTCGGTCTGACTCCCGCCGAATTTCGTGCCCAGATGCAATCTTTTACAAGCCGCCCCCCCTGCTGATCCGCCATGCTGGCTCTCCGTCGTTAAAGCGAGAGTTGTTATGCTGACCAGTCTGTTCGTTACCCTCGGCCTGATGCACCTTATTGCACTGGCCAGCCCCGGTCCCGATTTCGCCCTGATCCTGCGCACCAGCCTGCACCGGCCGACCGCCCTTGGTGCGGCGCTGGGCATCTCGCTGGCGATCATGGTGCACGCCACCCTTAGCCTGACCGGGATCAGCATGCTGATCGTCAGCCACCCGCTGCTGTTTATGGTGATCAAGTGCTGCGGCGCCCTCTATCTGGGCTGGTTGGGGTGGGGCGCCTTGATGGCGGCTCGCCAGCAGAGCAGTACCGTGATGGCCAACGCCGCCAACGAGCTGCATGGTTGGGGCAGGGGCGTGCGCACGGGCCTTGCCACCAATCTGCTCAACCCCAAGGCGCTGGTGTTCTTTATCGGTCTGCTGGCCGCCATGGTGACACCAGAGGTGGACGGGATGACCCGCAGCCTGCTGGTGGGCGAGCTCTTCATCATCTCCCTCTGCTGGTTCGGGCTGCTGGCGTGGAGCCTCTCCACCGATCGCGCCCAGCGCCTGCTGCTGCGGGTGCAGCGGCCGCTCAATCTGGTGACCGGCGTGCTGTTTGCTGTGGTCAGCCTCTCCATTCTGGCCAGCATGGGCGCTGAGCTGGTGGCCTGACGAGTCGGCGCATGGGCCTATACTCCAACAAGGTTTGCCTGTCAGGAGTGCCCGACCATGCGTCTACTGCCTCTTTGCTGGTTGCTGGGGATGACCCCGGCGCTGGCGGCCCCGGTTCAGCTCAAATTGCTGGAGTGGGGCTATCTGCCAGCGGGTTATGAACAACAGTTTGCCGACTACGCCAAAGCCCATGGGGTGGAGGCGACGGTCAGCCGGATCGAGCCGCTGCTGACTGATTTCGACAGCGTCTACCGCGCCCTGCGCACCCGCAGCGCCGATGTGGTGCTGCCGACCAGCTACTTCTACAAGGCCCATCACCAGCCGCTGTTCAAGCTGCTGCTCCCCATCGATTTCAGCCGCCTGCAGCACTACCCCGAGGTGAAGCCCGCCCTCAAGAACACCGAGTATGACAAGCAGGGGGAGCGCAACTACTCGGTGCCCTTCTCCTACGCCATGTTCAGCCTCGCCTATGACAGCAAGCAGGTGCCGCAAGCGCCCACCAGTTGGCAGGTACTCGCCAACAGCTCGCCGTCGGGCCAGTTTGCCGAGTTCTGCGACCAGTTCGAGCCGCTGCTCTTTTCGGTGCTGCTCTCGCTGGGCAAGTCGCCCGCCCTGTTTGCCAGCGGCGAGATGCTCGCCGACAAGACCTTGCAGCAAGAGGTGGAGCAGCAGCTCTCACAGCGGCTGCGAGCCAGTCGTGGCTTCTGGTTCAATCAGGCCAACCGCTGCGAGGATCTGCGCCAGCAGACCTTTGCCACCACCTGGGGGCTGGAGCTGGTGGAGTGCAACAAGCAGAACGATCAGCAGTGGCGGATCGCCATGGTGCAGGAGGGGGCCATCTATGCCCTCGATGCGATCTCCATTGCCCGCCATGTCGGGGATGATCCTGCACGGCTCAAGGCCGCCTACCTGCTGGTAGATTTTCTGCTGAGCGCGCCGCTGCAGCGCCAGATGCTGGTGGGCACACCCACCATCTCGGCCAGCAATATTGCCTCCCGGCCGCCCCTCAGCCCGCAGGAGCAGGCGGTGCTGCCGGATCGCCCGCTGCCGGAGTTTGACGAGCGGCTGCTGGTGCCCGCGTTGCCCGCCCATATCAAGAATCGCTACAAACGGATGGTGCAGCAGGCGATCGTCGCCAGCGGCAAAGAGGGGCTGGTCAAGCAGTGCCCCTGGGATCTCGATAACTGATGAATGAGCCTGCCGCTTCTCCGGCGGCAGGCAAGTTTGCGCAAGATGGCTGATGATCGGTCATCGCCCGTTCCAGGGCATTCCCCCGTTCAACTCACGCCGCTCGCTGGCCCCCATCGTTTGAAAAAACTGAGCGCTTTTCGCAGCCCCATTTAGCCGGATTAAACAACCGAACCCTCGCCAGATTGCCGTTCATACCCTGGCTGACCCTGTACAAAAGTGCCTCAATGGTGACAACTTGGATGTGAGCTGAACAATCCTGAACTGTCCCTTGTGGGAAGGTGATGAATAGGTTATTTGTCTGTGACATTGGCGGCATCCGGCACGGGTTCTCCAGCCATGTGGTGCGAAATCCACAGCAAAAACAAACAGTAAAATGCAGGAGCAAATATGAAAAAGGTCGTGATGGTTGCCGTGGCTGCGGCCCTTCTGGGTGGTTGCGCCGTCAAGAATCAGGTATCCCACAGCTTGCAGGCGATCCCGCTGACTGCCTTCCAGCCGAGCGAGAGCAACCCCAATCAGCGCGTCTACAAGGAGCCGGGCGTTGACCTGCGGCAATACAATGAGGTGCTGCTCGATCCGCTGCAGTTTATCCGGCAGGAGAACGGTCAGTGGTATCTGCTGACCGCCAATGAACAGAACCAGATCGGCCGCTACTACCACGACAAGTTCCAGAGCGAGCTGATCAAGCAGGGCGTCAAGATTGCCACCGCCCCCGGCCCGAAAGTCATGCGGATCCAGGCCGCCGTCACCAACTTCGACCTGACCCGCCCCGACCCTAAGCTGCGTGACCTGCTGCCGGCCAAGATCGCCATCAACGTCACCCGCGAAGTGATCGGCAAGGAGCCCTACCTGCTCAAGGTGGGCAGCATGGCCCAGTTGCTCGACTCCCAGAGCGGCAAGCTGCTGGTGCGGGTGATGGATGCCCGCGAGAGTCCGGATACCACCCACAAGGATGAGCCCATCACCGCCGGGGAGATGGAGAAGATGATCGACCAGTGGGCGGCCAGCCGCGCCAAACAGCTGGCGGACAATCTTGGGAAATAAGAGCGGGAAATAAGAGCGGAATGTCAGCCTCAGAAAACGGGTGCAGACAGATCGAGAGAGGGAGCCAGTGGCTCCCTCTTTTTGTCTCTATTTTTGCCCGCGCAACTGCCGGTCGCATGGCTGCGCAGCCCTTGCAGGATGGGAATTGACCCGCAGCCGAGTCCGTCTTTTCACCATCTGCTGCGAAGTGGGCTGACCGATTTCTGCTTTTCTCGCCCGCATTCTGGCAGTTAGGATGACCCTTCTCGTGACTGCATCCTCATGGAAAAGGAACCGCTATGAATCGCCACCCCTGCATCAAACACTGGAGCGAGCTGCAAGAGCAGACGCCGCGCTACTACTCCGGCAGTCAGGAGCCCTTGTCGCGCGGCTGCGCCCTCGGCAAACACTTCGGCTTTAGCCGCATCGGCATTCACCACGAGATTGTCGAGCCCGGCCACCGCACCAGCTGGCCCCATGCCGAGAAGACTGAAGACGAGTTTGTCCACGTGCTGGAAGGGACGCCGGATGTCTGGCTCGATGGCGTGCTCTATCGGCTGCAACCGGGCGACTCGGTCGGCTTCAAGGCCGGTGATGGGCTGGCCCACGCCTTTATCAACAACACCGAAGAGACTGTCCGGCTGCTTTGCATTGGCGATACCGATCGGGAGGACAACCGCATCCACTACGCCGTGCACCCCGAGCGCAATATCACCCTCGGCAAGCTGCACTGGGATGATGTGCCCGAGCGCGAATTGGGTGATCACGACGGCCTGCCTGACAAACTTCGCGAGAGCAACGGCCCCTTCTAGGGCGCTTGCCCTTCTGCGCACCAGCCCTGCACCACCCGACATAAAAAAGCCTGCCGCATGGCAGGCTTTTGCTCTCTGTTTGCCGCCTGTGGCGGCGCGGCGCTTATTGCAGGTTGAGCCCGCCCAGATAGTCGCGCTTGCCGAGATCGACCCCGGCGCGGCGCAGCAGGGCGTAGGCCATGGTGAGGTGGAAGTAGAAGTTGGGAATGCCGTACTCATGGACGCAGGTATGGCCATCCATCCCCTTGCCGCCCGCCCAGTGGGGCACGTAACGGCCGCTGGCGTACTGGCTGTAGTCCGCGTCCAGCTTGCCTTGCAGATAGGTGATGGTCTTGCCGATATGGGCGCGCAGATCGGCCATGGTTTTGGGGTCATCTCCCAGCACCGGCAGCTCGCTGTGGCTGGCGGTGGCGACCACGGCGCGGGCCGAATCGCAGCAGATCAGCACCTGCATGGACAGCGGCAACATATCGACGATCAGCCGCTCGCCGAAGAAGTTCTCCACGTTGAACTGCTTCGCCGTGGCGTGGGCCTCGGCCTTGACCAGACAGTGGTCGAGGTTGGTCAGCATCTTGATGAACTGGGCGGTAATGTCGCGATTCATGAGCACTCTCCATCTTGTTGGAACAGCGGCCCGCTTGCGCGGCCACAGTGAATGAGACTGGCTAATCGGCCACCAATATACCCCAACCGCTGCCGGGTTCGAGCCTACCACGACGAAAAGGGCAGGGCAGCGCTACTTCGCGCGACAGCCGTTGGCCAAGGGGCCATGCTCGCTTTTTGAACCTGTGAGTCCCTTATCGCCCCTTTTTTGATCTGTGACATAAATCACCTTTTTTCAGGGGCGTAGGCTGAATGCCGTTGTCCTGGACAGACGCCTGCGCATCCGCCAGGACACAATAAAAGGAGAATGAGATGAAGATCTATGACCGTAACCGCAATGTGCTGAACCAGGGTCAGCGCGTGATGATTGCCGCCACTGGCGCAGTCGATTTTCTGAAAGAGGCCCACACCGACAATATGACCCCCTATCAGGCGGAGCATGAGAAGTGCGTGCTGCTGGCAAACTCCGGTGAGCGCTACGCCCCCATCGAGTTGATTAGACTAGGCTGATCCATTTCCCTGTCACCCTACTCTTTACAATTCACCCGGCCGCCGCGCCCCATCTGGCGGCCGGGTTTCTGATTGCCCCCCCTTCATCCCACCAAATGCATGAAAATTGAGGCGGGTCACACCCCGACCGATTTGAGCGATTGTCAGCCTGCGCAGGCTCATGCGAACCTTTAGACCCCGTTAACTCACTAAAAAATAACGACTATGTTCAGGCAAATAATGATGAGTGCCGCCCTGCTGTCAGCGGCGCTGCTTTCCGGTTGTGCTTCCGTACCCATGGCCGATGCCACCGCAGATGCGCAGGCCAAGCAGTTTGTGGCGCCCAAGGATGCGGCCAACCTCTATATCTATCGCAACGAGACCTTCGGGGCGGCCGTCAAAATGCCGCTGCTGGTGGATGGTATGGCGGTCGGCGATACCGTGGCCCACACCTACATCCTCAAGCAGGTGACACCGGGCAGCCACACCATCACCTCCAAGTCGGAGAACGATGCCACCCTGACCCTCAGCACCGAGGCGGGTAAAAACTACTACGTCTGGCAGGAGGTCAAGATGGGCCTGCTGATGGCTCGCTCCAAGCTGAGTCAGGTCAGTGAAGAGGAGGGCAAGCAAGGGGTGATGGAGAGCAAGTTGGTTAAGTGACCAGAGGCTTCCACCAAAAACAAGGCGTAGCTCCACCAGTTACGCCTTTGCCCGAAAGTGGGTGTTCCAGATTTCCTGTCCATGTAGGTTCGATTAGCGAAGCGTAATCGGACGATCGCGTAATGGAATATCCGCACCATCACAGCCCGCAAGCAGATCGACGTGAGGCAAGACTATGCTTGGCTTTTCGGTCTCAACGAGGGGAAAAGGATGGCCAATTGGCGGCGGGCATGGTGGCCCGGAGGAACCTGGTTCTTTACCGTCAACCTGCTGGAGCGGCGCAACAACCGGTTGCTGGTGGAGCAGATCGACCTGCTGCGCCACAGCGTTGCCAAGGTGCAACAGGCTCACCCCTTCGCCATTCACGCATGGGTGGTGTTGCCCGACCATCTCCACTGCATTCTCTCTTTACCGGAGGGGGACACCGATTTCCCCCTGCGGTGGCGGCTGATCAAAAGCCACTTTTCCCGTGCCTTGCCGCTGAACGAGCGGCGCAGCCAGACCCGGCTACGCCACGGGGAGCGGGGCATCTGGCAGCGCCATTATTGGGAACACCTGATCCGGGATGAGCAGGATTACCGCCACCATATGGATTACGTCCATATCAACCCGCTCAAGCATGGTCATGTCACACGGGTGGCCGATTGGCCGTATTCCACCTTCCATCGTTACGTGGCGAGCGGCATCTATCCGCCGGATTGGTGCGGGTCGGTGGATGGGGTGCTGGGGGGATTGGAGTAGACCTCTAAAAGGGTTGCTCCGTTGTTAGTGTCCGATTACGCGAACGTCTTACGCGATCGTCCGATTACGCTTCGCTAATCGAACCTACGGTCCTGCGTCATTTAACAATATGAATATATTGTGGTTTTGTGCTTCTCTGAACGTTGGTGTATCACAAATAGTGATATATTTTCATTGACGGCTAGGTCACGATTGTCCATGATTCCGGTTACACATTTGACTCACAAATTGTAAGTTAAGGGTGTAAAAAAGGGCCCGAAGGCCCCTGGTTAGATCTGGTAGTACTGCACTTTGATTGCCTCTGGACTGGTACTCCAAGAGTAATCGTTGTAATCGTGCGGGACTGCACTAAGCAGAAGTAAAAACACAAATCCTACAAGCTTTTGCCTTAAAGCGTCTAGGAACCCTGATATGAGCCACCTGATCCACTTTGGAAGGGTGGCTTTATCATTTGTAGCCTTTGGTGTTGAACGACGTGAACGTCGTGGTCTTTTTGGCATGGATAACCTCCATCATTTGCCATGGGATGGACATAGTTTTGCCCGGGAAGGGTTTTGATACTTCGTTTATCACCATGAGTTGCTCCTCATTTGATGTAAAACCACTATATGTGGTGCTCCTGCCGCTTCGTAACACAAGATAATGGTGCAGAGACATAGTTGCAATGTGTGGATAACTGGCGTGCTGTGGATAAATTGTGAGTCCCACTCTGTCTGTGAGTATCCACTCACACTGAGCGGGTTTTCATCCGTCCGCTCCGCTAAATACAAGTCTCCCGATCAAGGATGGAAAATTTAAATAACTTTTTTTGCTTGCGAAAAGGGTGCTTTTTTAATAGCAAACTTAAGTTGAATATACCTTGTCCAATATGGGACAAATATTGTTCTTCCACAGCTTAAACACAGCTGTAGGTTCGAATAGCGAAGCGTATTCGGACGATCGCGTATTTAAAGTTGTCGCGATGGGTCATATAAAAATCAACCCGGCCTAAGCCGGGTTGGTTATTTCAAAAGGCAGGAAAAATCAGAGCGCTTCCAATCTGGCATACGCCGTCACCAGCCACTTGGCGCCGACGTCATCGAACTGGATCTGCACCCGGCTCTGCTGGCCGACCCCTTCGAAGTTGAGTACTACCCCTTCCCCGAATTTCGGATGGAGCACCCGCTGGCCGAGCTTGATGCCGCTGGCGTCGAAGCTCTGCTGCACCTCGTTCTGGCTAAAGCGGCCGTACTGGGTGGGGCGGCTGACCTGAGTGCGCAGCCGGATCTCTTCCAGACACTCGGCGGGCATCTCGCGGATAAAGCGGCTCGGCTTGTGGAACATCTCGCGGCCGTAGATGCGGCGGCTCTCGGCATAACAGATGTAGAGCTTCTCCATGGCGCGGGTCATGCCGACGTAACAGAGGCGGCGCTCCTCTTCCAGCCGGCCCGACTCCTCGGTGGATTGCTGGCTGGGGAACATGCCTTCTTCGACGCCGACCAGCAGTACCAGCGGGAACTCCAAGCCCTTGGCGCTGTGCAAGGTCATCAGCTGCACCGCGTCGGCATATTCGTCGGCCTGATTCTCGCCGGATTCCAGCGCCGCGTGGGCGAGGAAGGCGGAGAGATCGCTCATATCTTCCAGCTCGTCCGGGCGCTGGTACTGGCGGCAGGCGGTGACCAGTTCGTCCAGGTTCTCTACCCGCGCCTGGGATTTCTCGCCCTTTTCCGCCAGATACATCGCCTTGAGGCCGGAGTTCTGGATGGCGATATCCGCCTGCTGGTGCAGCGGCAGCAGGGACACCTGCTCCTCCAGCGCATCGATGAGATCGACAAAGCCGCGCACCGCATTGCCGGCGCGACCGGTCAGCACCTTGTCGTTGAGCAGGGCCTTGGCCGATTGCCACAGGTTGAGCCCCTGATCCCGGGCGTTGCCGCGCAGGATCTCGAGGGTGCGATCGCCGATGCCGCGGGTCGGGGTGTTGACCACCCGCTCGAAGCTGGCGTCGTCGCCGCGGTTGTTGATAAGCCGCAGGTAGGCCATGGCGTCTTTGATTTCCTGCCGCTCGAAGAAGCGCAGGCCGCCGTAGATGCGGTAAGGCATGGCGTCCTGCATCAGCGCCTCTTCCAGCACCCGCGACTGGGCGTTGGAGCGATAGAGGATGGCGCAGTCGGCCAACAGGCCGCCCTTTTCCTTCCAATCCTTGAGGCGGCCGACCACGAAGCGCGCTTCGTCCACCTCGTTGAAGGCGGCGTAGAGCGAAATCGGCTCGCCCTCGGCCCCTTCGGTCCACAGCTCCTTGCCAAGGCGCTCGGCGTTGTTGGCGATGACGCTGTTGGCCGCTTTGAGGATATTGGCGGTGGAGCGGTAGTTCTGCTCGAGGCGGATGGTCTCGGCCCCCTGATAGTCGGTCAGGAAGCGCTGGATGTTCTCGATCTTGGCGCCGCGCCAGCCGTAGATGGACTGGTCATCGTCGCCGACGATCATCACCTTGCCGCTGTTGCCCGCCAGCATCCGCAGCCAGGCGTACTGGATGCCGTTGGTATCCTGAAACTCGTCCACCAGAATGTTCTGGAAGCGGTCGCGGTAGTGCTCGAGGATGTGCGGCTTGTTCAGCCACAGCTCGTGGGCGCGCAGCAGCAGTTCGGCAAAATCCACCAGACCGGAGCGATCGCAGGTCTCCTGATAGGTCTTGTAGATCTGCTGATAGGTGCGGGTAACGGGGTCGCCGTAGAGGTCGATGTCACCGGGGCGCAGCCCCTCGTCCTTCTTGCCGTTGATGTAGCCCATCACGGCGCGCGGGGCCCAGTGCTTCTCGTCGAGGTTGAGCGCCTTGAGCACCCGGCGGATCAGCCGGTACTGGTCGTCTGAGTCGAGGATCTGGAAATCCTGCGGCAAGCCCGCATCCAGATGGTGGGCCCGCAGCAATCGGTGGGCGATGCCGTGGAAGGTGCCGATCCACATGCCACGCTGCGAGCTGCCTAACACCTTCTCGACCCGGCCGCGCATCTCGGCCGCCGCCTTGTTGGTAAAGGTGACCGCGATGATGGAGAAGGGTGAACAGCGTTCCACCTGCATCAGCCAGGCGATACGGTGCACCAGCACCCGGGTCTTGCCCGAACCGGCACCGGCCAGCACCAGCAGGTTGCTGCGGGGCGCCGCAACGGCATCTCTTTGCTTGTCGTTGAGCCCGTCGAGCAGGGTTGAAACGTCCATCACCACTCCTGTTTATTTATACAGGCGGGGATTATACGGCCATCCCCCCTGCCAGACCAAATCCAAACTCGGGGGGAGGGGCGAGATGGGGGCTTGCAGGGGCGCCGGTGCGGCCAATTTTGGCTGGCGCAGAGAGAACTGGACGGGGAGGTTTCCAGCTGTAGCCAACTCTTGCTCGCGCGGTTTGTGGGGATTTTGCGAGCCGGATCACGGGCTTGCCGGGGGGCTGGATGAATAACAGGGGAAAACGGTTTACAGTAACTTGCTGAACAATAAGAGAAATGTCGTTTGGGTCTTTTGGTTGTTAGCATAAAAAACTGAAAAGTAGCTAAAAAACAACTGCTTATAAGGTTATTTGCTTAGAATTCAAACCGTTAACGCAAACGTTTTTCCCTTATCATTTGCTTGACCCGCATCGGGGCTGACTTAGAGTAAGCCTGCGTGCTAGATAGCCTGCTCTGACAGGCAAGCAAGTTCCCTCACTTAATAACAATCAAGGATACGATCGTGACTAAAGTGCTCAAGCTGGCCACCGTGGCCTCCCTCACTCTCGCTGCTCTCTCTGCTCAGGCTGCTTCCGAGCCAGCCGTCATTTATGACACCGCGGGCAAGTATGACAAATCATTCAACGAAGCCGTGTTCCGTAACGGCGTCGAGCTCTACAACAAGGACAAGGGCGTCAAGGTCAAAGAGTTTGAACCCCAGAACGAAGCCCAGCGCGAGCAGGGTCTGCGTCGTCTGGCCAGCCGTGGCAACGGCCCGATCGTGGCGGTCGGTTTCAATATGGGTTCTGCGGTAGAGAAGGTTGCGACCGAATTCCCGAAAACCCAGTTCACCATCATCGACATGGTGGTCGACAAGCCGAACGTCCAGTCCGTCATCTTCAAGGAGCATGAAGGTTCCTTCCTGGTGGGCGCACTGGCTGCCATCGCTTCCAAGAGCGGCAAGGTCGGCTTCGTGGGCGGCATGGATATCCCGCTGATCCGCAAATTCCAGTGCGGCTACGAGCAGGGTGCCAAGTTCGTCAATCCGAAGATCGAAGTGTTCCAGAACATGGCGGGCTCTACCCCGGCCGCGTTTGCTGACCCGGCCAAAGGTGCCGAGCTGGCCAAGTCCCAGTTCGCCAAAGGTGCTGACGTGGTTTACGCCGCAGCTGGCGGTACCGGTATCGGTGTCTATCAGGCAGCCAAGGACAGCGGCAAGTTCGCCATCGGGGTGGACTCCAACCAGAACCACCTGCAACCGGGCACCATGCTGACCTCCATGGTCAAGTCTGTGGGTCTGGCCGCTTACCAGACCTGGGATGACGCTGCCAAAGGCGAGTGGAAGCCGGGTATCAAGAACCTGGGTCTGGCCGAAGGCGGTGTGGATTGGGCGCTCGACAAGGACAACGAGAAGCTGATCACCCCGGAAATGAAAGCCAAGGTGGATGCCATCAAGGCCGAAATCATCGCTGGCAAGGTCAAGGTTCATGACTACATGAGCGATAACACCTGCAAATACTAATTAGATAGTTGCTACGACTCTCAACGCACCACCGGCCCGCACGGGCCGGTTTTTAGTCTTATTTCATGAAACGCAGGGCTGCATCATGGACCAGACAGATCGCTATGCCATCGAATTAAGAGGTATCGATAAGCGGTTCGGCGAAGTGTACGCCAACAAGCTGATCGACCTTAAGGTTCGCAAAGGCAGTATCCACGGCATTGTCGGCGAAAATGGCGCCGGTAAGTCCACCCTGATGAGCATCATTTATGGTTTCTACCATGCCGACAAAGGCGAGATGCTGATCGACGGGAATCCTTTCAAACCCCACGGCTCACAAGATGCGATTGCCGCAGGCGTGGGCATGGTTCACCAGCACTTCATGCTGGTCAATAACTTCACCGTATTGGAAAACGTCATCCTCGGCGCTGAGAACGGCTGGCACCTTCAGCAGAGCGTGGCGTCAGCCGAAAAGCTGCTGGGCGAACTGGCGCGGGATTATGGCCTCGACGTGCCGCTGCACGAGAAGGTCGAAGATCTGCCGGTTGGCTTGCAACAGCGGGTCGAAATTCTCAAGGCGCTCTATCGCGGCGCCCGCATCCTGATCCTCGACGAGCCGACCGGGGTACTGACCCCGCAAGAGGCGGATCACCTGTTCGAGGTGCTGAAAAAGCTGCGGGATCAGGGGGCAACCATCATCCTTATCACCCACAAGCTGCGGGAGATCCTGGCCATTACCGATCAGGTTTCCATCATGCGCCGTGGCGAGATGGTGGCCCACGTCGCCACCAGGGATACCGACAAGGAGCAACTGGCCGAACTGATGGTGGGCCGCAAGGTGCGCCTCAAGGTCGACAAGGGGCCAACCCAGCCCGGTGAAGCCAAGCTGAAGATCGAAGGGCTCAGCTACGTCGACGCCAGCAAGGTGGAGCGGGTCAAGTCCGTCAGCTTCGAGGTGCGGGCCGGTGAAGTGGTCGGCATCGCCGGGGTCTCCGGCAACGGCCAGTCCGAACTGCTCAGCCTGCTTGGCGGCATTCTCAAGCCGAGCAAGGGCTGCTTCACCATCAGCAGCCGCAGCGGCGTGCACAAGGTGAGCGCGGAGCACCCGGCCGATCCCGAGCTGGTGCGCAACTACGGCCTCGGTCATGTGCCGGAAGATCGCCACAAGATGGGGCTGATCAACCGCTTCGAGGCGAAAGAGGCCTTTATTCTCGGTTATCACCGTCGCCCGCAATACAACAAGGGGTGGCTGCAGAACAAGGAGGCGATCCAGCAGGATTGTCAGGCCAAGATGGAGAAGTGGGACGTGCGCCCGCCCCATCCCGATCACAAGACCGCCAACTTCTCCGGTGGCAACCAGCAGAAGCTGGTGATTGCCCGTGAAGTGGAGCAGGACCCGGATGTGCTGTTGATCGGCCAGCCGACCCGCGGGGTCGACATCGGTGCCATCGAATATATCCACCAGCAGATCATCGCCATGCGCGACAAGGGCAAGGCGGTGCTGCTGGTCTCGGTGGAGCTGGACGAGATCATGAGCCTCGCTGACCGGATTCTGGTCATTGCCGATGGTCGCATCGTCGGCGAGCTGGATGGTGCCAAGGCGGATGAGCGCACCATTGGTCTGATGATGGCAAACATAGTGCCGGACGAAGTTGCCAAGGAGGCCCACTGATGAGCCAAGTACGTATTCCTGCCTGGGTCTCCGTAGGCGTCTTGTCTGCGGTCAACATCCTGCTGGCCTTCCTGGTGTCGGCCATTTTGTTCTACTACCTCGACATCAACCCGGTCGATGCCGCCAAGATCATGTGGTACGGCGCGTTCGGCACCGGTGAAGGGGTTGGCTTCACCCTCTACTACGCAACCGGCTTTATCTTTACCGGTCTGTCGGTGGCGGTCGCCTTCCACGCCGGCCTGTTCAATATCGGTGGCGAAGGTCAGGCCTATATCGGCGGGCTCGGTGTCGGTCTGGTCTGTCTGATGCTCGGCGATGTGCTGCCGTTTGCCCTGCTGTTGCCGCTCTCCATCATTGCCGGTGGTTTGTTCGGTGCGGCCTGGGCCTTTATTCCGGCCTGGCTGCAAGCCAAGCGCGGCAGCCATATCGTGATCACCACCATCATGTTCAACTTCATCGCCGCCTCGCTGATGGCCTATCTGCTGGTGGAGGTGTTCAAGCCGCCCGGCTCGATGGCGACCGAGAGCAAGGTGTTTGCCGAAGCAAGCTGGCTGCCCAAGATGAGCGGGCTGGCGAACCTGTTCGGGATGGAGATCCCCAATAGCCCGCTCAATATCAGCTTCTTCTGGGCGCTGATCTGTGCGGCGCTGGTGTGGGTCTTTATCTGGCACACCCGCTGGGGTTACGAGATCCGCTCGGTCGGCGCCAGCCAGAGCGCCTCCGCCTATGCCGGTATCTCCTATCCCAAGGTGGTGATCCTGGCCATGGTCATCTCCGGCATGCTGTCGGGCTTCTTTGCCCTCAACGTGCTGCAGGGTGAGCTGCACCAGATCAAGCTCAACTTCGTGGAAGGGTTCGGCTTCACCGGTATCGCGGTGGCGCTGATGGGGCGCAACCATCCGGTTGGCGTCATCATCGCCAGCCTGCTGTTCGGTTTCCTCTATCAGGGGGGCGCCGAGCTCAGCTTCGAGTTCGGTGTCGACCGCAACATCGTAGTGGTGTTGCAGGGTCTGGTGATCCTATTCTGTGGCGCCCTTGAGCACATGATGCGTCCGCGCATCGAGCAGCTCTATCTGGCGTTTGCCAACCGCTCAGCCGCGCAAGCTAAAGGAGTCTGATCATGTTTGAAATTCTGATCCTGATGCTGGATGCGACCATCCGTACCGCGCCGCCGCTTATTCTGGCCGCCATGGCGGGCATGTTCTGCGAGCGCTCCGGGGTGGTCAACATCGCGCTGGAAGGCAAACTGCTGGCGGCGGCGTTCGCCAGCGGTGCGGCGGCGGCGGTCTCCGGTTCTGCCTGGATAGGTCTGGGTGCCGGGGTGGGTGTCTCCATCCTGTTTGCCCTGATGCACGGCTTTGCCACCATCACTCACCGCGGTGATCAGGTGGTGAGCGGCATGGCCATCAACATTCTGGCGGCCGGTCTGACCGTGACCCTGGGCCGTTACTGGTTCGATCAGGGTGGCCAGACCCCGGCGCTCTCCGGTGATGCCCGTTTCGCCCCCATCGATCTGCCCTATGCCAAGGAGCTGTGGGATGTGCCGGTGATCGGCCAGCTCTACAGCGAGCTGTTGAGCGGCCACTCCCTGCTGGAGTACGTGGCGTTCGCCTGCGTACCGCTGGCCTGGTGGGTGATGTTCCGTACCCGCTTCGGTCTGCGTCTGCGGGCGGTGGGTGAGGCACCGGCAGCGGTCGATACCGCCGGTATCTCTGTGGTGCGGATGCGCTACACCGCGCTCCTCATCGGCGGCCTGTTGGCCGGTATCGGTGGCACCTATCTGGCGGTGGCCCAGACGGCCCAGTTCATCCCCAACATGAGTGCGGGCAAGGGCTTTATGGCATTGGCGGCGCTGGTGTTCGGCAAGTGGCGCCCCTGGAATGCCATGGCAGCCTGTCTGCTGTTCGGCTTCCTAGATGCGGTCGCCATCCGGCTGCAAGGGGTCAGCATTGGCGGCTTCGCCATTCCGGTGCAGGCCATCGAGGCACTGCCCTACATCCTGACCGTGTTCCTGCTGGCCGGCTTTATCGGCCGTGCGGTGGCGCCGAAGGCGCTCGGCACCCCCTATGTGAAGGAACGGGAGTAGCGCCCTCTATCGCGATACTCCCACCCACGCAAATAACTGCAGGCCCACTTCGGTGGGCCTGTTTTTTTATGGGCGGTATGGGGCAGACCAACCGGGATCTGGATGGTGTGATAGAGGGAGGCGATGGCGTGAAGGGATAAAGGGGTTGCGTGAACTGCTGCGGGGAGCGGCTGGCTTACAGGTGCATATCCCGCTGCCAGTACATCAAAAACCCCCTCGTATCAGGAGGGGGTTGCAGAGGTTATTGCCGGATTAACCCTGAGACTCAGGGTGCCAGCACCAGCTTGTAGACACCAAAGCCGGGGTGTTTGGCATCGGTGGGCGGCAGGGTCTCCACATAGTTCAGCTTGCCACCGGTCAGGGCTTGCGCCTCGCTGCGTGGCGAGCTGTAGATGCGCAGATCCAGATTGGCGGGCAGGGGGGCCAGCTGCCAGTTGTTGTCTGCCGGGGGCTCGAAACCGGCCGGATTCTTCTCTGCCAGATCCTTGAGGTATTCGGAGAGCACTTCGCGGGTTTCGAACTGATCTTCATGGACGATCACCTTGGCGTTGATGCCCGGGAAGTTGCCACCACCGCTGGCGCGGTAGTTGTTGGTCACCACGTAGAACATCTGGGCCGGGTCGATTGCCTTGCCCTGATAGGTGAGGTTGGTGATGCGATAGCTGTCGCTCACCTTGTTGCCATCCACATCGTAACGGGCAGGTTTGGTCACATCGACCTGATAGTTCACCCCGTCGATCACGTCGAAGTTGTAGGTGCGGTACTTCTCGTTCACCAGCCACTGGGTGGCGGTGCTGGCGGCATCGATCTTGTTGAACTGGACGGCGCTCTTCTCCAGCCACTCCTGTACGGTCGAGCCATTGATGGCGACCACCTGCAGGGTGTTGGGGTAGACATAGAGGTCGGCCACGTTGCGCAGGGAGATATCGCCAGCCGGTACATAGGTGAAGTCGGTCGGGCCGTTGCGACCGCCACGGAATGGCGCGGCGGCGGAGAGGATGGGCCATTTCTCCTTGAGCTGACCATCCTGTTGCAGCTTCTTGGCGTGCCACAGCTGGGCGTCGCTGACGATCTGGATGGAGGGGTCATCCTGCACCAGCGCGAAGAAGCTGTGGATTGGCTTGGTGATCTTGCTGAGGGGCTCGTCCAGCCACTGGTTGGCCTGCTCGTGCTCGGCAATGACCTGATCGACCACCGCCTGATCTTCGGTGCTGGTGGCGCTACTGTCGATCTTGCGCAGCTGGGACTGGCTGGAGGCCACTTCCCAGCGACCCTCTTTCCAGGTCATGTGCAGGTCGATGATGCCAAGGTGGTTGCCCCAGACGCCCGGCATCACGGTCGGTACGCCCGCCAGGGTGCCTTTCTCGTTGTCCACGTCGGTCATGTTGGGGTAGTCGCCCGGGAAGGTGCGGTGGGCATGGCCCAGCAGCAGGGCATCGACCCCTTTCACTTTGGCCAGCGGCAGGGCAGCGTTCTCCATCATGGGTTCGCGCGGGTCACCTATGATGCCGGTGTGGGCCACGACCACGACGATGTCAGCGCCCTTGGCGCGGATTTCGGGTACATAGTGCTCGGCGGTCTCGACCATATCGGCCACCACCACCTTGCCTTCCAGATTGCGCTTGTCCCACTGGGTGATCTGGGGCGGAGTCAGGCCCAGCACACCGACCTTGATGGTCTGGGTATTGCCGTTGGCATCCTTCACCTGACGATCCAGCACCACATAGGGTTTGAACTTCTGCTTGCTCCAGTCGATGGTGCCCTTGCCATCACGGCTGAAGGCATCGGCCTGGAAGACGTTGGCGTTGATGTAGGGGTAGTTGGCCCCTTTCAGGGTCTCTGAGAGGAAGTCGAGACCGAAGTTGAATTCGTGGTTGCCCAGGTTGCCGACATCATAGCTCATGGTGTTGAGCGCCTTGATGGCGGGGTGGGTCTGCTTGCTCAGCCACTGCTGTTTGACCTGCTGGTCGTGGATGTAGTCGGCCAGCGGGGTGCCCTGGATCAGGTCGCCGTTGTCGATCAGCAAGTTGTTGGCGTTCTCTTCGCGGGCCTTGCGGATCAGCACTGCGGTGCGGGCAAAGCCCAGCGAGGCATCCGGCTTGTTCTGGTAGTAGTCGTAGCTCAGCAGGTTGGAGTGGATATCAGAGGTTTCGATCAGCCGCAGGGTGAGATCACCGGGGGCCTGAGAGTTGTTGTCATCACAGCCGGACAGCAAAAAGATAACTGCCACCGCGCTCAGTTTGAGGGTGGTTTTCATTGTTGGATTCTCTTGTTATGGGTATGCCAGCGTGGTGCATTCTATCGACAGCAAAAGAATCCGATTGTGAGCAGGCTGGCAATTCGGGCTAATTACCCTCCTGTTAATAGAGTTATGGCTCTGATTTTCATCTGTTTTTTTGTCTTTATTCCGGGCCGCTACTTTCGCTGCTTTTCCGCCGTGAGTCACCCTGTCGTCACCGCAGTGAGGTCGGAGCAAGCGGCGCGGCCAAGTGCTCCTGCGAGGCTGTAATGGTTGGTTACAGATCTCCATTCGACTGATAGATGACCTTTCCCTTAAATTCAGCGGCGATTGATTGCATCTAAAAATTACAAAGCGACAGCAAGGAATAAAACCTCATGAAAATGCACAACAAAGCGCTGCTGGCCATCGCCTGCGCTGCGGCCCTGTCTGCCTGTGACAGCGAAAAAGCTGCCAACAGCATTGCCAAGCGGGTGCCACTGGCCCTGCCGGAGGCGGGTCTTTACCAAGCGAATCTGATGAGCCGCGACGGCGACAAGGCGACGCCGCGCATGATCAAGGATCTGGATGGTCTGGCGCTGGTCTACCCGAAGGGTGAAACCGTGCAGTACTGGGGTGTCTGGGTGGATCATCAGGTGGGCAAGGTCGAGACCAACAGCCAGTGGCTGGGTCAGGCTGACCAGAAAGCCGACAAAGACGGGATCTACCCGGTGCAGTTGATCCGCAACAGCGAACGGCTCGGCACCAGCACGGCGCTCAGCTCGGTGACCAACGACCACAACCTCATCACCTTCCAGGATCAGCCGGTCATCGATCTGCAGGGTAAGGAGATCAAGCGCTGGGTTTTTGATTTCACCCGAACCGGCACCACCTTCTCCGACAACTCCCCCATCTATTCCGGTTTCAGCGGTCATGTGGCGGTGACAGCCCTGACCACCAAAGCGGTGACCACGGCCAGCTGGAGTGCCACGGGCAGCGATGGCTTCAGCAGCGACATGGTGGGCAAGGTGGATACCACCAACAACGGCGGCAAGCTGACGGTAGCGATCGAGTTCCCGGCGGCAGGTTGTACGCTGGTGGGCGAGGGGAGTGCCACTGCAGGGTTGAGCAAGCTGACTATGACCGGGTTTGGCAAGTGCAACTTCAAGCAATCCGCTGCCGCCACGCCGATCGAAAACCTCTGGAATGCCGCTCTGGCCCGGGCGATGGATAACCGCGTCGCCTATGTCACCACCTTTACCACGGATGCCAAAAAAGAGGCGCTGGTCATCGGCTTCCCCGACACCAATGGCTTGCTGATCACTGCTGACAAGCGATAAGCAGCCCAACGGCAGGGGCGGGCAAACGCGCCTGAAACAACAAGGGAGCCAGTGGCTCCCTTGTTGTTTTCAACGCACGGTTTACAGCAGGAACAGGGTCGCCAGCCCGAGGAAGATAAAGAAGCCGCCGGTGTCGGTGATGGCGGTGATCATTACGCTGGCACCGACTGCCGGGTCGCGGCCGAGGCGGGTCATGGTCATGGGGATGATGACTCCCATAAGGGCGGCCACCAGCAGGTTGAGCATCATGGCCAGGGTCATCACGGCGCCGAGCGCCGCATCCTGATAGAGCAGATAGGTGGCAATGCCCATGGTGCCGCCCCACACCAGCCCGTTGATAAAGGCGACGCCGAGTTCCCGCAGCAGCAGGAAGGAGAGGTTGCCCGCCTGAATGTGCTGCAGTGCCAGCGCCCGCACTATCATGGTGATGGTCTGGTTGCCGGTGTTGCCGCCGATCCCGGCGACGATGGGCATCAGGGCCGCCAGCGCCACCAGCTGGGAGATGGTGTGCTCGAACAGGCCGATCACCCGCGAGGCGACAAAGGCGGTGCAGAGGTTGATGGCAAGCCAGGCCCAGCGGGTCTTGACCGCCTTGGAGACAGGGGCGAACACATCTTCATCCTCGCTGATACCCCCCATCCGGCGCAGGTCGGTGTCACTCTCCTCATAGACCAGATCCACCACCTCTTCGACGGTGAGGCGGCCCATCAGCTTGCCCTTGCCATCCACCACGGCGGCGGAGAGCAGGTCATCCCGCTCGAAGGTGCGGGCGGCCGCTTCGTCGTTATCCTCCGGATCGAAGGTGACCGGATCCCGCTCCATCACGTCGCTCACCAGGGTGGCGGGCTTGTGCAGCAGTACTGTGGTGAGGGCCAGCTCCCCCAGCAGGTGGTTGCGCCGATCGATGACGAACAGCTTGTCGGTGTTGGCGGGGATCTTGCCGCGCAGGCGCAGATAGCGCTGCACAGTGGCGAGCGTCACCTCGGGGCGGATGGTGATGATCTCGAAGTCCATCATGGCGCCGACGGTGTGCTTGCCGTAGCGGATCACCTCCCGCACCCGATCCCGGTCGGCGGGGGCCATATAGGTGAGCAGCCGCCCCATCAGGTTGCGTGGCAGGTACTGGCCCAGATAGATCTGATCGTCGATATCCAGGGTGCGCAGTGCGTGCAGCAGCTCCTTGTCGCTCATCCCGCTGATGAGGCTGTCCCACACCGTCTCCGACGCTTCGACCAGGATCTGGCCGCGCTTCTCCTCCTCCACCAGCGCCCACAGGGCATGACGCTCATCGGGCGGCAGCGATTCCAGCGCATCGGCGACGTCGGCGGCGGGCAACCCGTTGACCAGCGCAGTGAGTTCGCTGGTCTGATCGCGCTGCTCGGCATCCTGCACCACCTGCGGATCGAGCAGGCTGTCGGTGAGGGCATCATCGCGCAGCAGCAGGGTGAGAATGCGGGATCTGTCATCCGCGCGCTGCCGGGCGCTGTTCTTGATGGGAAGAGACATGGGATGAATTCCTGAGATGGTAGCCAAGGGCTCAATGCCCATAGGATACCAGACTTAAAACAACAGGTTATGACCGTGATGGGAGAAGAGAGAGGTAAAAGTGAGGCCACCTGCTGGTGGCCTCATGATCGTTTGCCGAGGATCCCTCAGGCGAGGGCGCGCTGAGCCTGTGGTGCCGCGCCAAACCAGGCGAGCCGGTCGGCCAGGGTCACCACCGAGCCCACCATGATCAGCGCCGGACTCTCGACCCCCACCGCCAGCGCGGGTAGCTCATCGAGGGTGCCGCGAATGACCTGCTGGCAGGGTTGGGTGCCGCGCTCGATCAGCGCCACCGGGGTGTCGCCTGCCTTGCCGTGGGCCAGCAGCTCTTCACGGATGGTGGCGCAGGATGAGAGCCCCATGTAGAACACCAGAGTCTGTTTGTCCTTGGCGAGCAGCGGCCAGTCGAGATCCCGGGCGCCCCCCTTGCCGTGGGCGGTGACGAAGCGCACGCTCTGGGCGTGGTCGCGATGGGTCAGCGGAATGCCGGCGTAGGCGGCGCAGCCGCTGGCCGCGGTGATCCCCGGTACCACCTGAAAGCCAATGCCAGTGCCGACCAGCGTCTCCAGCTCCTCGCCGCCACGGCCGAAGATAAAGGGGTCGCCCCCCTTGAGCCGCACCACCCGTTGCCCCTTCTTCGCCTCCTCCAGCAAGAGCTGGTTGATCCCCTCCTGCGGCACGCAGTGGTTGCCCGCCTGCTTGCCGACGAAGATGCGCTTGGCATCCCGGCGCACCAGTGCCATCACCTCGTCGGAGACCAGTCGGTCATAGACCACCACGTCCGCCTGCTGCATCTGGCGCAGGGCGTGCAGGGTGAGCAGACCCTGATCGCCGGGGCCGGCTCCCACCAGTACCACCTCGCCTCCGGTCTGGCTCCCGTCGGCAAACAGGTTGTCGGCCAACTGGTGGGCAGAGGCGCTATCGCCTCGCGCCAGCGCCTGACCGAGCCGATCCGCCCCGAGCAGCCGCTCCCAGAAGCGGCGCCGCTCCCCCATGGTGGCGAAGCGGGCCTTGACCCGCTCCCGCAGGCTGCCGGCGAAGGCCGCCACGGCCCCCAGATGCTGCGGCAGCAGGGCTTCCAGTTTTTCCCGCAGCAGCCGGGCCAGCACAGGTGCCTTGCCGCCGGAGGAGATGGCCACCATCAGCGGTGAGCGATCGATGATCGACGGCATGATGAAGCTGGAGCGTTTCGGGTCATCTACCACGTTGGCAAAGATCCGCGCCTGATTGGCGCTTTGGTAAACCAGTGCATTCACCTCGCGCCGATCGGTTGCGGCCACCACCAGCCACTTGCCCGCCAGTTGTTCCGGCACAAATTCGCCGGCCAGCCACTCGATGCTGCCGTTGGCAGCCAGTTCCGCCAGCTCGGGGGCGAGCTCGGGCGCGACTACTGTGAGATGGGCACCGGCATCCAGCAGCAGGCGCGCCTTGCGCTCCGCTACCTCGCCGCCGCCGACCAGCAGCACGGGTTTGTTATCGAGTCGGCAAAAGATGGGCAAGTAGTCCATGGGGCCTCCGGATCAGGCGGTTCGGGTCTGGTTGGCGGTGCTGGTGGTCTCGCTCACTGCGACCGGGCGTTCAGCTTTCGGGGTGGCATACCAGTAACCGAGGCCCATAAAGAGGACGCCGGAGACGGTGTTGCCCAGCGTCACCCACAGCAGGTTGTGGCCGATGCCGCCCAGGGTGTAGGCATCGGAGTGGGCGCCAAACCAGGAGAGGGCGAACAGGGTCATGTTGGCGATAGAGTGCTCGTAGCCGGAAGCGATAAAGGCCAGCAGGCACCACCAGATGGCGATGAAGCGGGCCGCCCCTTCGGTGCGCAGCGCCATCCAGATGGCGAGGCAGACCAGCCAGTTGCAGAGGATCCCCTTCATAAACAGGGTCAGCGCCGGAGCCTGGGTTTTGGCCAGCGCCACCTTGTGGGCCAGACTGCCTGCGTCCGGCAGCAGGCTGCCGCCGTAGGAGTAGATGAGCGCCACCACGATGGAGCCAATCAGGTTGCCGGCCCAGGTCTGCGGCAGGATGCGCAGCAGGTCGGCCATGGTGATCTTGCCCGCCTTCACCCCGAAGGTGAGGAACATGGTGTGGCCGGTAAACAGCTCGGAGCCGGCAATGATGACGAGCGTCAGGGCGATACCGAAGGTGGCCCCCATCACCAGCGGCCGGATGGCGGGATCCACCAGATTGCCGAGGGTGAAGATGAGGATGATGCCGAGGCCCACATAGGCCCCCGCCATGGCGGAGCTGAGCCAGAAGCCGAGCTTGTCGCTGCGCTCGAAGCGGTTGATGCGGGCCGCGTTGGCGGCGCACTTGTTGATGGTTTCCGTGTACATCTTGTGAGTCCTTGAAAGGGCTGCCCTCAGGCAGCCCGAAAGAGAGTGAAATCGGCTTTAGACGGCGACCCAGACCTGCTGGTCGCGCACTTCAACGGGATAGCTCTGCACCGACATCGCAGGGTTGTCGAAACAGTGGCCATCGCTCAGGCGAAAGCGCTGCTTCTTGAGCGGGCTGGCCACCCAGAGTTCGCCGTCGTGTTCGCAGATCAGGCCCCGCGACAGCACGTTGGCGGCGAAGAAGGGATCCCGGTTGTCGATGGCGAACACCTCGGCCGCCGCGCTCGGGCGGAACAGGGCGATCTGGCGACCTTCAATGAGTGCGCAGACTCCGGTTCCCGGCAGGATGTCGTTGAGTTGGCAGGCAAGTTTCATCATTTGGTTTCCACCTCGATCTGGTAGACGGGGATGCGCTCGGCCGGAGTGGCGGGTCTGTGCTGGTCGCGTTCGCTGACGAACTGAACGTCCGGATCGCGCTTGTCGCTGTTGATGAAGTGGCTGAATCGCTTGAGTGCCTCCTCTTCGTTGAGGGTGCGCGACCATTCGCACTCGTAGCTGTCGATAAGGGTCTGGATATCGCGCTCCAGCGTCTCGGCCAGCCCCAACTTGTCGTCGACGATCACCTCGCGCAGGTAGTCGACGCCCCCTTCCAGATTGCCGAGCCAGACCGAGGTGCGCTGCAGTTTGTCGGCGCTGGTGACGTAGAACATCATAAAGCGGTCGATCAGCTTGATGAGGGTCTCTCGGTCGAGGTCAGACGCCAGCAGGTCGGCGTGGCGCGGCTTCATGCCGCCGTTGCCGCCCACATAGAGGTTCCAGCCCGCGTCGGTGGCGATGATGCCGACATCCTTACCTTGGGCTTCCGCACATTCGCGGGTACAGCCGGAGACGCCGAACTTCATCTTGTGCGGGGTGCGAATGCCCTTGTAGCGGTTCTCGAGGAAGACCCCGAGGCCAACGCTGTCCTGCACGCCGAAGCGGCACCAGGTGCTGCCGACGCAGGTCTTGGCCATGCGCAGCGCCTTGGCGTAGGCCTGACCTGTCTCGAATCCGGCAGCCAGCAGCTTGCGCCAGATGGCGGGCAGATCATCCTTCTGGGCCCCGAACAGACCGATGCGCTGGGCGCCGGTGATCTTGGTGTAGAGCTTGTAGTCGCGGGCCACTTCGGCCACCGCCAGCAGCCCTTCCGGGGTCACTTCGCCACCGGCCATGCGCGGGATGACGGAGTAGCTGCCGTCCTTCTGCATGTTGCCGAGGAAGATATCGTTGGTGTCCTGCAACGGGATGTTGCGCGGGCTCAGCACATGCTCGTTCCAGCAGGAGGCGAGGATGGAGCCGACGGTCGGTTTGCACACCTCGCAGCCATAGCCCTGACCGTGCTTGGCCAGCAGTTCGTCGAAGCTCTTGATCCCCTCCACCTTGACCAGATGGAACAGCTCCTGACGGGAGTGGGGGAAGTGGGCGCAGAGGTGGTTGTTGACCTCGATGCCCTGCTTAACCAGCTCGGCGTTGAGTACCTGACTGATGAGCGGCACGCAGCCGCCGCAGCCGGTACCTGCCTTGGTCTGCTGTTTGATGGCGGCAAGGGTGGTGTGACCTTCGGCCACAGCCTTGGCGATGTCGCCCTTGGAGACGTCGAAGCAGGAGCAGATCTGGGCGCTTTCCGGCAGGGCATCTACCCCCAGCGTCGGTTTGGCACCGGCGTAGGCGGGCAGGATCAGGGTATCCGGGTGGCTCGGCAGCGGCAGGGCGTTGAGCATCATTTGCAGCAGGTTGCCGTAATCTTCCACGTCACCCACCAGCACGGCGCCGAGCAATCGGCTGTTGTCCTCGCTCACCACGATCTTCTTGTAGACGCCGGCCTGATCGTCCTGAAACACATAGCTGTGGCTGCCCGGGGTGCGACCATGGGCATCGCCGATGGAGCCGACGGAGACGCCGAGCAGCTTGAGCTTGGCGCTCATGTCCGCCCCTTCGAAGCGGCTGTCGCCGCCGAGCAGATGGTCGACGGTGATCTGGGCCATCTTGTAGCCCGGTGCCACCAGCCCGAAGAAGCGGCCCTGCCAGGCGGCGCACTCGCCGATGGCGTAGATGTCGGGGTCGGAGGTGAGGCAGTGATCGTCGATGACGATGCCGCCGCGCTCGGCGATGGCGAGATCACCGTAGCGGCCGAGGGTATCTTGCGGGCGGATGCCGGTGGAGAAGACCACCACGTCCACTTCCAGCTGACTGCCGTCGGCAAAGGCGAGGCGGTGTTTCGCCTGCTCACCGCCATGCATCAGGATCTCGCTGGTGCTCTTGCTGGTGTGTACCTGCACGCCCATGGATTCGATCTTGCGGCGCAGCAGCTGGCCGCCCTGACCGTCGAGCTGCTCGGCCATCAGTACCGGAGCAAATTCCACCACATGGGTTTCGAGACCCAGTGCCTTGAGGGCACCGGCGGCTTCGAGGCCAAGCAGACCACCCCCGATCACCACCCCGCTCTTGCCGCTCCTGGCGGCGTTGCGGATGGCTTTCAGATCCTCGATGGTGCGGTAGACGAAGCACTCGTGGTGCTGGCTGCCCGCAATGGGCGGCACCCAGGGGTAGGAGCCGGTGGCCAGCACCAGCTTGTCGTACCCGACCACAGTGCCCTTGTTGGAGTGCACTTCGCGGTTGGCCCTGTCGATTTTTTTCACCGCTTCGCCGAGCAGCAGGCGGATGCCGTGCTTGTCGTAGAAGCCGGGTTTGACGAGGGAGAGATCTTCGCTGGTGTGATGGGAGAAGTAGGAGGAGAGATGGACGCGATCGTAGGCGGGACGGGGTTCTGCACCGAAGACGGTGATCTCGTAGCGGCCCGGGTCGGCCCGCTCGATCAACTCTTCGATGAAGCGGTGCCCCACCATGCCGTTGCCCACAACGACCAGTCTGACTTTGCTCATGATTGCCTCTAGTTTGGAGTAATAAAACATCATTCTGGGGCTAGGCTACCCAGTCAGTCGGGGCGGGCAATTGATGCAAATCAAGTGTCTATTTATATATCTCGTCAGGGGTAATTCGATAAAATTCAAAGATATACAAAAATAGGTATACCAGTTGATGATTTCTGCGTTAGCTCGGGGTGAGAGGGGGTGGAGGGAAAGCCCGGTTTACCCACGGCCGGGGAGTGAAAACTTTTGGCGGAAAATGGCCGGCCTCGCTCTGGGCGAGACCGGCATCAGCTGAACAAGGCGGCGCGTCAGGCGATATGGCGGCGGAACATGGCGAGCGCCAGCGACAGGGTGATGCCGGCGATGGCGAGCAGCGGCCAGAGCAGGGGCCAGGCGGCCGACCAGTCAAACCCCTTGAGGAAGACCCCCTTGAGCAGCACGATGAAGTGGGTGAGGGGGTCGATGGCCGCCAGCCACTGGAACACCTGCGGCATGTTCTCCACCGGCGAGATGTAGCCCGAGAGGATCACCGCCGGTACGGTGAAGGAGAAGACTCCGAGAAAGGCCTGCTGCTGGGTCGAGCAGAACGACGAGATGAAGAGCCCGATCCCGGCCAGTGCCAGCCCGTAGCAGACCATGCCCGCCATCAGCAGGCTGAGGCTGCCCGCAAAGGGGAGGTGAAAGACAAAACGGGCGGCCAGCGCGACTATGCACCCTTGCCCCACCGCCACCATGATGCCGGGCACCGCCTTGCCCGCCATGATCCAGCCTGCGGTGAGGGGGGAGACCAGCAGCTGATCGAAGGTGCCCTCTTCCCGCTCCCGCGCGACCGAGAGGGCGGTGACGATAAGACAACCTGTGGTGGTGATGATGGCCACCAGGGCCGGCAGGATATGCCAGTGGAATTCGACGTTGGGGTTGTAGAGGTTGCGTACCGCCAGCTCGGGTTGCCCCTTGCCCTCACTTTGCCAGCGGGCGATCACCTGACTGATATAACCTGCCGCTACCTGACCACCGTTGGAGCGGCGGCCATCGATAATCAGCTGCACCTTGGCTGGTTCGCCGCGCGCCAGCCGGCGCGAGAAATCCCCCGGAATAATCAGCCCGAGCAGTGCCTGTTGCCCGGTGATGGCCTCGGTCATGCCCGCCTCGCCTTGCACCGGGATGATGGTGGTAAAGGCGGGCATATGGGTGAGGCGCTCCAGCAGCTCGCGGCTCTGGGCGCCGCCATCCTGGTTGTAGATGGCCAGCGTGTTGCCGGTTACCTCCAGAGTGGCGGCGAACGGGAAGAGGGCGGTTTGCAGCAGCACCGGCATGATGAGCAGAAAGCGCCCCTGGGTATTGCCCATCAGGGCCTGCAGCTCTTTTCGGATCAGCCACCAGAGTCGGATCAGCATGGGTTACTCCAGAGTGCGCCGCGTCTTGCGGGCGGTCAGGACCAGCCAGAAACCGGCCAGCAGCAGCAGACAGAAACCGTTGACCAGCAGGATCGAGAAGACGCTGCCCGCCTGATAGAGGGTCTGCAAGGAGCTTGCGAAGTAACGGGCCGGAATGAGGTGGGTGATGGCCCGAAGCCAAGGCGGCATGCTGGCGATCTCGAACACGAAGCCCGACAGCATCACGGCGGGTAGAAACGCGGCGATCAGCGCTGCCTGTGCGGCATTGAACTGGCTGCGCATCACGGTGGAGAGAAACAACCCGAGCCCGAGGGCGCTGCCGAGAAAGACGCTGGTGACCAGAAAGAGCAGCAGCAGGGAGCCGCGCCATGGCACACCCATTACCGCCACCGAGAAGAGCAGGCAGAGCAGCATGGCAATGATGCCGAGGCCATAGTAGGGCAGCAGCTTGGAGAGCAGCAGCTCCCCCTTGGTGACCGGGGTGGCGAGCAGCGCCTCCATGGTGCCGCGCTCCCACTCCCGCGCCACCACCAACGAGGTGAGCAGGGCGCCTATGATGGTCATCACCACCGCAATGGAGCCCGGCACCAGAAAGTTGCGGCTCACCAGCGCCGGGTTGAACCAGGCGCGGCTCTCTATCGACACCGGCATGGCAACCCCCTCGCCAGCGAGCCACCCCTGCCAGATCCCCTGCACATAGTTGGTGACGAAGTTGGCGGTGTTGGGCTCGGAGCCGTCGGTCAGCAGCAGCGCCTGCGGCGTGCCATTGCCCTGACCGGCCAGCGCGCGGGAGAAGCCGTCATCGATCACCAGCAGGCCGCGGATCTCGCCACGGGCCAGACTGGCGAGCAGGGACTCCTTGCTCGGGCCGCTGTGGATCTCCAGCGCGGTAGAGCCGCGCAGGGCCTGCTCCAGCCGCACCGCCGGAGCGCCGCTGTCGGTACGCCAGATGCCGAGGCGCAGGTGGTCCACATCCAGATTGATGGCGTAACCCATCACCACCAGCAGCACCACCGGCATGATGAAGGCGATGAGGATGCTGCTCGGGTCACGGACGATTTGCAGCGTCTCCTTGCGGCAGAGGGCCAGCAGTCGCCGACGGTTGATGCTCATGCGTCCTCCTCGCTGGCCCGCTCGACCAGGGTGATAAAGGCCTCTTCCATTGTTGGCAAAGAACAGGTCGGCAAGGAGCCGGTTGGCAAAGAGGTCGCCGCCTCTTTGGCGGCCAGCCCCTTGAGATCGTCCGGAGTGCCGAGCGCCAGCAGCTTGCCGCGATAGATGAGGGCGATGCGGTCGCAATACTCCGCCTCATCCATAAAGTGGGTGGTGACCAGTACGGTGACGCCGTGGTCGGCCAGCGCGTTGATGTGCGACCAGAACTCGCGCCGGGTCACCGGATCGACCCCGGAGGTGGGCTCGTCGAGAAACAGCAGCGGCGGCTCGTGCAGCAGGGCGCAGGCCAGCGATAAGCGCTGGCGCAGGCCGAGCGGCAGGGATTCCGCCTTCTGATCGAGCCAGGGGGCGAGGGCAAAAGCGGTCACCATGGCATCGATCCGCGTCTGCTGGTGGCGGCCGAACAGGCCGTAGATACCGGCGAAGAAGGAGAGGTTCTGGGCCACGGTGAGCTGCTTGTAGAGGGAGAACTTCTGCGCCATGTAACCGAGGCGCTGACGTGCCGCCGAGGGGCTGTGGGCCAGATCGATGCCGGTCACCAGCGCCTGCCCCTCGCTCGGGCGCAGCAGGCCGCACTCCATCTTGAAGGTGGTGGACTTGCCCGCCCCGTTGGGGCCGAGCAGGCCGAAGATCTCGCCGCGGCGCACCGCAAAGCTGACATCATCGGTGGCGGCGAAATCGCCGAAGCGCTTGGTGAGGTGGCGCGCCTCGATCACTGCCTCGGGAGAGACCCCCTGCGGCAGTTCGGCTTCCCGCATCCCGGCCGCCAGACTCGACTCTCCGCCGGGGCCGCCACCGAGCAGGTCGATAAAGGCATCCTCCAGCCGGGGCTGGGCCGGTTGAAAGGCGCCGTTGGCGAGATGCAGCTCCGCCAGCGGCGGGGGCGTCATGCCCGGGTGCAGCAGCAGGCGAACCCGCTCCCCCGCCACCGCGCCATCCATCACCGCCGGGTGAGCCAGTGCCCGGCGCAGCAGGGCGCGCCGCTCGCGGCCATCCAGTTGCCCCGCCTCCAGCAGCCAGCAGCGGCTGGCCATGGCCCCCATCAGAGCGGCTGGCGTGCCACTGGTGCGCACCTCGCCATCTGCCATCAGCAGCACGTGGTCGCACAGCTCCGCCTCGTCGAGATAGGCGGTGCTCCAGAGCACCGTCATCCCCCCCTTGGCCAGCTCGCGCACCATCTGCCAGAGGGCGCGGCGGGAGATGGGATCGACCCCGACCCCAGGTTCGTCCAGCAGCAGCACATCCGGGGTGCCGAGCAGGGCGCAGGCCAGCCCGAGTTTCTGCTTCATCCCGCCAGAGAGCTTGCCTGCCGGCCTTGCGGTGAAGCGGGCAAGATCGGTGAAGGCGAGCAGCCGCGCGAAGGTGGGCGTGCGTTCGGGCTCCAGTACGCCGCGCAAGTCAGCGTAGAGGGTGAGGTTCTCCAGCACGCTGAGATCCTCGTAGAGGCCGAACTGCTGGGGCATGTAGCCGAGGCGCTGGCGCAGCAGATCCCCCTCGCTTACCGGATCCAGCCCCAGCACCCGGATGGTGCCCGCTTCGGGGATCAGCAGACCGGCCAGCAGGCGCAGCAAAGTGCTCTTGCCCGCGCCGTCGGGGCCGACCAGCCCGGTGATGCCGCCAGCCGGAATGGTGGCCGAGATGGCGTTGAGGGCGACCCGCTCGCCAAAGCGTTTGGTGAGCCCCTCAAGGGAGATGGCGCAGCTCATGGCACCAGCCTGACGGTGACCGGCATCCCCTGGCGCAGGGCCGGGTCGGGGTCCTGCACCACGATGCGCAGCCGGTAGACGAGGTGAGTGCGCAAGTCAGGCGTCTCCACCGATTTCGGGGTGAACTCGGCGGTCGGCGAGACAAAGCCCACCACCCCGTGATAGGGCTGATCAGGCCGCGAGTCGGTGGTGAGGGTGACTTTGGCGCCGCTCGGGAAGTGGCCGAGCCAGGGCTCCTCCACATAGGCGCGCACCCAGACCGGCGCGGTCAGGGAGAGGTTGAAGGCGGTCGCTCCACTCTGGACCATGCTGCCGTTCTCGATGGCGCGACTGATGATGATGCCATCGCTGGGGGCGGTCAGGTTGGCATCTGCCAGCGCCAGTTCGGCACTGGCGAGCGCCGCTTTGGCCCCTTCCAGCTGGGCATCGGACTGGGCAATCTCTTCCGGGCGGTAGCCGGTTTCGAGCTGGGCGAGCTGCTCGCGGGCGGAGCGCACTTGTGCCTGGGTCTGATCTCGCTGGGAGCGGGCGGTATCGAGCTGACCGCGGGAGATGGCGCCGGTGGCTGCCAATGCGCTCTGGCGGCGCCACTGCTGGTCGGCTTCCAGTGCAGCGGCTTCGGCGGCGGCCAGTGCGGCCCGGGCGCGGTCGGTCTCTTCGCTGCGATAGCCTTTGTGGATCAAGGTGTTGGCGGCGGTGAGCGCAGCCAGATTGGCGCGGGCGCTGTCGCGGCTGTGGGTGAGGGGAATCGGATCGAGGCGGGCCAGCAGTTGACCGGCTTTTACCCTATCCCCCTCATCGACCAGCACCTGATCGACGCGACCGCCGACTCGAAAGGCCAGATTGACGTCGCGAATATCGACATTGCCGTAAAGGATGGAGCCGTCGGCGGGGCGCCCCTGCCACCAGAGGTAGCCACCGATAACGGTTAGCAGCAGGGCCACGATTGCAATGCGTTGCTTCATACCGTTTCTCCTTGAAGAGGACACTGCAACCAGAAGTAACCACTGAGAGCGGCCAGCAGCAGAGCTGCCATCGCGATGCGTTGTTTCATGCAGCGTCTCCTTCTTTGATGTCGGTGGGGCGCAGGCCGCGCAGGGCCCATACCAGCCGCTGTCTGGCGGCCTCGGGGTTGTCTATCTGGCTCAGAAACGGGGCGGCCTGTTCGGGCAGCCAGCCGAGCTGACGATCGCTGCCGGCGATCACCAGCGGCAGGCCGACCGACCCCATGATGAAGATCATCAGCTGGAGCGGGTGACCCGCGACCAGCGACCCTTCCGCCTGTGCCATCCGTACCTGCTCGATCAGCAGCAGGGGATGACGGCGCGGCAGGCTGAGCAGAAAACGCTGGGCCGCCCCTTCGCCTGCCAGCGCATCGCCAAACAGGTGGTTGATAAAGCCGCGCTGGCGCGCCACCAGCCCGATCAGCGCCTCCATGGTCGCCTCGAACATGGCGATGGCAGAGGGGTAGGAGCCTTTGGCTGCCACCGATTTGAGCTCGTCATAGAGGGGGGCGTACCAGAGCTCGACCAGCTCGTCGATAAAGGCGTCGCGGTTGCCGAAGTGGTAGACGAAGGAGCCGAGGTTCACCTCGGCCGCCGCCGCCAGCTCGCGTACCGTCAGGCCGCGCAGCCCCTTCTCGGTGGCGATGGCGAGGCCGGTATCGAGCAGTTTCTGCCGGGTTGGATTCATCTTTCTGGTTCCTGCTGCACAGATTTCGATCTGATTTATACATATGTATAAATCAACCGCACAGAAGTAGACAGATCTTTTTATGAGCAAATTTCAGCAGAGATGAAAAACGGCGGGCGTTCGAAAGAGATGGTTTGAAAACGTCTTTGGATTAAATGGGTTGTCGCAGATAAGGGTCAGAATTCGGGCGATGGGGGTGAGATGGAGGAGGCGATTGAGAAATAAAAACGCCTCCGCGAAGGGAGGCGTTTTATCGGGAGGGGCGCGTTTACAGAATAAAGCGGCTCAGATCCTCATCCTCGACAAGCGCACCGAGGTGGGCGTTGACGTAGTTGGTGTCGATGACAAAGGTCTCGCCGGACTTCTCGGAGGCGTCGTAGGAGATATCTTCCATCAGGCGCTCCATCACGGTGTGCAGACGACGGGCACCGATGTTCTCGGTACGCTCGTTAACCTGCCACGCCGCTTCGGCCAGACGGCGGATGCCATCCTTGGTGAACTCGATATTGACCCCTTCGGTGGCCATCAGCGCCTTGTACTGATCGGTCAGGGAGGCGTTCGGTTCGGTCAGGATACGCTCGAAGTCATCGGTGGTCAGTGCGGTCAGCTCGACGCGGATCGGCAGACGGCCCTGCAGCTCGGGGATGAGATCGGACGGCTTGGCGATCTGGAAGGCGCCGGAGGCGACAAACAGGATGTGGTCGGTCTTGACCATGCCGTGCTTGGTGTTGACGGTGCAACCTTCAACCAGCGGCAGCAGGTCGCGTTGTACCCCTTCACGGGAGACATCGGGGCCCGAGCTCTCGCCGCGCTTGCAGATCTTGTCGATCTCGTCGAGGAAGACGATGCCGTTGTTCTCGACCGCAGCGATCGCTTTCTGCTTCAGCTCTTCCGGATTGACCAGACGGGCCGCTTCCTCTTCGATCAGCGCCTTCATGGCCTCTTTGACCTTGATCTTGCGCTTCTTCTTCTGGTTCTGGCCCAGATTCTGGAACAGCCCCTGCAGCTGGTTGGCCATCTCTTCCATGCCCGGCGGGGTCATGATTTCGACGCCCATCGGGGAGGCGGAGAGCTCCAGCTCGATCTCCTTGTCATCCAGCTGACCTTCCCGCAGTTTCTTGCGGAAGATCTGGCGGGTGTTGGAGTTGTCGGCTTTCTCTTCCTCACCCCAGGTGTTGCGCGGGTTGGGCAGCAGGGCGTCGAGAATGCGCTCTTCGGCGGCTTCCTCGGCGCGGTATTTCATCTTCTCCATCTCGGTTTCGCGCACCAGCTTGATGGCGGCATCGGTCAGATCGCGGATGATGCTGTCCACTTCCTTGCCGACATAGCCCACTTCGGTGAACTTGGTCGCTTCCACCTTGATGAAGGGGGCGTTGGCCAGCTTGGCCAGACGACGGGCGATCTCGGTCTTGCCGACACCGGTCGGGCCGATCATCAGGATGTTTTTCGGGGTCACTTCATGGCGCATCTCTTCGTTGAGCTGCATCCGGCGCCAGCGGTTGCGCAGGGCAACGGCAACGGCGCGCTTGGCATCGGCCTGACCAATGATGTGACGATCCAGCTCGTGGACGATTTCTCTCGGGGTCATCTCGGACATGATGGTGTTCCTGTATCCGGGGCGGGCAGTGCCCACCCCTTGGGAAATTGGGTTTGGCTGGTGGCCTTATTTGGCGGCGTAGTCCAGCACTTCGATGGTGTGGTTGCCGTTGGTGAAGACGCAGATGTCGCCCGCAATCTTGAGGGACTTCTCGACAATGCTCCTGGCATCCAGCTCGGTGTTTTCCAGCAGGGCGATGGCGGCGGACTGGGCGAAGTTGCCGCCGCTGCCGATGGCGATGAGATCGTGCTCCGGCTGGACCACGTCACCGTTGCCGGTGATGATGAAGGATTTGTGTTCGTCGGCCACGGCCAGCAGCGCTTCAAGGCGGCGCAGGGCGCGATCGGTGCGCCAATCTTTGGCCAGCGCCACGGCGGCGCGCTCCAGATTACCCTGATGGGCCTGCAGTTTTGCTTCGAAACGCTCGAGCAGGGTGAAGGCGTCGGCAGTACCGCCAGCAAAACCTGCCAGCACCTTGCCGTTATAGAGACGATGAACCTTGCGGGCGTTGCCCTTCATGACGGTGTTGCCAAGAGAGACCTGGCCATCGCCACCGATGACGACCTGACCGTTGCGGCGAACTGAAACTATGGTAGTCACTTTACTTACCTCGCTTGAGCCGAATAACGGCCTGACTGTGCATGGCAAGAAAGATGGGGATGGCAAACGGGCTTTTCAACCCTGCCTTTGGTCGGGATAAACGGGGTAGCAATCAGGGTGGGTGCGAGTGACATCAAAAGAACAGGGCCGGGTGTTGCCACCCGGCCCTGCGTCATCGGTAATCGGATTACCCTTTCTTGGGAATGCAGCCGCTGATGCCGGAGCTCTGCAGCTTGCCGTTGGCCGCGTCGGCGGCCGCCTTGCCGTTGAAGGGGCCCACCATCACCTTGTAGACGGTGCCGTTGGCCGTGTTGACCACCTGCAGGCTGGAAGAGAGACCGGCGGTGAAGGCGATACGTGCCTTGAGCGACTCTGCGGAATCCTGCGAGCGCAGAGCCGCGCACTGCATCATATAGCGACTGCTGTCGGCGGCTGCGGTCTGGGCTGGTGGGGTAGCCGCTTTGGCCTTGGCTGCTTCGGCCCGCTCCCGCTCCAGCTCGGCACGGATCTCCCGCTCCATCCGTTCCCGTTCGGCCTGGCGATCGATCACCTGTTCCCGAGCGCTGGCAACGGGCGCACCGTTGTCAGGCGTTGTCGCCGGATTGGTCTGATAGGGTTTGGACTGGCCGATGGGCGTCCCCGGTTGGGGAATGTCGGTCGGTACCGGTTGCGGCAGCTTTTCCGGCTGCAGGGTCAGAGTATCGGCGGGGGGCGGTGGCAGTACGCCCGGCTGGGGCGGTGGCTCGATAACATCAACCTGCTTGTTCTCAAGCCGTTCGATGTAGCTCCACTTCTCCTGTGGCAACCCGTTGTTCTGTGGTTTTGGCTTGTTGGCCTTTACCTGCTCTTCGATGGTGGGGGCGTCGCTGCCCTTGCCATTGATCATGTAAAGGAAGCCACCAAAGCCTGCCAGCAGTGCCACGACCAGCAGCACTGGAATAACAGGAAAGCGGCGAGGGGCCGCTTTCTTGGTATTGCGGCCACCCGCCCGACGTCGCGGGCGGCTGCCGACATAATCCCGGGTTGCCATCTATTACATGCGCTCCAGGGTATGGATGCCCAGTACGCCGAGGCCCAGTTTCAGTACCTTGGCGGTGGCGGCGCACAGCAGCAGACGGCTCTGACGGGTTGCCTCGTCCACGCCATCCTTGTTGATCGGGCAGGCTTCATAGAAGGTCATGAAGTTGCCGGACAACTCGTACAGGTAGGTACAGAGCAGGTGCGGCATGCCTTTGTCTGCCACGCAGTTGACCGCGTCGGAGAACTGGATCAGCTTCTGGGCCAGCACCTCTTCGGCCTCTTCGTTCAGGGTCACGTTGCCGGTCAGCGTCTCGGCATCGATGTTGGCCTTGCGGAAGATGGACTGGATACGGGTGTAGGCGTACTGCAGGTAAGGGGCAGTGTTGCCTTCAAACGACAGCATCAGATCCCAGTCGAAGATGTAGTCGGTAGTACGGTTCTTGGAGAGATCCGCATACTTGACCGCGCCCATGGCGATGGCATTGACCACATTGGCCTTCTCTTCGGCAGAGAGGTCGCTGTTGCGGCTCTCCAGCAAGGCTGCGGCGCGCTCTTCCGCTTCGTTCAGCAGGTCAACCAGCTTGACGGTACCACCGGAGCGGGTCTTGTAGGGACGACCATCCTTGCCCAGCATCATGCCGAAGGCGTGGTGCTCAAGCGGTACGGATTCCGGCACATAGCCCGCCTTGCGGGTGATGGTCCAGGCCTGCATCAGGTGCTGGTGCTGACGGGAGTCAATGAAGTACATGACACGGTCGGCGCCCAGGGTTTCATAACGGTATTTGGCACAGGCGATGTCGGTGGTGGTGTAGAGGAAACCGCCATCGCTCTTCTGGATGATGACGCCCATGGCCTCACCATCCTTGTTCTTGAACTCGTCCAGGAAGACAACGGTGGCGCCTTCGCTCTCGACCGCCAGCCCCTTGGCTTTCAGGTCGGCAACGATCTCCGGCAGCATGTCGTTGTACATGGACTCGCCCATGATGTCCTTGTTGGTCAGGGAGACATTCAGGCGGTCGTAGTTGATCTGGTTCTGTTCCATGGTCATGTCGACCAGCTTCTTCCACATGGTACGGCAGTACTCATCGCCGCCCTGCAGCTTGACCACGTAGTTACGGGCGCGCTCGGCGAAGGCTTCGTCTTCGTCGTAGCAACGCTTGGCCTGGGTGTAGAAGGCTTCCAGATCCTTGAGCGCCATGTCGCTGGCGTGTTCGTTGGACATCTTCTCCAGATAGGCGATCAGCATGCCGAACTGGGTGCCCCAGTCGCCGATGTGGTTGGCACGGATCACTTTGTGGCCGAGGAATTCCAGCGCGCGTGCAGCTACGTCACCGAGTACGGTGGAGCGGATGTGGTGCACCGCCATCTCTTTGGCCACGTTGGGGGCGGAGTAGTCCACCACCACGGTTTGTGGCGCGGGCAACCGTACGTTGGCGTTGGCAGAGGTCACCATGGCCTCGACCTGACCGGCCAGCCAGCGCTGGTCGAAGAAGAAGTTGATGAAGCCGGGACCGGCGATCTCGACCTTGGCGATCAGGTCGGAGGCAGGCAGGTGCTCGATGATGGCCGCTGCCAGCTCACGGGGATTCTTGCGGGCCGGTTTGGCCAGCAGCATGGCCAGGTTGGTAGCCAGGTCGCCGTGAGCTTTTTCCTTGCATCGGTCTACTTGCACGCGGGCTTCCAGGTCCGCCGGCAGGACGCCTGCTGACTTGAGATTGGCTACCGTTTGTTCAAGTAGATGATGAATATGCTCTTTCATAACTGACCACCAAGGTTGCGCGTCGAAAAATGACTGATATATAAGGGCGTGAATTTTACCCGCATCGGCCCAAGAAAACTATAGGGATGACCCGCCGCTCGCTGTCGGGCGGATATTTCACTGCGTTTGGCGCCATATTCCAGAATATTGGGCGGAAATTACGGTGCTTATCCATTTCTACTGCATATCGAAGCGGCTTGTCCAGGCTATTTTCCCCTGATTGTTAAGGGTTTTTCCTTTCCGCTGACGGGAATGATCTCCTCCCTCTGGCCCGGCGTATCAACAGAGGTTCCCAACCGAGGAGTTTGCGATGCGACTGGCGCTGTTTCCCCTATCTGCTCACCTGCTGCCAGGCGGTGTCATGCCGCTGCGGATCTTCGAACCGAGATACCAGCGGATGATCGCCGAGGCGGGGGAGTCCGGCTTTGCCCTCTGCATGGTGGACCCTCGCCAGCCCGACGCCCTGCGCAACATGCTGCCCATCGCCACCCGGGTTACCATCATCGATTTCGACCGGCTGCCGGACGGCATGCTGGGGATCACGGTGCAGGGGGTGGAGCGGGTGCAGATAGAGGATCTGTGGCAGGAGCAGGATGGCCTGCGTATCGGCGAGGTGACGCCGCTGACGGCCTGGCCGCCCCGCCGGCTCCATCCCGATCAACTGCCACTGGTTGATGCGCTGCGGGAGGTGTTTGCCGATTATCCCGACTATGCCGCCCTCTATCCTGCCCCCTGCTGGGACGATGGCAACTGGGTGGCCCAGCGCTGGCTGGAGGTGTTGCCGATCCCCCCCGAGCAGAAGCAACTGCTGCTGGCTGCCGCCGACAATCAGCCCGCCATCGCCCTGCTCAAGGGGGTGCTGGTGGCCAGCCACTGATTTTTTCTGACCCGCTGATCCGCCAGCGCCGCAGCGCCGTACCAGTCATCACCACAGCATGTTCGACAGCACACCAAAGGGATGGCGCAATGGCATATACTGGCCAACCACACTCGACCATACGCAGGACCTCGCCCGTGATGGATAACCCGGATGGCGACCTCAAATCTCTGCTGATCAGGGTGGCTGAGCAGGCCGACAAGGCTGCTTTTGCCCGCCTGTTCCAACACTTTGCGCCGCGCATTCGCAGCTATGGCCTGCGCCACCTCGGCAGCGAAGCCAACGCCATGGAGCTGGTGCAGGAGACCATGCTGCTGGTGTGGCAAAAGGCGCGCCTCTACCACCCTGACAAGGGAGCGCCGACCACCTGGATTTACACCGTGATGCGCAACCAGTGCTTCGACATGCTGCGCCGTCGTCGCGCCAGCAAGGAGGATCTCTGCGCCGAGGAGCTGTGGCCCGTGCTGGAGTTTCAGGCCGAAGAGGAGCATCTGAGCGGGGGTGAGGATGCGGTGCTGACCCGTCAGATGGCCCACTATCTGGGCACCCTGCCGGAGCCGCAACAGCAGGTGGTGCGTGGCATCTATCTGCAGGAGTTCTCCCAGCAGGAGCTGGCGGAGCGACTCGGCGTGCCGCTCGGCACCATCAAGTCCCGCCTCAGACTGGCGTTACAGAAATTGAAAGAGCAAGTGGAGCAAGGCCATGATTAAAGCCCATCCGACCGACCCTATGCTGCGCGCCTTCGCCGCCGACGAGCTCCCTCTGCCGCTGGCGGTGGGGCTCTCCGCTCACTGTGAACTCTGCCCCGATTGTGCTGCCCGACTGAAGACATTCGAAGAGGAGCTGGCGCAGCAATATCTTGCCTCGCCAACAGAGCCCGAGGTGGACTCCCGCGATGACGTGGGACTGGACGCCGGATTCGACGCCATGCTGGCGGATATTCTGGCGCAGCCGCTGGCAGAGCCCCTCTCCGAGCCAACACATGACCAGCCCCGAGCCCAGCCCGGCGAGCTGGAGGTGGCCGGTCACGCCTACCGTTTGCCGCGGGTGTTGGCTCGCTACCGTTCGCCCAAGTGGCGCCATATCGGGGCCATTCGTCAGCAGAGTCTGCCGCTGGACGAGATGGGGGCTCGCGCCAGCCTGCTCCATATCGAAGCGGGCGGTCGCATCCCCGAGCACACCCATCAGGGCTATGAGCTGACCCTGCTGCTGGCTGGCAATATTCAGGATGGCGATACCCTTTACAAGGCGGGAGATTTCATCTGGCGCGATGCCAGCCACTCCCACAGCCCGCATACGCCGGACGGTTGTCTCTGCTACACGGTGCAGGATGCGCCGGTGCAGTTCACCAAGGGGCTGTCGCGGCTGCTGAACGGCATCAGCCAGCACCTCTACTAAGCACTCTGACGCCATAGAAAAAGGGACCAAGTTGGTCCCTTTTGTCATTTCATTGCAGGCTGCCTGTCAGGCGACAAACACCAGATAGACGGCGAATGCCACGATAAAGCGGTAGATGGCGAACGGGATAAAGTCGATGCGGCGGATCAATGTCAGGAAGGTCTTGATCGCAAACATCGCTACCACGAAGGCGGTGATAAAGCCCACTGCAAACATCGGGAAGTCGGCCATCGAGAGGAAATCGCGGCTCTTGTAGAGATCAAGCCCGCTGGCCGCCACCATCATGGGCACTGCCATGATGAAAGAGAACTCGGCGGCGGCGTGACGGCTGATCCCCATCAGCATGCCACCACTGATGGTGGCGCCGGAGCGTGAGAAGCCTGGCCACAGCGCCAGACACTGGAACAGACCGATGCCGAACGCCTGTTTGTAGCTGATGTCATCCAGAGTTTCGGCTGTAACGGCGGGGCGGAACTTCTCGGCGATGATGAGCAGGATGCCCCCCGCGACCAGTGCGTACATTACGGTTTGTGGGCCAAACAGGTTGGCCTTGATCCAGCTGTGGATGGCCAGACCGACCACGATGGCGGGCAGCATACCGAGGATGACATGCACCAGCGACAGGGTGGCGTGATCCCGGGACTGCTTCTGGCCGAAGTGGATGCCAATCAGGCCAAACAGGCGGCGCCAGAAGACGGCGACCACGGCGAGGATTGAGCCAAGCTGGATCACCACTTCGAAGGTGGCGGCCTTGGGCCCTTCAAAGCCCAGCAGATGGCCGACGATAATCATGTGGCCGGTGGAGGAGACGGGGAGGAACTCGGTCAGCCCCTCGACGACGCCCAGAATAAAGGCGACCAGCAGGCTATAAGTGTCAGTCATCGAACAGAATCCTTGCTACGTTGATGCAAAAACGTCCCGGAAGGAGCTCGGGGCGGCTTATCTTGCTCGAATGTTGCTGGCGCTGCTACGGAAAAATTGTGAAACCTTTAAGTCAGTCGCGGATAAAACGGTAGCGGGTCTGATGGTGATAGCGCTCGCCCGGCAGCAGCCAGGGGTTGCCCAGCTCGGGGCGATTGGGGCTGTCCGGCAGCTGTTGTGCCTCAAGACAGAAGCCGTCGTGATCCCGGTGCGCCAAACCCTGGCGATTCGGGGTATTGGCCAGCCAGTTGCCGGTATAGAGCTGCAGCGAGGGCTGGTTGGTGTAGACCTCCATTGCCAGCTGTCTGTCACCCGATACCACGCGAGCAGCCCACTCCTGCGGCGGGCCGTTTAGCACAAAGGCGTGGTCGTATCCCTTGGCTTGTTGCTGCTGGGGATGGCTCAGCCAATCCAGCCCGACAAGGCGCTCTTGGCGCAGATCGAATGGCCCCTCCACCGGGGTGATGGCGATCGGCAAACCGCTCGGGTCGGTCGGCAGGAAGTGGTCGGCATTGATGCTGATGAGGTGGTCACGCACATCGCCGCCGTCGGGTTTGTCATCGAGATTGAAGTAGGCGTGGCTGGTGAGGCTGACCGGCGTAGCGGCATCCGTGCTGGCGATGAAATCCACCACCAGATCGCTCTGCTCCAGCCGGTACTCCAGGGTTACCCGCAGATTGCCGGGAAAGCCCTGATCCCCCGCCCGGGAGAGCAGCACCAGCTTGACCCGATCCGCTTCCAGCTCTTTGATTTGCCACCGCTGGCGATGAAAGCCCGCCTGCCCGCCATGCAGGCAGTTGGGTGCCTGATTGGCATCCAGCGGCCAGCGCTGGCCATCGCGTAGCAGCTCGGCGCCGCCGATGCGGTTGGCAAAACGTCCCGCCACCGCGCCCAGCCACACCTGTTGGGCTGGATAGGCGTTGTCGGCACAACCCAGCAGCACTTCGCGCCGTTTGCCCGCCACCGGCAGGGTGAGGGATGTGAGGGTGGCGCCGAAGTCGAGGCCGCGCAGGCGCAGCCCCTCCTCGTTTTCCAGTTCGAATGGTGTCATGGCTCTGCTCATAGCTTGCCTGCACCGGCGCTGGCAGAGCAGACGTAGCAGTCAGCCTTGAGGCCGAAGCGGGTCGGATACTCGGCTTCAACCGCGGCGATCACCTCGGCCACCTTCTCGGGGCGCAGCAGGGCGACCACGCAGCCGCCGAAGCCGCCGCCAGTCATCCGTACGCCGCCTTCGGTGCCGATCCTGGCCTTGATGATCTCCACCAGACCGTCGATGGCGGGCACTGTGATTTCGAAGTCATCGCGCATGGCGGCGTGTGAATCGGCCATCAGCTCGCCGAGACGAACCAGATCCCCTTGTGCCAGCGCATCGGCGGCGGCCAGGGTGCGGGTATTGTCGCCTACCACGTGGCGCGCTCGGCGGTAGCAGACCTCATCCAGTCCTGCCTTGCCTGCTTCGAGAGCCGCCAGATCGAGATCGCGCAGCGCCTTGACCCCGTAGTGGCGGGCGGCCGCTTCGCACTGCTGGCGACGGGTGTTGTATTCGCTGTCTACCAGACCGCGGCGCACATTGGAGTTGACGATCAGCACCGCCAGATCGGTAGGCATGGGGATGAGGCGGGTCTCCAGCGAGCGGCAGTCGAGCAGCAGGGCGTGATTGGTTTTGCCGCTGGCGGATATCATCTGATCCATGATGCCGCAGTTGCAGCCGACGAACTTGTTCTCCGCCTGCTGACCGTTGAGGGCGATCTCCGCTTGGTTGATATCGAGCCCCAGCGCCTCCTTGAAGGCCTGACCGATGGCCACTTCCAGCGAGGCGGAGGAGGAGAGCCCAGCCCCCTGCGGCACGTTGCCGGAAACCACCAGATCGAGGCCGCGCAGGGCATAACCGCGCTCCTGCAGATATTTCACCACGCCGCGGATGTAGTCGCTCCAGCGCTGGCTGGGGTGGTGCTCGATGGGCTGGTCGAGGTCGAACTGGTCGCGCTGGTTGTCGTAGTCGGCGGCGATCACCTGTACTTGCCGGTCATCGCGCAGGCCGATGGCAACGCAGGTCTCGTAGTCGATGGCGCAGGGCAGTACGAAGCCGTCGTTGTAGTCGGTATGTTCACCGATGAGGTTGACGCGGCCGGGGGCGCGCACCAGCAGATCGGGCGCTTTGGCAAATTGCTCGGCAAAAACGGTGCTGACGCGTTGGCTCGGGGTCATAGGGCCTCCTCATTGGTTTGATTGGTCTGGTTGTAGTGAATGGGGCTCAGCGCGCGCAGCCGCTCGGCGGCCTGCTCCGGAGTCAGGTCGCGCTGGGTTTCGGCCAGCATCTCGAAGCCGACCATGAATTTGCGTACGGTGGCGGAGCGCAGCAGGGGCGGATAGAAGTGGGCATGCAGCTGCCACGCCTCGGGGCAATCCGATTTGGGCGGCGCAAAGTGCCAGCCCATGGAGTAGGGGAAGCTGCACTCGAACAGGTTGTCGTAGCGGCTGGTGAGCTCCTTGAGCGCCACCGCCAGATCCTGTTGCTGGGCCTTGGTCAGGTTGAGCATGGAGGGGACGTGCGCCTTGGGCAGCAGCAGGGTTTCGAACGGCCAGGCGGCCCAGAAGGGAACTACGGCGAGCCAGTGCTCGGTCTCAACCACAATGCGCGAGCGATCCGCCAGCTCCCGCTCCACATACTCCAGCAGCATGGGACGGCCATGCTCGGCCAGCCAGTCACGCTGGTGCTGCTCTTCGCGGGCGATCTCGTTGGGCAGGAAGTCGCTGCCCCAGATCTGGCCGTGGGGGTGCGGGTTGGAGCAGCCCATGACGGCCCCTTTGTTTTCAAAGACCTGCACCCACTCCCACTGGGCCGACAGCTCGGCGACCTGATCCATCCAAGTGGTGATCGCCCCTTCGATGGCGGGCAGCGGCAGCTCGGGCAGGGTCTTGCCGTGATCCGGCGAGAAGCAGATCACCCGGCTGGTGCCGCGGGCGGCTTCCAGCTTCAACAGGGGATCGCTGGCACTATCGGCGGCCGGGGTATCTTGCATCAGAGCGGCGAAGTCGTTGGTAAAGACGAAGGTGCCCTTGTAGTCGGGGTTGATGTCGCCAGTGACCCGGGTGTTGCCCGCGCAGAGGAAGCAGTCGGGATCGTGGGCCTGTTTGGGGGCCTGACTCACCTTCTCTACCTGTCCCTGCCAGGGGCGTTTGGCCCGGTGGGGGGAGACCAGCACATACTGGCCGGTCAGCGGGTTGAAGCGGCGATGGGGATGATCGACGGGGTTGAACATCATCTCTCCTGAATAAGGTATTGAAAAATAAGGTCGTCTATTAACAGGGAGCAGGCAGGCCTACTCCTCGTAACCGTTCGGGTTGGCGGATTGCCAGCGCCAGCTGTCGGCGCACATGGCGTCTATGTCCCGGGTTGCCTGCCAGCCCAGCTCGCGCTCGGCCTTGGCCGGATCGGCCCAGCAGGCGGCGATGTCGCCCGGGCGGCGCGGTTCGATGCGAAACGGCAGCGGCTTGCCGCAGGCATTGGAGAAGGCGGCGACCAGCTGCAATACGCTCTGGCCCTGGCCTGTGCCCAGGTTGTAGGTGTGCACGCCACCCTTGCCGGCGCAGTGTTGCAGTGCCTTGACGTGCCCCTCGGCGAGATCCATCACGTGGATGTAGTCGCGCACGCCGGTGCCATCAACAGTTGGGTAATCGTTTCCAAAGACCGACAGGCAGTCGCGACGGCCGATGGCGACCTGAGTGATATAGGGCATCAGATTGTTGGGAATGCCTTGTGGATCTTCCCCCATAGTGCCCGACTCGTGGGCGCCGACCGGGTTGAAGTAGCGCAGCAGGATCATGCTCCAGTGCGGCTCGGCCAGCTGCAGATCCTCGAGGATCTCCTCGATGATCAGCTTGGAGCGACCGTAGGGGTTGGTAGCGCTGCGGGGGAAATCCTCACGGATCGGCAGACTGGCGGGATCGCCGTAGACGGTCGCCGAGGAGCTGAACACCAGATTGTGCACCCCGGCCCGTTTCATCGCCTGCAGCAGGGTGAGGGTGCCGCCGAGGTTGTTCTCGTAGTAATCCAGTGGAATGCGGGTCGACTCGCCGACCGCCTTGAGGGCGGCAAAGTGGATTACTGCGTCGATCTGCTGCTCGGCGAAGATCCGGTCCAGCAGGGCGGCATCGCGAATATCCCCTTGATAGAACACGGGTTGCTGGCCGCTGATAGCGGCGACTCGAGTCAACACGCTGCGCTTGCTGTTGCAGAGGTTGTCCACCACGACTGGGGTCATGCCTGCGGCTTGCAGGGCCAGAGAGGTATGGCTGCCGATATATCCGCAGCCGCCGGTGACCAGAACCTTCATCTTGCTCTCCACTGAAAATGACGCTGCAAGCAGTCTAGCCGAGGGGTTGGCTTGCAAACTGTGAACTTGCTTGCAAAACAGTGTAAACGATTACACAATTTTTGTGATCGCTTCTCTGGCAGATCGTGCGTTATCCCCTGTTTTCAATGGGGTTGGTCGGTATAATGGTCCATCTGTCGCAGAGTGAAATAAGTGAAAACAGCATGAGTACCATCAAGGATGTCGCCCGTTTGGCCAATGTATCGGTGGCAACGGTTTCACGGGTGATGAACAACTCCCCCAAGGCCAGCGCCGCATCTCGCGAAGTGGTGCAGAAGGCCATGGCCGAACTGGGCTACACCCCCAACGCCAACGCGCGGGCACTGGTCAGCCAGACCTGCGACACCATGGGGGTAGTGGTCGGTGACGTGGCGGATCCCTTCTTCGGCGCACTGGTGAAGGGGGTCTCCGGCATCGCCGTCGAGCAGAACCTTCACCTGCTGATGGGTAACGGTTTTCACAAGGCGCGTCAGGAGCGTGAAGCGATCGAGCTGCTGATCGGCAAGCGTTGCGAGGCGCTGGTGGTGCACAGCAAGGCGCTGAGCGACGAGGAACTGTGCGATTACGCCATGCGGGTGCCCGGCATGGTGTTGATCAACCGCGATATTCCTGCCCTCAAGGGGCGCTGCATCGCCCTCAACAACCGGCTTGGTGCGGCCACGGCAACTCGCCACCTGATCGAACTGGGTCACCGCCATATTGCCTTTATCAGCTCGGATCACGCCATTGAGGATGCCACCTTGCGCCTGCAGGGTTATCAGGATGGACTGATGGAAGCGGGTCTGGCAGCCGATCCCGAGCTTATCGAGAGCGGCACGCCGAACGAGGAGGGGGGCGAGCGCGCCATGCTCAACCTGCTGGCCAAGGGGCTCAAGGTGACCGCCGTGGTAGCCTATAACGATGCCATGGCGGCGGGCGCCATCTCAGTGCTGGCGGATAACGGCCTGCGAGTGCCGGAGGAGGTCTCGGTAGTGGGCTTCGATGACATCATCTATGCCAGATATTTGCGCCCCAAGCTCTCCACCATGCGCTATCCCATCGAGCTGATGGCGGCCCAGGCGGCCAAGCTGGCCATTCAGCTGGCGGCGGGGGAGAGTGACGCGACCCAGAGCCGGATCTATACCCCCACCCTGATCAATCGCCACTCGGTGGCACCGGTTCGGGCCGGATAGCCCCCTTTTGCGGCCCTGTTCGGGGCCGTTTCTTGCACAGTTATTGTTTTACCTATTTTTAATCATTTTTACTCCGCTTTACTTAACAAAATTGGTGTAATCGTTTACATCTGTGTGAGCGAGATCGCCGTTCCCTGCGTCATACTTCTCTAGACTGAATACGTTTTCCAATCAGCAGGGAGAGAGTGAATGCTCAGGGAGATAGTGGCGCGTCAGGATTGGCAGACTCAGGCCATTACATCGGTAAACCGGCTGGCTGCCCATACCCCCATGTTCAGCTGGCGCAGCGAAGCGGATGCCAGGGGGGATCTGGCCTCTTCCTCCCGTCTCTTGCTCGATGGCGAGTGGCGCTTCTCCTTCTTTGCCGCTCCCGAATTGGTGCCCGAGAGCTGGCTGGCGCAGGATCTGGTGGATGCTTGCCCCATTACAGTGCCGGGCAACTGGCAGCTGGATGCCGCCTATCCAGCTGCGCGGCCGCTCACCGATGGCCCCATCTACACCAATATCAAGTACCCCTTTCCCTGCGATCCACCCCGGGTGCCGGCAGAGAACCCCACCGGTTGCTACTCCCGTGAGTTCGAACTGCCCTCCGACTGGCTGGCAAGCGGCCAGAGCCGGATCATCTTCGACGGGGTTAGCAGTGCCTTCCACCTCTTCTGCAACGGCCGCTGGGTAGGTTACTCTCAGGACAGCCGGCTGCCCGCCGAATTCGATCTGACCCCATATCTGCAGAGCGGTCGCAACCGGCTGGCGGTGCTGGTGCTGCGCTGGTCCGATGGCTCCTATCTGGAAGATCAGGATATGTGGTGGCTGTCGGGGATCTTCCGCTCCGTCAGCCTGCTGCACAAACCGTCCCGCCATCTTATGGATATGCGGGTGACCCCCGAGCTGGACGCCTGCTATCGGGATGGCCGTCTCAAGATTGCCCTGCAAGCGGCCAATGGGGCCGGTCTGTCGTTAGAGGCCAATCTCTATGACGGTGGCGAGCGCGTCGCGACCCTGCGCCAGCCGATAGGCTCCCAAGCCATTGATGAGAAAGGGGCTTATGACGATCGCGCTGAGCTGGAGCTCGATGTGGCTGCGCCGCGCAAGTGGAGCGCCGAGACGCCCCATCTCTATCGCCTGACCCTGACCCTGCTGGACGAGCAGGGCAAGGCCATCGAGAGCGAGGCGTGCGATGTGGGCTTTCGGGTAGTGGAGATCCGTGGTGGCCTGCTGCGGGTCAACGGTCAGCCGCTGCTTATTCGTGGTGCCAACCGTCATGAACACCATCCCGCCAAGGGTTATGCCATCGATCGCGCCACCATGGAGCGGGATCTGCTGCTGATGAAGCGGCACAACTTCAATGCGGTGCGCTGTTCCCACTATCCCAACCACCCCGACTTCTATCGCCTCTGCGATCGACTCGGTCTCTATGTGGTGGACGAGGCGAATCTGGAGACCCACGGCATGACCCCCATGGGGCGGCTGGCGCGGGATCCCGCCTGGAGCAACGCCTTTCTGGAGCGGGCTACCCGCATGGTGGCACGGGATTTCAACCACCCCTCCATCATCATCTGGTCGCTGGGCAATGAGTCGGGGTACGGCCCGGCCCACGATACCATGTATGGCTGGATCAAGCGCAGCGATCCAAGCCGTCCGGTGCAGTACGAGGGGGGCGGGGCCGATACCCCGGCCACCGACATCATCTGCCCCATGTATGCCAGAACCCATCAGGATCAACCCTTCCCGGCGGTGCCCAAATGGGCGCTGGCCAAGTGGATCGGCCTGCCTGGCGAGCACCGGCCGCTGATCCTCTGCGAATATGCCCACGCCATGGGCAACAGTCTGGGGGGCTACGCCCACTATTGGCAGGCGTTTCGCGATCATCCACGTCTGCAAGGCGGGTTTGTCTGGGATTGGGTCGATCAGGGGCTCGACAAATACACCGCCGATGGTCGCCACTACTGGGGCTACGGCGGCGACTTCGGTGATGTGCAAAACGATCGCCAGTTCTGCTGCAACGGCCTGCTGTTCCCGGATCGCACCCCCCATCCAGCCCTGTGCGAGGCAAAGCGTGCCCAGCAGCCGTTCCGCTTCACTCTGCTTGAGCACACCCCGTTGCGGGTGCGGATCGAGAGCGAATACTTGTTCCGCTCCACCGATAACGAGCGGCTTTGCTGGCAGCTGTGCGAGAACGGCCATGTGCAGCAGCAAGGGGAGGTTTCCCTCATGCTGGTGCCGCAAGGGGTGGTCGAGTTGACCCTGAGCGAGGCGTTGCCCACCTTTGCGGCAGGCTCACTGGCCTGGCTCGATCTGGCCATCGTTCAGCCACAGGCCACCCTCTGGTCGCAGGCGGATCACAAGGTCGCCCGTCAGCAGTTCACCCTGCCGACCCCCCTTGCCCTGCCTGCTCCTGCCGCTGCCGCCACCCTGAGCGAACAGCCGGATGGCTGGCGGATCACTGCCGCCAACAGCCAGTGGTGGCTCGACAAGCAGAGCGGCCGTATCACCAGTTGGCAAAAATTGGGGCAGGAGCAGCTGCTGGCGCCGATCATGGATCACTTCTACCGAGCGCCGCTCGACAACGACATCGGCACCAGCGAAGCGGATCACGCCGACCCCAACTCCTGGATTGCCCGCTGGCAGGGCTGTGGTCTCGGTCAGTGGCAGCACCGCTGTCTGGGGCTCGCGGTCGCCGGAGGGGATATCCGTGTCAGCCATGGCTACTTCCACCGCGATGAGCTGCTGCTGGTGAGTCACTGGCATCACCGCTTTACCGACGATGGCGCCATGAGCCTGGAGATAGAGACCGAGCTGGCGCAGGTGCTGCCTTCGCTACCGCGGATCGGTCTGTTGCTCCATCTGGCCGAGGTACCGGCGCGAGCAGAATGGCTGGGGCGTGGCCCTCATGAGAACTATCCGGATCGCCTGTTGGGCGCCGATCTGGGGCGCTGGAGTTTGCCGCTGGAGGCGATGCATACCCCTTACATCTTCCCGAGCGACAACGGCTTGCGCTGCGATACCCGCCAGTTGCAGTTGGGCAGCACGACGGTGAGCGGCAGCTTCCATTTCAGTGCCAGCCGCTTCAGTCAGCAACAGCTGGCCGCTGCTCGTCACCAGAGCGATCTGGTGGCAGAGGAGGGGCTGTGGGTCTGTCTCGATGGTGCTCACATGGGAGTGGGCGGAGATGACTCCTGGAGCCAGAGCGTGCGTCCCGAGTATCAACTGCTCGAGCATCGTTACCGTTGGGGCTGCACCCTTCGTTGAGCCATTTTGACAACAGGCCAGTAACGACTAGCCTCAATGCTGTGGAAATGATTGAGTCTCAAAACTGATTTTTATTCATATGCATTTGAAAAATAAAAACAAAGTTTCAATGTAACAGAGTGTAATCGTTTTCATTTTGTCGTCATGATCACAGAAGAAATGACAACAAACTGATTACATTGATTGGCGCTTGCTCAATTGCTCGCCACCCTACAACACAGATAGACACATCGGAGCACACATAATGAAAAAACTGACCACAGTTGCCGCCCTGCTGATGGGCATGATGGCTGGAGCCAATGCCCAGGCTGATACCCGTATCGGGGTGACCGTTTACAAATATGACGACAACTTCATGGCGGTCGTGCGCAAGGCCATCGAAAAGGAGGCTGCAGCCACTCCGGGGGTGGAGCTGCTGATGAACGACTCCCAGAACGACCAGTCCAAGCAGAACGACCAGATCGATGTGCTGCTGGCCAAAGGGGTGAAGGCGCTGGCCATCAACCTGGTTGACCCGGCGGCGGCGCCGGTGGTGATTGAGAAAGCCCGTGGTGAAGATATCCCGGTTGTCTTCTACAACAAGGAGCCGAGCGCTACCGATCTGGCCAGCTACGACAAGGCCTACTACGTGGGCACCGACTCCAAGGAGTCAGGGATCATCCAGGGTCAACTGATTGCCAAACACTGGAAAGCCCATCCGGAGTGGGATCTGAACAAGGATGGCGTGATCCAGTTTGTGTTGCTGAAAGGGGAGCCGGGCCATCCAGATGCCGAAGCACGTACCTCCTACGTGATCAAGACCCTGAACGACGGTGGCGTCAAGACTGAGCAGCTGCACATGGATACCGGTATGTGGGATACCGCCATGGCGAAAGACAAGATGGACGCCTGGATCTCCGGCCCCAACGCCAACAAGATCGAAGTGGTCATCGCCAACAACGACGGTATGGCAATGGGTGCAGTCGAATCACTGAAAGCCCAGGGCAAGACCGCCATTCCGGTGTTCGGCGTCGATGCGCTGCCGGAAGCGCTGGCCATGGTCAAGAGTGGTGCCATGGCGGGTACCGTGCTGAACGATGCGGCCAACCAGGCCAAAGCTACCTTCGAGCTGACCAAGAACCTGGCTGAAGGCAAACCGGCCGGTGAAGGCACCAAGTGGAATATCGTCGACAAGGTAGTACGTGTTGCCTACGTCGGTGTGGATAAAGACAACCTGTCCCAATTCGAGTAATTCCCTCCTCCAGGGCAAGGGAGATCCCCTTGCCCTTTTTTCAACCAGATGTGATGGCTGATATGACAACACAGCAACAATCAGAATGGCTGTTGGAGATGATTGACGTCAGTAAGAGCTTTCCCGGCGTCAAGGCACTCGATAATGTCAATTTACGGGTCCGTCCTCATTCTGTGCATGCGTTGATGGGCGAGAACGGAGCGGGAAAATCCACACTGCTCAAGTGCCTGTTCGGCATTTACGAGAAGGATCAGGGCAAGATCTTCTTCAAGGGGCAGGAGATCAACTTCACCTCCTCGAAAGAGGCGCTGGAAAATGGCGTCTCCATGGTGCATCAGGAGCTCAACCTGGTGTTGCAGCGTACCGTGATGGACAACATGTGGCTCGGCCGCTACCCCACCAAGGGGTGGTTTATCGACCACGGCAAGATGTATGACGACACCAAGCGCATCTTTGATGAGCTGGATATCGACATCGATCCCAAGGTGAAGGTCGCGACCCTGTCGGTCTCCCAGATGCAGATGATCGAGATCGCCAAGGCGTTCTCCTACGATGCCAAGATCGTCATCATGGACGAACCCACCTCCTCCCTGACCGAGAAAGAGGTGAACCACCTCTTCAAGATCATCAACAAGTTGAAGGATAAGGGGTGCGGCATCGTCTACATCTCTCACAAGATGGAGGAGATCTTCCAGCTCTGTGACGAGATCACCATATTGCGGGATGGCCAGTGGGTGGCAACCCAGCCGCTCAAGGGCATGACCATGGATCAGATCATCGGCATGATGGTCGGCCGTGAACTGACCCAGCGTTTCCCGGAAAAGACCAACCAGCCGAAAGAGGTGATCCTCGAGATCGAACACCTGACGGCGAAGAACCAGCCCTCCATTCAGGACATCACTTTCAACCTGCACAAGGGGGAGATCCTCGGCATCGCCGGACTGGTCGGGGCCAAGCGCACCGATATCGTCGAGACCCTGTTCGGTATTCGCGATCGCAGCCAGGGCAGCATCAAGCTGCACGGCAAAGAGGTGGCCAACCACAACGCCCACGAAGCGATCCGCAACGGCTTTGCGCTGGTGACGGAAGAGCGCCGCTCCACCGGTATCTACTCCCGACTCGATATCGCCTTCAACTCCCTGATCGCCAACATGGACAGCTACAAGGGCTCCATGGGGCTGCTCAGCGACAACAAGATGAAGAGCGATACCCAGTGGGTGATCGACTCCATGCGGGTCAAGACGCCGACCCAGCAGACCCAGATCGGTTCCCTCTCCGGGGGCAACCAGCAGAAGGTGATCATCGGTCGCTGGCTGCTGACCCAGCCGGAGATCCTGATGCTCGACGAGCCCACCCGCGGCATCGACGTCGGGGCCAAGTTCGAGATCTACCAGCTCATCCTGGAGCTGGCGAAGAAGGACAAGGGGATCATCATCATCTCGTCAGAGATGCCGGAATTGCTGGGGATCACCGACCGCATCATGGTGATGAGCAACGGCCGGGTCGCCGGGATCGTCAATACCAAAGAAACTGACCAGAGCGAGATACTGCGCCTGGCATCTCTGTACCTCTAGAGACAGGAAGACATTTATGGAGTCGGCTAAAAATTTCAATCTGATGCAGGCGCTCAAGGAAAACGCCATCTATCTGGTGCTGCTGGTGCTGCTCATGGTCATCGTGATCCAGGAGCCCTCCTTCCTGAGCCTCACCAACTTCAGCAACATCCTGACCCAGTCCTCGGTGCGGGTCATCATCGCGCTGGGGGTGGCGGGCATCATCATCACCCAGGGGACGGATCTCTCGGCAGGTCGTCAGGTCGGTCTGGCGGCACTCATAGCAGCCACCATGTTGCAGGCGCTGACCAACGTCAACAAGGTGTTCCCGACGCTGGGGGAGGTGCCCATTCCTGCGGTGATCCTGCTGGTGTGTGTGGTGGGTGCCCTGATTGGTCTGGTCAACGGTCTCATCGTGGCCTACCTGAACGTTACCCCGTTCATTACCACCCTGGGCACCATGATCATCGTCTACGGTATCAACTCCCTCTACTTTGACTCGGTAGGGGCCTCGCCGGTGGCCGGGTTTGATCCCCGCTTCTCCAGCTTCGCCCAGGGGTTTATCCGGATAGGAGGATTCAAGCTCTCCTATCTCACCTTCTACGCGGCCATCGCCAGCGTCTTTGTCTGGGTGCTGTGGAACAAGACCCGCTTTGGCAAAAACATCTTCGCCATCGGTGGCAACCCCGAGGCGGCCAAGGTCTCCGGTGTCAACGTAGCCGTCAATTTGGTGATGATCTATGCGCTGGCTGGGGTCTTCTACGCCTTCGGCGGCATGCTGGAAGCGGGCCGGATCGGCAGTGCCACAAACAACCTGGGCTTCATGTACGAGCTGGATGCTATCGCAGCGTGCGTGGTGGGCGGCGTGTCGTTTGCTGGCGGGGTGGGAACGGTTGCGGGTGTGATCACCGGCGTACTCATTTTCACTCTGATCAACTATGGTTTGACCTATATCGGGGTCAGCCCTTACTGGCAGTTCATCATCAAGGGCGGCATCATCATTCTGGCGGTGGCATTGGATTCCATGAAGTACGCCAAGAAGAAATAACGATTGGCAGAGAGGGTTGACGTTGCCAGCCCTCTCTTCTGGAGGGAACCCATGCCATTCAAGGTCAAGATTTACCTCTTGCTGCTACTGGCCATTCTGGTCACCATCGGCACCGCCGGGCTCAGCGTCAACCACTTCATCAGTGGCTACATTCGCACTCAAGCCACCCACAACATCAACGAACAGATCACTCTGGTCAAAGAGAAGCTGGCCAGCGACATCAATCAGAAAATCCTGCTGGCCGCCAACCTCAACTTCGGGGTGACCAACGTCAAGAAGACCCTGCAAGAGACTGGCTTTCACAACATCGTCAAAGTGATCGGCGACATGGCATTCGACGTGAGCGGCGTCATCAACGACAGCGCCAGGGTCGATGCCCTGCGCAAGCTGATCCCCGCAGCCAACAACCAGATTACCGTCAGCCCGCTGCAACAGGTGGATGGCAAGCCGGTTATCACCATTCTGGTGCCGCGCGGCGCCGATTCCGCCTATCTCTACTATCTCGACATGAGCGAGTTCAAGAGCCTGCTGGCGAAGATGAGTGGCGAGGGGCGCTACTTCTCGTTGGCCGACAGTCAGGGCAACAGCCTATATGACAGCAAGCCGCAAGGGGAGAGCGAAGCGCGCCCCAACCAGCTGGATATTCGCGGTAACAGCTGGACCCTGACCGGCTACATCGATCTTGACTATATCCGTGCCATGACCCGGTCACTCAACGGCCAGATCATCATGGCGCTGTTTGGTGTGGCGATAGTGGTGATGGTGCTGGCAATGCTGGCGCTCAACGTGGCTTATCGACCCATTGTTTCGTTACGGGATCTGGTGCTGGAGCTCTCTCGCGGCAGCGGCGATCTCACCCGCCGGTTGGCGGTGACCAGCAAGGATGACCTGGGCCAGATCTCGGCCGGGATCAACCGTTTTATCGAACGCTTGCAGGAGATGATGGGGGAGGTGCAACAGGCGAGCGGCCAGCTCAACAGCGGCATCGAGGGGCTGGCCAGCCAGACCGGCGCCGCCCAGTCCCTATTGGCGGACCACGTGCGCGAGACCGAGCAGGTGGTGACCGCCATCAACGAGATGAGCCGCACCGCGGTCTCCGTCTCCGAGAGTGCGGCCTGCACCGCCCAGCTTACCGGCCAGAGCCAGCAGCTGGCGAGCCAGTCCCGCCAGGTAGTGGATCAGGCGATGGCCAGCGTGATGGCGCTGGTGGACGAGGTGGAGGAGACCGCCCGTTCCATCGAGGCGATGCAGCAGGATGTGCAGCAGATTGGCTCTGTATTGGGGGTGATCGGCAGCATTGCCGAACAGACCAACCTGCTGGCGCTCAACGCCGCCATCGAGGCGGCTCGCGCCGGGGAACAGGGTCGTGGCTTTGCGGTGGTGGCGGATGAGGTACGCTCGCTTGCGGCCCGTACCCAGAAGAGCACTGCAGAGATCCAGACCATGCTGGCCAGCCTGCAGCGGGGCACCCGGACTGTGGTGGAGGCCATGGGCAACACCAAGCAGAGCTGTCAGGGGGCTGCCGAGAACACCACTAAAGTCAACGAGTCGCTGGATCTGATGGCGGGGGAAGTGGTGGAGATCAATGATCTCATCAGCCATATCGCCACGGCAGCGGAGCAGCAGAGTGCGGTGGCTGAAGAGATCAATCGCAACATGAGTGCCATTGCCGAAGTGATCCGCCAGCTGACCCACAATGGCGAAGCGACGGTTGCCAGTTCCGCCGCGATGCAGCAAACCTACGACCGGCTGCGGGAGATCGTGGGCCACTTCCGACTGGAGTAAGGTCAATGTTGAGCCAATAACAAAACAGGGCCATCCGGCCCTGTTGTTGTTTTCCTGTCTGCCTTAATCAATCGGCCTTGCGACGCAGATAGACCCCGGCTTCCATGTGATGGGTCCAGGGGAACTGGTCGAACAGGGCGAAACGGGCGATCTCGTGGGTTTCGCCCAGCACGGTCATGTTGGCCTGCAGGGTTTCGGGGTTGCAGGAGATGTAGAGGATGTTGTCGTACTCCTGTACCAGCTTGACGGTCGCATCGTCGAGACCGGCGCGGGGCGGGTCGACGAAGATGGTGTTGCACTGGTAGCTCTTGAGATCGACCCCCTTGAGGCGGTTGAACTCCCGCTCGCCACGCATCGCCATGGTGAACTCTTCGGCCGACATGCGCAGGATGATCAGGTTGTCGACGCCGTTGGCGGCGATGTTGAACTGGGCGGAGTCGACGCTTGGCTTGGCGATCTCGGTGGCCAGCACCTTGCGGAAGTTCTGCGCCAGCGCGATGGAGAAGTTGCCGTTGCCGCAATAGAGCTCCAGCAGGTCCCCTTCGCTCCCCTTGGTCACATCCAGCGCCCAGGCCAGCATTTGCTCGTTGATGGCGGCGTTGGGCTGGGTGAAGCTGTTCTCCACCTGCTTGTAGATGAGCTGGCGACCCGCCACGTTGAGCTGTTCGATGACGAAGTCATCCCCCAGACAGATCTTCTGCTTGTGGGCGCGGCCAATCAATTGCAGCTCGAACCCCTTGGCGCGCAGATCGGCCTGCAGCACTTCGGCGGCTTGTTGCCATTCGGCCTCCAGCTTGCGGTGATAGAGCAGGCTGACAATGATCTGGCCGGACTGGGTGGAGAGGTAGTCGATCTGGAACAGCTTGCGGCGCAGCACCGGGTGTGGGCGCAGCCCCTCCAGCAGCAGCGGCATCAACTGGTTGATGAGGCGGCTGGCGGTGGGGAAGTGGTCTATCTTGATGATCTCTTTGGTCGCCGGGGCATACATGCAGTGGAAGAGGTCATCCCCTTCGTGCCAGATGCGAAATTCGGCGCGCATCCGGTAGTACTCCGCCGGCGAGCTGTGCACTTCCAGCGCCGGGAGGGTGAAGCCGGCAAACAGCTCGGTGAGGCGAGCGCGCTTTTCGTCGAGTTGGGCCTGATAGTCGGCCGCGGTTCTAGGCGCCGGAGCGTTCGCGGAAGGCTGTTGGGACTGGGTCATAAATACCTCACATGCACACCGGCCGGGCCGGGTCGAAATCGGGGGAAGGCAACAGGCCACCCAAAGGGGCCCGATTTTAAAAGCCAGCCGCAGATTGTCCAGTATTTTGTGGTCAAGAAGTGTTCAGTCAGGCCGATAGCTGATCTACAGGCATGGTGGGAGGACACATTATGCAGATCGAAGGCGTGGGCGCAGCCCAACCCAAGGGAGTGGGTGTTTCTCCCAAATCGCCCCAACCGGCGGAGCAGAAACAGGTCAAGAGCGAGGAGGAGGTCTCCTTGCACAAGCCGCCCAAGTGGGCGCAGGTGCTGATCCAGCAGGCGTTGCAGTTCTCGCTGGAGATCAACGGCCAGGGCTATCAGGCGCCGAAGATGAAAGAGCCCGAGGAGATCACCCCGGAGACCCTGTTCGACTTCCAGTCGGTGGCGGACAACGTGCTGCAGTTTGTGACCGGGCGGCTTGGTGCCGCGCGGGCCGATGGCAAATCCGACGACGACCTGACCGGGATGATGGAGCAGGCCCGCAAGGGGGTCGACAAGGGCTTTGAGGAGGCGAAGAAGCAGCTCGGCAAGTGGGCGACTGACAACGACGATATCAAAACCGGTATCGATCAGAGCTACAAGCTGATCCAGAAAGGGCTCGAGGAGTTCGAGAAGGAGTTCTTCGGCAAGGTCTCCCCGACCGACATGGGGCAGGCCGAGATGGCCAGCCGCCAGCAGGGCTATCTGGAAATCCAGACCAAGGATGGCGACAAGGTGGTGCTGCGCTTCAACGACAGCTGGCAGACCAAGTCCCAGAAGGATGAGAGCGGCAGTCAGTTCAGCCTCAAATCGAGTCAGAGCTTCAGCTTCTCACTGGAGGGGGATCTCAACAGCGACGAGATGGAGTCCATCGGCAAGCTGGTCAAGGGGATCGACGAGCTGGCGGGGAACTTCTTCTCCGGCAACTTCGAGGATCTGCTGGATAAGGCGAATGAACTGAAGCTGGACGACAGTCAGCTGGCCTCCTATTCCCTCAAACTCAAGCAGAGCGTCAAGTTGAGCCAGACCTATCAGGGGGCCAGCTCCCTGCAGGATCTGCTCAAGCCGTTTGCCGACTATCTGCCCAAGCTGGATCAGGTACAGAAGCAGGCAGATACCCTGCTGCCGGAGTCCCAGCAACAGGCGCTGACCCCGGCAGTGCTGGCCGCTCGCGGTCAGAGCGATCCGGCACAGATCAGCAGCTTCACCAACTTCAACCAGCGCATGCTGGAGGCGCTGCGGATGATCGGCCAGTTCCAGCTGTCCACCGAGCCCGCCAGTAAGAACGCCTGAGCCACAGCGCGTAACGCAAGTAATGAGCTGCCGTTTGCCAGCCCTTCCCGGGGCTGGCAAACTGGCCTTTTCTCCAATCCGGTTGCCCCATGAACCCCAAGAAGCCAAGAGACAAGCGCGAGCTCTGCTACCCCTTTATCTTTGAAAGCTCGCTCAAATGTGATTTTGAAATCGCCACCGACGAGCTCTGTTGTCAGGTTGGGGCCGTGCTGTCACACCTTGCGCCGGATGCGGATACCCGGCCCGTGATGGCGGATCTCGCGGCGTTGCAGCGGCTTATCTACAACCTCAACGGCTCGGTACGCGGCAAGCTGGGGATCTTCGACGCAGATCTTGAGTGGCTCAAGGCCCGTTACGACCACTACAACGAGGCAAGTCGCGGTAGCGTCACCGGTTTTGTGCTGCCACAGGGGCCGCAGCCCATTCCAACCCTCCATCTTTGCCGCTGTGGCAGCAAGAAGGTGGTGCGGCTGCTGGTGCGGCTGGAAGAGAGCGAGGTGGCCTTCGATCCCATTCTCTATCGCTTCGCTAACCTGCTGGCCAACTTCTTCTTCGTGCTCACCGTCTACCTCAAGCAGCGCTGGCAGGTGCCGGAAGTACCCTACGTCAGCATCAATTACTGATGTCGGCAGGCAAAGAGCCGAACGCCATGGTGGATTGAACGGAATAAAAAACCGGAGCCTTGGACTCCGGTTTTGTTTTTCAGCGCGTAAGTTGTTCGCTCAGCTGGAGATCAGTACCCGGGCCGAGTTGGCCGGGATGGTGAGCTGCAATTCGCCTTGTACTACTTCGAACTTTTCGCCGTTGAAGGCGTCTGTGAAGCGGCTGGCCGGGCTCGCGGTCTGCCACAGGGGCAGGCTGATGGTGCGCGGCTCGCTCGGGTGACGGTTGCAGGCCACCACCACCTGATCGCTTTGCAGGGTACGGGCGAACACATAGCTGTGGGGCCCGGCGTAGAGGGTCTGGATATCGCCACGGCGCAGGGAGGGGCGCTGGCGGCGGATCTGGATCAGCCGACGATAGTGGTCGTGCAGCACGTGATCCCAATCAGTGGTATCCCACGGGAAGCAGCGGCGGCAGTCCGGATCGTTGCCGCCGGAGAGCCCTACTTCATCGCCGTAGTAGATGGAGGGCACACCGATATAGGTGAGCAGCAGGGTGGCGGCCAGCTGCATCCGCTGCTTGTCTTCACCCAGCAGGTGGAGGAAGCGGGCGGTATCGTGGCTGTCCAGCAGGTTGAACTGGGCCAGCTGGTTCTTGAACGGGATATGGGCCCGCGCCAGCTTGAGCCAGCGATCCAGCTCTTCGGCGCTGATCTTGATGGGGTGGTAGGCGATATCTTTGCCGGCCAGGAAGGCGCGGACCGGATGGGCGAAGCCGTAGTAGTTCATGGCGCCGTCCTCCTGATCCCCCTGTAGCCACTGGCTCGCCTCGAAGAAGTGCTCGCCCAGCACGTAGGCGTCCGGGTTCTCCTGCTTCACCGCGCCGCGAATGGCGCGCACGTGGCCGCTGTTGCCCTCGGCGGTGCCGCGCTCACCCAGCATGTGGATGACGTCGAAACGCCAGCCATCGATCTGGTAGGGGGCGCGCATCCAGTAACGGAGGATGGCGTCGTCAGCCCGATAGACGGCGTCCTGTACCTTCTCGCAGGAGAAGTCGAGCTTGGGCAGGCTGCGAATGCCCTTCCAGCTGACGTAATCCCCTTGTTTGTCAAAGGTGTAGAAGCTGCGCCACGGGGAGTCCGGGTTGCTGTTGGCCCCCAGCGGCGGACAGAACCAGGGGTGTTCGGTTGAGGTGTGGTTGACCACCGCATCGAGAATGATCTTCATGCCGCGCTGGTGCAGATTGCGGGTCAGCTCGGCGAACTGTTCGTTGCTGCCGAGATGGGCATCCACCTTGAAGTAGTTCTGGGTGTCGTACTTGTGGTTGCTCGGTGAATCGAAGATGGGGTTGAGGTAGAGCGCCGTCACCCCGAGGGATTGCAGGTAGTGCAGCTTGGCATCGATCCCCGCCAGATCCCCACCATAGAATTCGCAGGCGCTGTGGCCCTCTTCGTGACGGCTGACCGGCTCGCCCCACGCCTTGCTGATCACAGCCTTGCCACGGTACTCGTACTCGTGATGCTTGACGCTGAGGGACGGATCACCGTTGCAGAAGCGGTCGGGAAAGATCTGGTAGAACACCTGATCCTGCACCCAGGCCGGTGGCTGGTGCAGGCTGTTGAAGCGAAAATGCTGCTCCCGTGGCGGCATGGACGCGCTGACACCCGCCCCGTGCAGCCACCACTGCTCCTCGTCGGTGAGGCACTTGAAGCTGTAGAGGTGGATATCCTGTCCTTTGCTGAGCGGCAGTGTCCCTTGCCACACCTGTAGCCGGTCGCGAGTCGAGATCGCCGTCATCGGGATCAGGTACTCCTCGTTATCCGGCTCGTGGCGCAGCCACACCTCGCGGATTGGCGAATCCAGCTCGCTAAAGAGGGTCAATCGCAGTGCGTCGGCGCTCTCTTTGAACCAGGGCGCCACCTGGGGATGAAACAGAAACGGATGGGTCATGATGCTTATTGAGTCAGAAGATCGGCAAGGGCATTACCCTGTTCATGCAGTGTTTCGAGCTGGCCTGCCAGCGACTTGGGATCCAGTCCCAACTGGTCGGCGAGCGGTTTCGGGAAGCGGGCGATGATGGCCTGGGCAGGCACGCCCGCGTTCCAAGCGAAGGAGATAAAGACCGCCAGACGGATCAGCACCGCCTCCTTGCTGACCGGATCGTGGGAGAGCGGGTCAAGCTGCTGGGAGATGGCATCGACGAAGGCCTCGGAGAGGTTCCAGCGCCGCGCCAGCTCGGCACCAAGCTGGGCATAGTCATAGCCCAGCATCTCGCGCTGGGCCTCGACCCGGCTGCTACCGTTCTGGATCGCCATGTTGATGAGCTCGGCCTCTTCCGGCAATGTGCTCTGGATAAGCAGCTCGCCGATGTTGTGGATCAACGCGCAGGTGAAGGCGGTCTCGGGGTCGAGCACCTTGGCCTCTTGGGCCAGGGTTCGGGCTATGGTGGCGACCTGGAAGGTCTCGGTCCAGAACTTGTTCTTGTCGAAGCTGGGCGGGGCCTTGAAGGTGCCGATGATGCCGGAGGCGACCACCACGGAGCGAAGCCGGTTGAAGCCGAGCCGGATCACCGCCTGTTCGATGGAGGTCACTTCGTTGCCCCGGCGCAGGGCAGCCGAGTTGGCCATCCGCAGCACCTTGACGCTGATCACCTGATCCATGGCGATCTTGGCCGCAATCTCGTCGATGCGGGCATTTTCGTCGTTGAAGCTCTGCATCAACTCGTGCAGCAGCTTGGGAATAGTGGGAAGTTGTTTGATCTTGTCAAACAGGCGATCCATCGACATGGCTGAGGCAGCCTCCATTGCGAACTCTGCCTCATATTGTGCCACAGCCGGACAACATGTTCCTGTTTGTGATGCGGCTTTGTGAGCGTTAGAACACCCAGTCGCGCAAGGTGTATTCCAAACGGTGCTTTTTGCCTTGCAGGATCAGGCTCTGGCTGGTGCCGCTCAAGGTCGCCCCCTCGGTAAGGGTGGTCAGTACGGCCTGTTCTATGGTGTCCAGCGGCGGCATACAGGCCATTTCAGTACTGCCCAGACTGGTGACCCACAGCTTGTCATCTTCCAGATGGCCCTGACCGAAATAGCGGTTGCAGCCAGCGATGCCGTTGACGGTGAAGTGTTCGCCGATCTCGAAATCGGGGGGATTATCGCGGGGGGCCTCGATCGGTTCGCCATCCAGTTTGCTCAGAACCCAGTGGTGGTGTTGCAGATCTTGCTGAACAAAGGCGGTCGAGCTGCAGCCAGCGAGTAGTAACAGGGGGATCAGCAACAAAAAGGGCAATCTGGGCATGAGGGGGGCTCCGGTTGGGGGAGCGTCAAGAATACCCTTTTTGGGCAGTCGGGAGCAGGGCGGGAGAGGGAGCGACCGACCGCTTCTGTCGCCCCTTGTCCCGCACGACTGTCGCTTAATGGCAACACCTTGGTTATGTTGCCATCGATTTACGCTATCTCAGGGCTCAGTTGGCAAACAACCGCTCGGCATAACGGGCAAGCCCCGCGGCCACCGAGCCGAAGTCATCGCCACCCTCAAGCGGGATGGTCGGCAGCTTCTGGCGGATAAAGCTGGCGATCAGCGGCGAGCGGGCACTACCGCCGGTGACGAAGATGCGATCCGGCTGCACACCGGCGGCGGCAATCGCTTCGTCCATCAGCTCGCCAATCTTCTCCAGCAGCAGGGCCGAGGCGTTGGCCAGCTGTTCGCGGGTCAGCTCCGCTTCCAGCCCTTTTTCCAGCTCGGCCAGCGACTGGCGATTGAGTTCCTGCTCCGAGAGGGCGATCTTGCCCTGCTCGGCACGCCACACCAGCTGGTGGCTCAGCTTGTGGGCCCGCAGGTTGGCCAGACGCCCCAGCTTGCTGCCGGGTTGGCTGTCGAGCTGCAGATCCTGCAGCTGGCGGGCGGTGTCGAGGCTGTAGAAACGGCTCTGGGCGCTGACGTCGTTGATGGCTGCCGCATCCCAGAACAGCGGGTGGGGCAGCGGCTTGCCGGTCTTGAGGGTTTCGTGCATGCCGAGCAGCGGCATCATCCCCTCCACCGTCAGGCGGATATCGAAGTCGTTGCCGCCGATCCGCTGGCCGCTGTGGCCGAGCAGATCGCCGCTGCGATCCAGCTGATCGCGGTAGCTGGGGCCCATCCGTAGCATGGAGCAGTCGGTGGTACCGCCGCCGATATCCACCACCAGTACCACGGCGTCTTCGGTGAGGCGCGCCTCGAATTCAAACCCGGCGGCCACCGGTTCATAGAGGAACTCCACTTGCTCGAAACCGGCCAGACGGGCCGCCTCGGTCAGGATGGCGATAGCTTGCTGGTTGCTCTCTTCCCCCGCCAGACCCTGGAAGTTGACCGGACGGCCGATCACCGCCTGGCGGATAGGGGCGCCGAGCTGTTGCTCCGCCTGCTGGCGAACGTGGAGCATCATGGCGCAGACGATATCTTCAAACAGGGCGATCTGGGGGGCCTTGAGGCCATAAGCGCCGAGGAAGGATTTCGGCGATTTGATGTAGTAGCCGTCGTCCGGCTCTTCCAGATAGCGCTCCAGCGCGGCACCGCCAAAGCTCAGCTCGTCGATCAGTCCCTCTTCGCGCATCTGGCGGCGAACCATCTGGGCACGGGTGACCACGGGGCCACGCAGCTTGAGGTACTCCGCCTGCTGGGCGGGGGCCAGCCCTTCGGCCAACAGACCGGCGATAGCATCCCGGTGGGGGGCATGCAGGGTGGAGGGGAGATAGCGGGATGCGCCAAGATTCAGCAGCCTGGGGCTACCTTGTTCCATCACGGCCACGGCACAGTTGGAGGTGCCGTAATCAAATCCGATAAACATGGGCGCCAGACTCCTGAATAAAAAAGGGGGGCTAGCCTACCCGAAGGCGCCGGGTCTCACAACCCGGCACCCGGGATATTGAGGGAGCAGGGGAAAATACACAGGGGGGAGTATGTCGGTGCGGAAAACAGAGGGAATGGCTCCCTCTGTTGTTCATGGCTACGGGGGCGAGAGGATTACTCCACTTCGTTGTCGCAGCGGCCCTGGCTCTCGATGGCGCGGATATTGCTGAGGGTGGTATCGGCGATGGCGTGCAGTGCCTCGCGGGTCAGGAATGCCTGATGGCCGGTGAACAGCACGTTGTGGCAGGCGGACAGACGGCGGAACACGTCATCGGTGATCACTTCGTTGGACTTATCGGAGAAGAAGAGATCCTCTTCCTCTTCGTAGACGTCTAGCCCCAGCGCGCCGATGCGGGAGGTCTTGAGCGCCTCGATGGCGGCGTTGGAGTCGAGCAGGCCACCACGACTGGTGTTGATGATCATCACCCCGTCCTTCATCTTGGCGAACGCCTCCTTGTTCAGCAGGTGGTAGTTCTCTTTGAACAGCGGGCAGTGCAGGCTGATGATGTCGGATTGGCGGAACAGGGTGTCGAGATCCACGTACTCGGCCCCCAGCTCGATGGCTGCCGGATTCTGGTACGGGTCGTTCACTAGCAGGCGAACCCCGAAGCCCTTTAGGATGCGCAGGGCGGCCAGACCGATCTTGCCAGTACCGATAACACCGACCGTCTTGCCATGCATGTTGAAGCCGACCAGCCCTTCCAGCGAGAAGTTGGCATCGCGGGTGCGCTGATAAGCCTTATGGATGCGGCGGTTGAGGCACATCATCATGCCGATGGCGTGCTCGGCGGTCGCCTCGGGGGAGTAGGCAGGCACCCGCACTACTTTCAGCCCCAGCTCTTTGGCGGCGGCCAGATCCACGTTGTTGTAACCGGCGCAGCGCAGGGCGATCACCCGGGTGCCGTTGGCAGCCAGTTCAGTCAATACCTCGCGATCGGCGTCGTCATTGACGAACAGACACACCACCGGGAAGCCGTGAGCCAGTCGGGCCGTTTTGGCCTCCAGCCGCACATCGAAAAACTCTAGGTCGAAACCGTACTGGCTGTTGGCCTGGTTGAAATGCTCTTTGTCATAGCTCTTGGTGCTGAATACGGCGACTTTCATGGTATGTGCTCCGTAGTATGTGTGTCGTCAAATTACAACAAAATGGGTCGGCCATCACCGGACAAACCGACTGGTTATTGTCCCCACGGCATGATGGGAACGGCGCTGACTGCACTCTTGTACGAACCATCCACCAGTTTGGTGCTGTAGGTCAGGTAAACCAGCGCATTGCGTTTCTTGTCGTAAAAACGCACCACTTTCTGCTCCTTGAACACCAGCGAGGTGCTGACATCGAACACCTCTTCCCCTGCCTTCAGCTTCTCGGGCAGGGTGATGGGGCCGATCTGGTGGCACGACAGGGAGGCGTGGGAGGGATCTTCCGCCAGTCCCAGCCCGCCCTTGACGCCACCGGTTTTGGGGCGAGCCAGATAGCAGGCGACGCCGTTAATGCGCGGGTCGTCGAACGCCTCGACCAGGATCTTGTGGTTCGGGCCAAACAGCTTGAAGGCAGTGCTCACTTCACCGACCGGGTCGGCCTTGTCGGCCAGCGCCGGGCCGGCAAACAGGGCTCCCAGCAGCAGGGGCAGGGCGCGGCGAAGGGTGTTATTGCTCGTGTGGCGATGTGTCATGGTCTCTCCTGTTGGTCCTCCTCAGTAGGGAAGGCGCACGTGACGATAGAGGCTGGCAAGCACCCAGGCGGGGCCGATCAGCAGAAATTGCAGGTCGGCGAGGAAGGAGGGGCGCTTGCCCTCGATCTTGTGGCCGACAAACTGGGCTATCCAGAGCAGCACGAACCCTGCCACTGCGGGCCACAGCAGCGGCCCCTGCCACTGGTGGCAGAGCCACAGTCCCAGCGCGGTCAGCCCGGTCATCCCCGCGAACAGCGAAAACGACAGCTGCAGATAGAACAGCAACACCGGAATGGCTGCCACTGCCGCCCAGTTGAGGGGCTCTGGCAAGGGGCCGTGTGGCAGACACCAGAGCAGTGCCAGCGAGCAGAGATAGATGCCCGGTACCGCCAGCTTGTGGATGGCGACGTTGACCGGATGGCGATAGCTCTGGCCGTACTCCTCAAACCACTCCCGGATTCCCTTCATGGCAACTCCCTGGCGTACTGTGCTCACGCAGCCCGACCCTCATGGTCAGGCGCTCGGGATGCTTATCCCTGCGGTGGATAATCCCAATATTGGGCCGGAATGGATTTTAGCAACGGGGTCATGTCCGGATTGGGCAGGGCGATGGTGACCCGTTGATCGAGGTTGGCGCTGGCAAGCGCTTCACGGATCTTGGGGTTTTCATGGAAGAACTTCATAAAGCTACCATCGGCATAGGCCCGCTCCAGCCCGGTCTGAATCGCTTTGGCCAGCTTGGGGTATTCGGGGCTGACGAAGAAGAACTGGGCGAAGGGGTAGCGGATCAGCAGGTGCTGCTCGATGGCGAGGTTGGGATACTGCGCCACCAGCTCGCTGCGCTCCGCGAAGATCTCCACCATGGCGCGCGGGAAAAAGTCCAGCTTGTCGCCGTCGTTGATGAGGCGAAACAGATTGCTGTAGCGACCGGAGTAGGTCGGGATGCCGGCATTTTCGAGCACCTTGTTGTCGGCCCAGCCGACCCCTTGCGCCGCTTTCATTTTTTTCAGGTCAGCCAGGGTATTGATTTGGTTGAATTTCTCCTGAGCATCGGCGTGGATGAAGGACAGCCGCAATCCTTCCAGCCCGCGAAACAGCGGAATGGGGATGGCAATCAGGGAGGATTCGAGTGCGCTGGAGGTGCCCATCCAGAAGACGTTGATGGTCTTGCCCTTGCTCAGCTGTTGCTGGAGGGTGAACTGGTTGAGGTCGAGTTCGACAGGCTGGATGCGAAAGGGTTGTCCGGAGCGGGTCAGCGCCAGTTCCAGCAGTTTGAGCTGGTACTCCTGATCAAGATTGTTGACTGGACGGCTGGGAACCTTGACCGTCAGAACCTGTGCTTGTGCCAGCAGTGGCAGGCACAAACACAGTTTGATGAGCCATTTCACTCTCTATTCTCCTGTAGATTCCGGAAGGTGTCCGGAGTCTAACAGAACTTGTCACCATCTTGCTGCGAGGCGTTGTGCAAGGTTTGAGCGCAGGCCCTGCCTTGGTGGCGTCTGTTGCACCAGAATGGCGACAGTTCTTCGAAGAATCAGGCGACGCGGCGGAACACGTGGGTATCGTTAAATTCCTTGGTGCTCTGGCATTCGACGCAGAAACGGGACTCGGGACGAGCTTGCAGCCGCTTGAGAGAGATCTCGTCACCGCAAGATTCACAGTAACCGAAATCTCCATCGTTCATTCGCTTCAATGCACCTCTCAGCTTGCGCAGGTGCAGCTTGTCGTGCTCGATGCGGTTCAGCTCCAGACGGCGGGCTTCCTCGATACTGGCACGGTCAATTTCATCGGCCATCTCGTTGGTGTCGGTGGCGATGGCCTGGCTGGCCTGGGAATTCAGGCGCTCTTCGAGCTCGGCGATCTGCTGCTCGATCTGCCCCTTGTAAAAGGCCAGTTGGTCTTCAGTCATGAAATCACACATACGATTTACTACCAGTCAGTTTACTAACCCAATTATCCCTGTTTATGGGGGCTGTCTGCCTACAGACCAAGCCCTTCTCGTCTGATTTGCACCGTTTCCATGCAAGAGAGTGCAAATCAGGGCGGGCCTTGTACCAAAAAAATGCAGCCAAGCAAAGCAAATAGGATAAGGATTGTGCGTCCTTGCAAAAAAATGGCCCCGTCAGAAGGAGATTCGCCCCTTTTTTATCCGTTATTGGCATTGGCCTTGCAGAGGGTTGATTGGCACGTCGAGTGTTTAGTATTTGGTGCCGACTTGGTCATTATATGCGCCGTTATTTATAGTTTTTTAAACACCATAGCTTGACATTACCCCTGATAGCGGGCTTTCATGGTGGTGCTGATTACAATTTGATAACAAGGGTGTTCCATATATTAGACACCCTTGCCAATGGCAACCGTAGAGTCGGGGTTTAACATGGACAGTATCAAGGGCTGGATGGAGAGCAATCGCATCACGGAAGTGGAGTGCCTCTTCCCTGATTTCACCGGTAACGCCCGGGGCAAGATCATCCCAGCCAACAAGTTTTTGCGAGAAGGGGGCATGCGTCTGCCCGAGGTGATCTTCACCCAGACTGTGACCGGCGAATATCCGGATGACGACAGCATGATCGATCCGCTGGAGCGGGACATGCAGCTCTATCCCGACCCCAACACCATTCGTTTTGTCCCCTGGGCGCTGGAGCCAACCGCTCAGGTTATCCACGACTGTTACGACGTCAACGGCAAGCTGATCGACATCGCGCCGCGCTCCGTGCTGCGTCGGGTTCTGTCATTTTACGAGGCGCAGGGCTGGAAGCCGGTGGTGGCTCCCGAGTTGGAGTTTTATCTGGTTACCCGCAACGAAGACCCAGACTATCCGCTGATGCCGCCGGTCGGTCGCAACGGCCGCCCTGAGACCGCCCGCCAGTCGTTCAGTATCGATGCGGTCAACGAATTCGACCCCATCTTCGAGGACATGTATGACTACTGTGAAGCGCAGGAGCTGGAGGTGGACACGCTGATCCACGAGTCGGGTGCTGCCCAGATGGAGATCAACTTCCTGCACGGAGATGCCATCGATCTGGCGGATCAGGTGTTCCTGTTCAAGCGCACCATGCGTGAGGCGGCTCATCGCCACGGTATTTATGCCACCTTTATGGCCAAACCGATGAGCAACGAGCCAGGCTCCGCCATGCACATCCACCAGAGTCTGGAAGATATGAATGGCCGCAACCTGTTTGGTACCCCGGATGGCGGCAACTCCGAACTCTTCATGCATTTCATCGCTGGTCTGCAGAAGTACACACCGGCGGTGACCGCCCTGCTGGCACCCAACGTCAACTCCTATCGCCGCCTCACCTTCGGCGAGAGTGCGCCACGCAACGTCCAGTGGGGTGTCGAGAACCGCACCTGTGGTCTGCGGGTCCCCTTCTCCGACCCGAGTGCCCGCAGGGTGGAGAACCGCTTCGCCGGTGCCGATGCCAACCCTTATCTTGCTCTGGCCGCCACCCTGGCGTGTGGCTACCTCGGCATGATGGAGAAGCTGGAGCCCATGCAGGAGATGAAATCCAGCGCCTACGATCTGCCCTACAGTCTGCCCCGTTCACTCGAAGAGGCGCTCAGCCATCTCGAACAGTGCGAGCCCATCAAGGAGATGCTGGGGGAGCGCTTCACCCGCGCCTTTGTCGCGGTCAAGCGCAAGGAGTACGAGACCTACTTCGGGGTGATCAGCCGCTGGGAGCGTGAGTTCCTGCTGCTGAACGTCTGACCCGGATGCGTGCCAGCCACGCATCGTCCGACCCGGGGAGGCTAGCTGCCTCCCCAGCCTGTACAACCGGTGAGACGGGATGGGGATGCCCTGCCCGCGACCGCTTGCGGGTGCAAGTGGTGGTCGCCGTCCCGGTTGAAGGGGACGACCATTTTTCGCTTTAGTAGAAGAAACCGGGGAGCAAGCCTTGCCGCAGACCGCCCGAGAGTGGCTGTGAGCATGTCGGACATTCCCCACTAATTGATAAAAATCCTGCCAAATCGAAGGAACCGAGGAGCAACAAATGCAGCATACCACCCGTGAGTGGCAGCAACTGGATGCCAGCCACCACCTGCACCCCTTTACCGACTTTCAGGCCCTGAACAAGAAGGGCTCGCGCATCATTACCAAAGCCAGCGGTGTCTATCTGGAAGACTCCGAGGGCAAACGCATTCTCGACGGCATGGCGGGCCTGTGGTGCGTCAATATGGGCTATGGCCGCCAGGAGCTGGTGGATGCCGCTACCCGCCAGATGCAGCAGTTGCCCTACTACAACCTCTTCTTCCAGACCGCTCACCCGCCGGTGATCGAGCTGGCGACCCTGCTGGCCGAGGTGACGCCAGCCCATCTCAACCACGTCTTCTTCACCGGCTCCGGCTCCGAGTGCAACGATACCGTGCTGCGGATGGTGCGCCACTACTGGGCCAGCAAGGGTCAGCCTGACAAACAGGTGATCATCAGCCGCCACAACGCCTATCACGGCTCCACCGTGGCGGGGGCGAGTCTGGGTGGCATGAAGGGGATGCATGCCCAGGGCGGCCTGCCCATTCCCGGCATAGTGCACATCGATCAGCCCTACCACTTCGGTGAGGGGCAGGGGATGAGTGCCCACGAGTTCGGGCTGGAGCGGGCCCGTCAGCTGGAGCAGAAGATTCTGGAGCTGGGGGTGGACAAGGTGGCTGCCTTTATCGGCGAGCCGATCCAGGGGGCGGGCGGCGTCATCATTCCGCCTGACAGCTACTGGCCGGAGATCCAGCGTATCTGCGATCACTACGGCATTCTGCTGATCGCTGACGAGGTGATCTGCGGCTTTGGCCGCACCGGCCACTGGTTTGCCAGCGAAGGGTTTGGCATCAAGCCGGACCTGATGTGTCTGGCCAAGGGGATCACCTCTGGCTATCTGCCACTTGGTGCCGTCATGGTAAGCGACCGGGTCGCCAAGGTACTGGTGGAGGAGGGGGGCGAGTTCAACCACGGCTTCACCTATTCGGGTCACCCGGTCTCTTGCGCCGTTGCGGTGGCCAATATCCAGCTTATGCAGAAAGAGAGCATAGTTAAGCGAGTGCATGATACTATCGGCCCCTATTTGCAGCGCCGCTGGGCGGAGCTGGCCGATCATCCTCTGGTGGGAGAAACCCGAGGCAAAGGATTGGTCGCCGCGCTGGAAATCGTTGAGGACAAGCAGACCAACCGGCGTTTCCCTGCTCAGGCAAATGCGGGGATGACTTGCCGGGAGTTCTGCTTTAACAATGGCTTGGTGATGAGGGCGGTAGGCGATACCATGATCATATCGCCCCCCTTGGTCATCACCGAGGAACAGGTTGATGAATTGGTCGATCTGGCCAGGCGCAGTCTGGATCTGACAGCCGCAAAGCTGAAGGGTTGAGGTGGGTCGGGCAGGTTGGCATGCGCATACAATTTGCTTAGGAGACAAGGATGATGTCTTTCAAAACAGGAGTGATCGCTGCCTCTGTGGCTCTGGTCATGGCAAGTGCCGGAGCAATGGCTGAAGAGAAGGTGCTGCACGTCTACAACTGGAGCGACTACATAGCGCCGGATACCCTGGATAACTTCCAGAAGGAGACGGGGATCAAGGTGGTCTATGACGTGTTCGACAGTAACGAGGTACTGGAAGCCAAGTTGCTGGCGGGTAGTTCGGGCTACGACATCGTGGTGCCATCCAACCCCTTCCTGGCCAAGCAGATCAAGGCGGGCGTGTTCCAGAAACTGGACAAGTCCAAGCTCTCCAACTGGCAAAATATGGATGTCGACCTGCTCAAGGCGCTCGAGCCGAGTGATCCGGGCAACCAGTACTCCATCCCCTATCTGTGGGGCACCATCGGCTATGCCTACAACGCCGAGAAGGTGAAAGCCGTGCTGGGGGCCGATGCCCCGGTCAACTCCTGGGATCTGGTGTTCAAGCCGGAGAACATGGCCAAGTTGAAAGAGTGTGGCGTCTCCTTCCTCGATTCACCGACCGAAATGCTGCCGGCTGCCCTGCAATATCTGGGCTTCAAACCGGATAGCCAGAAACCGGCCGACCTGAAGAAGGCTGAGGAGTTGTTCCTCTCCATCCGTCCCTATACCGCCTATTTCCACTCCTCCAAGTACATCTCGGATCTGGCCAACGGCAACCTCTGCGTCGCGGTCGGTTACTCCGGTGACTTGCAGCAGTCCAAGGCGCGGGCAGCCGAGGCCAAGAATGGCGTCGCGCTCACCTACACCATTCCGAAAGAGGGGGCGGGCAGCTTCTTTGACATGATCGCCATTCCGGCGGATGCCAAGAACGTCGAGGCGGCCCACACCTTCATCAACTACCTGATGAAGCCCGAGGTGATCGCCAATATCACCAACGTGGTGCAGTTCCCGAACGGCAACAAGGCGGCGACCCCGCTGGTGGATGAGGCGATCCGCACCGATCCGGGTATCTACCCCGATGCGGCAACCCTGCAGAAGATCTACACCTTCCCGGATCTGCCGGCCAAGGTGCAGCGTGTGATGACCCGCAGCTGGACCAAGATCAAGTCTGGCAAGTAAGTAACGAATGCCCCTCCCGGTCCGCAGTTCGGCCGGGAGGGTAGTGATGCCATCCATCCGGATGGGCCGCGCGAATGGATGCGCAGACGGTCAACCACTGAAACAGGAGAACTGACACCGTGAATACAACCAGATTGCTAACCATAGCGCTGACCATGGGATTGGCGAATGTGGCCCAGGCTGCCCCTGTGCTGCACTTCTACAACTGGTCTGACTATATCGGCGAGACTACCCTCAGCGATTTCCAGCAGGCGACCGGGATCAAGACCGTCTATGACGTGTTTGACTCCAACGAGACCCTGGAAGGCAAGTTGCTGACGGGGCGGACCGGTTACGATTTGGTGGTGCCCTCCAATAATTTTCTGGCCAAGCAGATCAAGGCGGGAGCCTTCCAGAAACTGGATAAATCCCTGCTGCCCAATCTGGCCAACCTGGATCCCGTGCTGCTCAAGCAGCTCGACAAGGTGGATCCGGGTCATCAGTACGCGGTGCCCTATCTGTGGGGGACCAACGGCATCGGCTACAACGTCGACAAAATCAAGGCGGTGCTGGGAGTCGACAAGATTGACTCCTGGGCCACCATCTTCGAACCGGAAAATATGGCGAAACTCTCTCGCTGCGGCGTCGCCTTCCTCGACTCTGCCGACGAGATGATCCCTGCTGCCCTCAACTACCTCGGGCTCGATCCCAACAGTCATGCGACGGGGGATATCAAGCAGGCCGAGGCGCTGCTGCTCAAGGTGCGGCCCTATGTGGCCTACTTCCACTCCTCCAAATACATCGGCGATCTCGCCAATGGCGACATCTGCGTGGCGGCCGGTTTTTCCGGCGACATCCTGCAAGCCGCTGCCCGCGCCGATGAAGCTGGCAAGGGGGTGAAAATTGCCTACAGCATTCCGAAAGAGGGGGGCAATCTCTGGTTCGACATGATGGCGATCCCGTCCGATGCCACCAATGTCAAAGAGGCGCACGCTCTCATCAACTACGTCCTGCAGCCCGAAGTGATCGCCAAGGTCAGCGACTATGTGGGCTACGCGAATCCCAACTCAAGGGCGGGCGAGTTTATGGATGAGGCGGTGCGCAACAATGAGGAGGTTTATCCCCCTCAAGCCGTGCTGGAGCGACTCTATGTGCAGGAAGCACATCCCCGCTCGGTGCAGCGTCTAATCACCCGGAGTTGGACCAAGATCAAGTCCGGTACCTAACCTTGGTGCCCGTTCGGGGGCGCCAAATCGCTTTTATGGATCGGCCGCAAGGCCGGTATCACGTTGGGGAGTTTGGTAATGGCGATAGCCTCCAGTGCCTACAAGAAAGCCCTCGAGGGCAGTCAGCAGCGCAAAGAAGTGCTGGTGAAAATTGATCGGGTAAGCAAGCAGTTCGACGAAACGCTGGCGGTCGATAACGTATCTCTCAATATTCACAAGGGGGAGATTTTCGCCCTGCTCGGTGGGTCCGGTTCCGGCAAATCGACCCTGCTGCGGATGTTGGCCGGTTTCGAGCGCCCGACCGAGGGGCGGCTGTTCCTCGACGGGGTCGACATCACCGACATGCCCCCCTATGAACGCCCCATCAACATGATGTTCCAGTCCTACGCCCTGTTCCCCCATATGACGGTGGCCCAGAACATCGCCTTTGGCCTCAAGCAGGATGGCCTGCCCAAGGCCGAGATCGATGCCCGCGTGGAGGAGATGCTCAAGCTGGTGCAGATGACCCAGTATGCCCGCCGCAAACCGCATCAGCTCTCCGGTGGCCAGCGCCAGCGGGTGGCGTTGGCTCGCTCGCTAGCCAAGCGTCCCAAGTTGCTGCTGCTGGATGAACCCATGGGGGCGCTCGACAAGAAGCTGCGTTCCAAGATGCAACTGGAGCTGGTGGAGATCATCGAGCGGGTCGGGGTTACCTGCGTCATGGTGACTCACGATCAGGAAGAGGCCATGACCATGGCGGAGCGGATCGCCATCATGCACCTCGGCTGCATCGAGCAGATCGGCAGCCCGATGGATATCTATGAGACCCCGGCCAGTCGGCTGGTGTGCGAGTTCATCGGCAACGTCAACCTGTTTGACGGCCTGCTGGTGGAGGATGAGCAGGACCACGCCACCATCGCCTGCGCCGATCTGGAGCAGCCCATCTATGTGGGCCACGGCATCAGCTCCCGCGCCGAAAACAAGAAGGTGACCTACGCCCTGCGGCCGGAAAAACTGCTGATGAGTCTGCAAAAGCCGGAGGAGATCGAGCACCCGGACTTCAACTGGACCAAGGGTGAGGTCTATGACATCGCTTATCTGGGCGGTCACTCGGTTTATCACATTCAGCTGCCCTCGGGCAAAATCGTTCAGGCTTTCATCGCCAATGCCGAACGCCACGGCAAGCGGCCAACCTGGGATGACCAGGTGTTCCTCTACTGGGAAGATGACAGCGGCGTGGTGCTGCAATCATGAAGTTCTTGCAACGACTGAAGCGGGTTGGGGGGCGCCGACTGGTGATCGGCATCCCCTTCTTCTGGCTGTTCCTCTTCTTCCTGCTGCCCTTCGTCATCGTGGTGAAGATCAGTTTTGCGGAAGCGGATGTGGCGATCCCGCCTTACACCGATGTGGTGAGCTGGGCCGACAGTCAGCTCACCATCCTGCTCAATATGGGCAACTACCTGCTGCTGCAGGAGGATGAGCTCTATATCGCGGCCTATCTGGGCTCCCTCAAGATGGCCTTCGTCAGCACTTTGCTCTGCCTGCTGATTGGCTATCCGATGGCCTACTCCATCGCTCGGGCCAACAAGGAGACCCAGACCGTTCTGCTGCTGCTGATCATGATGCCGACCTGGACCGCCATTCTGATCCGGGTCTATGCGTGGATGGGGATCCTCAGCAACAACGGCCTGCTCAACAGCGTCTTGCTGGGGATCGGGGTGATCGACGAACCGCTGCAGATCCTCAACACCAACCTGGCGGTCTATATCGGCATCGTTTACTCCTACCTGCCCTTCATGGTACTGCCGCTCTACGCCAATCTGGTCAAGCATGACCAGAGCCTGCTGGAGGCTGCTTCCGACCTGGGGGCCCGCAACCTGACCCGTTTCTGGCAGATTACGGTGCCGCTCTCCAAAAACGGCATTATCGCCGGCTGCATGCTGGTGTTCATTCCGGTGGTAGGGGAGTTCGTTATTCCGGAAATGCTGGGCGGCCCGGAGACCCTGATGATCGGCAAGGTGTTGTGGCAGGAGTTCTTCAACAACCGCGACTGGCCGGTTGCCTCTGCGCTGGCGGTAGTGATGCTGGCGGTGCTGATTATTCCGATCATCCTCTTCAACCGTAACCAGGCCAAAGAGCTGGAGGGCAAGGCATGATGAAGCGTTTCGGTTTTGCCAAACTGATGCTCTGGCTGGGGCTGCTGTTTATCTACCTGCCCATGATCATCATGGTGGTCTACTCCTTCAACGCCTCCAAGCTGGTGACGGTGTGGGGCGGTTGGTCACTCAAGTGGTACTTCGGCCTGCTCGACAACAAGCAGCTGATCGGGTCTGTGTTCCGTTCGCTGGAGATCGCCTTCTACACCGCGATCGCCGCGGTGGCGCTGGGGACGGTGGCAGCCTTCGTGCTGACCCGAATTCCCCACTTCCGTGGTCGCACCCTGTTCGGCGGCATGGTGACGGCGCCGCTGGTGATGCCCGAGGTGATTACCGGTCTGTCGCTGCTGCTGCTGTTCGTGGCGATGGCCCAGCTGGTGGGCTGGCCCGCCGAGCGGGGCATGCTGACCATCTGGATCGCCCACACCACCTTCTGTACCGCCTACGTGGCGATCGTGGTGTCGGCGCGGTTGCGGGAGCTGGATCTCTCCATCGAGGAGGCGGCGATGGATCTTGGCGCCAAGCCGTGGAAGGTGTTCTTCCTGATCACTATCCCGATGATCGCCCCCTCGCTGGCGGCAGGCGGCATGATGTCGTTCGCCCTGTCGCTGGATGATCTGGTGCTGGCGAGCTTCGTCTCCGGCCCGGGCTCGACCACCTTGCCGATGGAGGTCTTCTCGGCGGTGCGGCTAGGGGTGAAACCCGAGATAAACGCGGTGGCCAGCCTGATCCTGTTGTCGGTATCGCTCTTTACCTTCGGCAGCTGGTATCTGATGGCCAGGGCGGAGAAGCGCCGTCGTGCCGAGATCGCCATGACCACCCAGATGCAGGCCGTCGTCTGACGCCATGATAAGATCCGCCTACTCTCGTCAACCTGGAGGATGAGTATGCGGATCTCCCTTTTTAGCGGTCGTGGCACCGAGCTGGTGCCCGGCCTCACCAGCGCCATTCACAAGCAACCGATCTCTGCACCAGTTCGCTGTACCTTTGCGGGTCTGGAAGGGGATGAGCAGTGTGACCTGCGCCACCACGGTGGCCCGGATCGGGCGCTCCACTACTATCCTGCCGATCACTATCTCTGGTGGCAGACCTGGCAAACCGCACTGGGCTTGCCTGCGCCACGTACACCCTGGCAACCTGCCGCCTTTGGCGAGAACCTCTCCGGTATCGGGCTGACCGAGGCGCAAGCCTGCATTGGCGATGTCTATCGACTCGACGAGGCGCTGATCCAGATAAGTCAGCCAAGATCCCCCTGCTTCAAGCTCAACCAGCGCTTTGGCTATGGCCAGATGTCCCAGGTGATGCAACTGAATGGCCGTTGTGGCTGGCTGCTGCGGGTGCTGGAGGAGGGGATGGTGTCGCCGGAGTCGGCCATGGAGTTGGTGGACAGGCCTTACCCAGAGCTGACGGTGAAGCGTACGGCTGATATCCTGTTCAATCAGGTGCGCAATGAAGCTGATCTGCTGATGTTGCTGGAGAATCCGGCCCTCTCCCCCAACTGGCGCCAGCATGCAGCCGACTGGCTGGAGCATGGCACTGTGGCTGACTGGCAGCGCCGTCTGCTGGGGCCGGCATCCCTGCGCCTGGCCTGACGGCCGGTTGCCGGAATGTCACCAGCTGGCTGCAGTCCGGTAAACGGGTGAAAAGAGTGCTGAATAGTTGAGCGAACAGCACTTTTTTTCCTGCAAAATGCAAAAAAGGCTTGTGTCAGGTCTGGGCTTTCGGTAAATTCCCGTCCCGCAGACATCGGTGTGTAGCGCAGCTTGGTAGCGCACTTCGTTCGGGACGAAGGGGTCGGAGGTTCGAATCCTCTCACACCGACCAAATTTGAAAAGGCCGCTCAATAGAGCGGCCTTTTTGCATTTTCCTTCCAGTTACTCGGTTTTTCATTAGCTGCTGACCTGTTACCTGGCCAAGTGATCTGACTTGATGTATGCAGGGTCGAAGCAAGCCCACAGACATTAAAAGGGCCACCGCTCGGTGGCCCATCGGTGGAGTCTGATCCTGACTCCGGCACTCTAGATTGTGGCAATCTCGCTATGGGTCTTGTCTATGGTGCCCTCCTTGCGCGCCAGGCGCTTACTCAGATATGCCAGTGCTGATGCCGCAAAGCCTTGAAACTGTGTTGAGGCAGCAAGGCCGCGTGCTTGGGGTACTCACTAATGAAATGTTCTATTCCCTCCATCAGTTGTGCACGTAATGAAATAACGGGCTCATGCCAGGCTTGCAGGCATAGATGGCCGGGGATCAACTGCTCCTGATAATCTTCCAGCAGCTGTTCTGGCCAGGGTTCAATACCGGAATTGCGTTGCAGCAAATAGTGGGCGGCGGGTTCACGGGCATAAATGAACTGAATTTGGGCCAGATCGCGTTGGCATAGCGTTTGACTGTTGATATGACAGGTCAAATATTTTCCCGTTTTCAGATCCAGAAAGTGACCGCGTTGCCGACAGGGAACGATGCGATACCAAGGCAGGGGTGAGGAGAGAGAATACCCCTCAAGCTCCTGTTCCAACCAGTGGCGACACTCGGGTGTCTGCACCTCGTCGAGCATGGACTCGAGCTGTGTCAACAAGGCTCTGGATGGTTTGATGGCCAGTTTCGCACTCATCGCCTGCAATCCTCCCTCTGCACACAATCCCGACTATCAGTATGGACCTTGTTCGGCCAGAGGGGGTAAGGAATCTAATGATTAAAAGTGGATTAGCCGCGTGGTTTTTATGCACTAACTTGGTTCAACCCACCAGATAGGTACCGGTGCCGAAGGCGATGTGGGTGCCCTCTTCGTTGTGCAGCTCCATCCGGGCGACGGCCACCTTGCTGCCAGCCCGGATGATGTGGGCGGTGGCGATAAACTCGTTGCCGCGCCCTGGGCGCAGGTAATCCACCCGCAGATCTATGGTGCCGAGGCGGGCGAAGCGCTCCTTGAGATAGCTGGGGGAGAACTCCTCCAGCTCGTCGATGCAGGATGCGGCGACTATCATGCCGCCCGCCACATCCAGCAGCGTGGCGGTGACGCCGCCGTGCAGGATGTTGTGGAAGGGGTTGCCGATCAGCTTGTCGTCCATCTTGATGCGCAACTCCACCTTGTCGAAGTCGTAGTGGGTCACCTGCATGCCGATCAGCTTGTTGAACGGCATCTTCTCGGCAAACAGGTTGGCAATGCCACTGAGCGCCATCTTCTTGAGCATCTGTTTCATTCTCTGATCCCAATCCTTGTCATCAAAGCCGAGTAAAAACTCCAGCCAGTCTGCAACAGTTCCTTAACAGTCGCAATGGCAGGTTTATTGTGGGCGGCGGCTGCTTTAGAATGGCGACCCCAAAGGAGAGCCCATGACCGCGATTGCCGAAACCCTGCCAGATCCTCAGCCAGAGAGTCCGCTTGCCCTGCTGCAGGCGGTCTTCGGCTATCAGCAGTTTCGGCCGGGTCAGCTCGAAATCATCGAGCAGATCGTCGCGGGGCGCGATGCGCTGGTGCTCAAACCCACCGGTGGCGGCAAGTCGCTCTGCTACCAGATCCCGGCACTGCTGCGGCCAGGGCTCGGGGTGGTGGTCTCTCCCCTTATTTCGCTGATGAAGGATCAGGTCGACAGCCTGCGCGCCAACGGCGTAGCGGCGGTCTATATCAACTCGGCCCTGAGTCGGGAGGAGATGATCCAGAACTTCGCCGCCATGCGTCGCGGTGAGATCAAGCTGGTCTATGTCTCCCCCGAACGACTGTTGCAGCACGAGTTTATGGATCGGCTGGCCGAGCTGCCGCTCGGGCTGTTCGCCATCGACGAGGCGCACTGTGTCTCCCAGTGGGGCCACGATTTCCGGCCTGAGTATGCGGCGCTGGGGCGACTCAAGCAGTGGTTCCCGCAGGTGCCGGTGGTAGCGCTTACGGCCACCGCCGACGAGGCGACCCGCAGCGACATGCTGCACCGCCTAGAGCTGAACGATCCCTTCATCCACACCGCCAGCTTCGATCGTCCCAATATCCGCTACAGCCTGGTGGAGAAGTTCAAGGCGGCTGAGCAGCTGCTGCGCTACGTGCAGAGCCAGAAGGGCAACTGCGGCATCGTCTACTGCTCCAGCCGCAACCGGGTGGAGGAGGTGGCCGAGCGGCTATCCCGCCACGGCTGCAAGGCGGCGCCCTATCATGCGGGGCTGCCGCTTGAGCAGCGCCAGCAGACGCAGGATGCTTTCCTCAAGGATGACATCGAGATAGTGGTGGCGACGGTGGCGTTCGGTATGGGCATCGACAAGCCCAATGTGCGCTTCGTGGTGCACTACGACATTCCGAAGAACATCGAATCCTACTATCAGGAGACCGGTCGCGCCGGGCGCGATGGTACCCCCGCAGAGGCGCTGCTGCTCTACGATCCTGCCGACATCGGTCGGGTGCGCCGCCTGCTCGACAACATCGAGAATCCCCAGCAGTTGCAGGTGGAGCAGTACAAGCTCAACGTGATGGCGGCCTTTGCTGAGGCGCAGACCTGCCGCCGTCAGGTGCTGCTCAACTACTTCGGCGAGTACAACGACAAGCCGTGCGGCAACTGCGATATCTGTCTCGATCCGCCCAAGAGCTATGACGGCACCGAAGATGCCCAGAAAGCACTCTCCTGCGTTTGGCGGGTGGGGCAGAACTTCGGGGTGGGCTATGTGGTGGAGGTGCTGCGCGGTTCCCTCAACCAGCGCATCAAGGATCACGGCCATGACAAGCTCTCGACCTACGGCATCGGCAAGGATCAGAGCCATGAATACTGGATGAGCGTGATCCGCCAGCTGATCCACAAGGGGCTGCTGACCCAGAACATCACTCGCAATCTGGTGTTGCAGCTGACCGAAGCGGCCCGCCCTGTGCTGCGTGGTGATGTGAAGCTGGAGCTGGCGGTGCCCCGCCTGCAGCCTATCTCCAGCCGCAAGGAGAAGCGCAACGGCCTGCTCGATAACGCCAACTACGACAAACGGTTGTTCAAGGAGCTGCGAGGCCTGCGCAAGCAGATTGCCGAGGACGAAGAGGTGCCGCCCTACGTGGTGTTCAACGATGCGACCCTGGTTGAGATGGCTCAACTGATGCCGATGACTGAAGACGAGATGCTGGCCATCAACGGTGTCGGGCACCGCAAGCTGGAGCGCTTTGGCGAAGCTTTTATGGATCTGATCATCGACTACTGCCGGCGGTAGGGTCGATTAGGCTGCCTAATCGACCACGGTAAGCGCGGCTCGGAAGAACCAAGGGTTAGACGCGAGGTTATTTCAGGCTGGCGTAGAAGGCGGCCAGATTGTCGATATCCGCATCGGTCAGCGGCGCCATGAAGGGGTCCATCAAGGGCTCTTTGCGAGTGCCATCCTTGAACGCTTTCAACTGTTTCACCAGATAGGCGGCATTCTGACCCGCCAGATGGGGATAGTTGGGGATCATCGCCTTGCCTTCCACGCCGTGACAGGCGGCACAGACCGCCGCTTTGGCTTTGCCGGCTTCAATATCGGCAGCCTTGGCCTGATGACCCCACGCCAGTGCCAGCAAGGGCAGGGCATATACCCATTTTTGCATCTTCTTCTCCTTGAATTGAAAAATGATGGTTGCCAGTGAGCACAAGCATGGCTGACGGCAGTATAAAGAGTGACACGAGCATACGCAGGGACGAATGGCACAACCATGAAGCTGATCAACACTTTTGCGACCGAGTTGCCCTGGGCCTGTGAACCCGTGGTCCCCCAGCCGCTGCAGCAGCCCCGGTTGCTTCATCTCAACCGGGCTTTGCTGGATGAGTTGGGGCTGGGAGGCGTCAGCAAGGCTGACTGGATCGCCTGTTGTGGCGAGGGAAAAGTGCTGCCAGGCATGCAGCCGGTAGCGCAGGTCTATGCGGGCCATCAGTTCGGGGGTTATAGCCCCCGGCTTGGAGATGGTCGCGCGCTGCTGCTGGGTGAGCAGCTGGCGCCGGATGGGCAGCGCTGGGATCTGCACCTGAAGGGGGCAGGAAAGACGCCGTTTTCCCGTTTTGGTGACGGCCGCGCCGTGCTGCGCTCCAGCATCCGCGAATATCTCGCCTCCGAGGCGCTCCATGCTCTCGGCATCCCGACCACCCGTGCGCTGGTATTAGTGGGGAGTCAGGAGCCCGTTTATCGCGAACAGGTGGAGACGGGGGCGACCGTGCTGCGCACCGCCCCCAGCCACGTGCGATTCGGTCATATCGAGTATTTCGCCTGGAGCGGGCAGGGGGAGAAGATCCCGCTGGTTATCGATTATCTGCTGCGCCACCACTTCCCCGAACTGGAGAGTGGTGCCGAACTGTTTGCCGAAGTGGTGCGCCGCACCGCGCGGCTGATTGCCAAATGGCAGGCGGCGGGCTTCTGTCACGGGGTAATGAATACCGACAACATGTCGCTGCTCGGCCTGACGCTGGATTACGGCCCCTACGGCTTTATCGATGCCTACGTGCCGGACTTTGTCTGCAACCACTCGGATCCGGCGGGCCGCTACGCGCTGGATCAGCAGCCTGCGGTCGGTTACTGGAATCTGCAAAAACTGGCGCAGGCGCTGGCTGGCCATGTAGACGGTGATGCGCTGGCTGCTGCGTTGGCCCAGTACGAGCAGCAGCTGATGCTGCACTACTCCGAGCTGATGCGGGCCAAGCTCGGACTGGCAGTGTGGGAGGAGGATGACCCGGCGCTGTTCCGCGAGTTGTTCCGATTGCTGGCGGCCCACAAGGTGGATTACCACCTGTTCCTGCGCCGTCTCGGTGAGGTGACGCAAGAGGGGGCGTGGCCTGCGTCTCTGCTGGCCCTGTTGTCTGGACCAGGTGTTTGGCAGGCGTGGCTGGAGCGCTATCGGGCGCGGCTAATGCGCGAAGGCAGCGAGGATGCCGTGCGCAAGGTGCAGATGGATGCCATCAATCCCAAGTATGTGCTGCGCAATGCGCTGGCCCAGCAGGTGATAGACGCCGCCGACGCAGGGGATATGCAGCCGTTCGAGCGGCTGTTCGCCGCCTTGCAGCGTCCCTTTGATGAACAACCCGAATATGAGGATCTCGCCACCCCGACTCCGGCATGGTATTGCGGTGGTGAGCTCTCCTGCAGTAGCTGAGAGACAGGGAATGAGTTGGCAAATCAAACAGGTAGATAGCGAAGCTGGCGTAGTGACGCTGGATTGTCCGGCACTCGACTGGGACACGTTCCCGCTGTTGGCGCAGGCCTTGCTGCGAGAGTGGGAGCTGCAGCCGCTCGAGCAGGATGCGGGGGCCGACCGCCATAGCTGGTTGCTGGTGTTTGAAGGGAGCCAGTTTCGGTTGGAGTACGAACACTACAGCGGCTGCTGGCTGGAGGCGGTGCGCCCGGCGGATCGGGAGGCGCTGCTCTGGCTCGCCAGACAGCACAAGGTGTGACTATCGCCTGCAAGGCCTGCTCTGCCGCTGGCCAACCTGGACAAGCGTAATCGCATAAAGATTGAACTATCGGTTTGGGGGCGTATAATCTCGCCCCTCGATTATCGCCAATGGTGGCGATATGGGTTCCCTAACCCCATTAACCAAAAAGGTCACAAGATGAATTTGACCCCTGCGCAGTACCAAACGGCGCTCGTTCGCCTGTCGTTGTTCCACATCCTGATCATTGCCAGCAGCAACTATCTGGTGCAGCTGCCGATCACCGTGTTTGGCTTCCATACCACCTGGGGTGCGTTCAGCTTCCCGTTTATCTTCCTGGCGACCGACCTGACAGTGCGGATCTTCGGTGCCGGTTTGGCACGCAAGATTATCCAGACCGTGATGCTGCCAGCGCTAGCGGTCTCCTATGCGCTCTCCGTGCTCTTCTTCGAAGGGAGCTTCCAGGGCGTTGGTCATCTGGCCGAGTTCAACCTGTTCGTAGCGCGTATCGCGCTGGCCAGCTTTATGGCCTATCTGGTAGGGCAGTTCATGGATGTGGTGGTGTTCAACCGCCTGCGTCTGCTCAAGCAGTGGTGGATTGCACCTGCGGCCTCCACCCTATTCGGTAATCTGGTCGATACCATCGCTTTCTTCAGTGTGGCCTTCTGGCGCACCACAGATCCTTTCATGGCAGAGCACTGGGTCGAGATCGCAACCGTCGATTACGTATTCAAGTTGCTGATAAGCCTTGGTTTGTTCGTGCCGCTCTACGGTGTCTTGTTGCGCTACCTCAGCCGCAAGCTGGTGGGCGAGGCCGGATTATCCAGCCTGCAAACGGCCACCCGGCAAGCCTGACCAGATTGACCACCCTTCGCGGTGGTCAATTTTTTTGCACTTTCTGCAAATAGCGCTTGCCTAGTTAAATGAGAATGATTATTGTTAACTTGTTTTCCGGGAAAGACTTCATTCGTTCCAACGTGATGGACTTCTTGTGAAGGCACGACATTGCTCACATTGCTTCCAGTTAAGGGCCAGTTTATCTGGCCCTCTTTTTTTGTCATTTTTCAGCAAGTTGCAGGCATAAAAAACGGGAGCCAAGGCTCCCGTCGTCACGCTGTCTGTGGCTTACTCGATATCGAGTGCCTCGGGGGAGAGGATCACCCCTGTGGTATCGGCGTAGAGGTGGTCGTCAGGCAGGAAGGTCACGCCACCGAAGTTGACCGGCAGATCGGTCTCCCCTACATCCTTGCTGTCGGCACCGACCGGAATGGCTGCCAGTGCCTGAATACCGATATCCAGATCTTCCAGAATATCGACTTCGCGGACGCAGCCGTAGCAGACAATCCCTTCCCAATCGTTCTCGGCCGCCGTGGTGGCGATGTCGCTGTCGATCAGAGCTCGGCGCATGGAGCCACCGCCATCGATCAGCAAGACGCGTCCCAGCCCGTTCTCTTTGACGAGTTCACGGATAAGACCATTCGATTCGAAGCATTTGACGGTGGTGATGACGCCGCCGAAAGAGGCGCGGCCGCCGAAGGAGCAGAGCATGGGTTCAAGCACATCCACCATGTCCTGATAGATGTCGCACAGTTCAGAAGTATTGTATTCCATAGTGTCAAATCCACGGCTGGAAACAGGTGCAACCAGTATAAGGAGTGGGTGTGGCATTTCAATGAATATTCCTTGCACAGATCACCTGTCGCCGCTTTTCTGCATAAGCTCAATGCAGTTCACTGCCAGTTTGCGAGAGGTCCATCGTGCTTATCCGTCATAAGTTGATCCTGAATACCGTGCTGGTTGCCGTTGCCATGCTGGTACTGAGCGGCCTGTTTATCTACTCCAGCCAGGTACACCGTCACCTGACCGAAGCCCAGCGCAATATCGACCAGCTGGAGATCGCCATGCTCAACTTGCGCCGGGCCGAGAAGGATTTTCTGATCCGCAAGGATATGACCTTCGTCGAGCGCTTCAATCAGGGGCTGTCAGATTTTCACCAGCACAATCGGGAGCTGGTGACCGATGACAATCTGGCGGCCGTCGAGGGGGAGCTGACCAGACTGGATCAGCAGATCAGCGGTTATGGCAAAGCCTTCAACGATCTGGTGGCCCAGCAGCAGAAGATTGGTCTGGGGCCGGAGGAGGGGCTCTATGGCAAGCTGCGGGCGGCGGTGCATGAGGTGGAGAATGGGCTCAAGCAGCTGGATCAGCAGGGGTTGCTCATCACCATGTTGCAGTTGAGGCGGGCGGAGAAGGACTTCATGCTGCGCTCCGACATCCAGTATCTGGAGCGTTTCGAGACCTTGCACAAGAGTTTTCAGGATAGCCTTGCCACTTTGCCGGAGGCGGATCGCGGCAAGCTGGAGCAGGCCAGCAAGCAGTACCGGCAGGACTTTGTGGCGTTGGTGCAGGGGATGCAGGTACTGGGGCTGAAAGAGGATGAAGGGCTGCGCAACCAGATGCGGGATCTGGTGCATCAGACCGAACAGGGGTTTGCCGCCGTCGATCAGCACATTGTCGCTGAGCTGGAGCGGCAGAGCGCTCGCCTCAACAGCCTGATGCTGGTCTGTGGCGGGGTGATTGTTGTGCTGATCGGCATCATGAGCGTGTTGCTGGGGCGCAGCATCGACCGTCCCATTACTCAGGTGAATGACACCGTCAACCGTATTCGTCAGGATAATGACCTGCGCCTGAAGATAGATCTGCGCGGGGCAGATGAAATGGCCCAGCTGGCAGGCAATCTCGACGTGATGCTGGGTGGGTTTCGCGATCTGATCGGCGATGTGAAGCAGAGCGTGCACACCCTGACTGAAGCGGCGGATCACCTCTCGGCCAACGTCAAGCGCACCAGTGAAGGGGCGGCGCGCCAGCTGCAGGAGACTGATATGGTGGCGACCGCGTCCACCGAGATGGGCTCCACCATCGAAGAGATCGCCCGCAACACCGAGCAGGCGGCCAACAATGCGCAGGCGACCAACAACAAGGCGATGGAGGGGCGGACTGCGGTCGAGAACACTGTCGAGCAGATCCGCTCGCTGGCGGACAATCTGGAGAGCTCATCCCGCGAGGTGAGCCAGCTGCAAAAAGAGAGCGAGACCATCGGCTCCGTGCTTGACGTGATCCGTGGTATTGCCGAGCAGACCAACCTGCTGGCCCTCAACGCAGCCATCGAAGCAGCCAGGGCAGGGGATCAGGGGCGCGGCTTTGCGGTAGTGGCCGATGAGGTGCGCAATCTGGCCATCCGTACCCAAAAATCGACCCAGGAGATCGCCGGCATCATCAGCTCGCTGCAGAAACAGACCGGCAGCATCGTCGAGGTAATGGCGACCTGCCGCGAGCAGGGTAACCGCAGTTCGGATCAGGCCAGTACCGCAGGGGAGTTGCTAGGGCAGATCACTCAGGATGTTACCCACATCATGGATATGAGCACCCAGATTGCGGCAGCCATCGAACAGCAGAGTCTGGTGGCCAACGAGGTGAACCGCAACGTCAACAACATCCGCGACATCGCCCAGGAGTCGAGCATCATGGCGGAGGAAAATGCGAGATCCAGCGAGGGCCTCAACGAGCAGGCCCAGCTGCTCAACAAGGCGGTGGCAAAATATCGGGTTTAGTGAGCAGACTGGCATCCTTGTGAGGTTTTTGCACCAGAGTGGCAATGATTTGATCGTAATGGCTGTTATTGGGGTAATTCGCTCATATAATCGCCGCCACTATGATGATTCGGAAGGATTCGATGGCAAAGTTGTTGGTGGCCGTATTCGGGCTGCTCTGTTCCTGTCTGGTGTTGGCAGGTTCGGCGCCCCAGGCTACCCCACTCAAGCCCGGTATGGAGCCGCTACTCAGCTGGTTCAACGGGGCCTTTACGAGCCGGGAGCAGGCCAGTTACGACAGTCGCTTTACCAGTGCCGAGCTGCGCCTGATGGAGATCTGGTCCGGCTATCAGGGCTATCGCTGGGTCTATGCCGAGCAGTATCTGAGCATGCGCTCCATCCGCCCCTTTCGCCAGCGTATTTATCGCTTCTCACCCGCCCCTGACGGGCGGATCCTGATGGCAGAGCTGACCATGCCCCGAGCCACCGATTTTGCCGGTGCCTGGCATGATCCCGCCCTGCTCGACAGCCTGACCCCGCAGCAGCTCTCCTTGCGCCACGGTTGCGAGATCTGGTTGACCCGTACCCCCTCCGGCGAATATGCCGGTCACACCCGGGTGGGCCACTGCTCCACCGATTTTGGCGGTGCCACGACGCTGGTGCAGCATATCTGGATTGGCCCCGATAGCGTCAGATTGCTGGATCGCGCCTATGACAACGCAGGGAGTCCGCGTTGGGGCAGCCCGGGTGAGGGCTATGTCTATTTGCGTCGTTCCAAAGGATTTGGCCAGTAGGGGCGAGTGCGTCTGGCTGCGGGAACATGAAGGATGAAAAACAGGGATCGTAAAAAAGGCGCCCGATGGGCGCCTTTTTCAGAATTCTTCAGAAGTAAAATTACTTCTTGGTGGTCATCGCACCGAAACGCTTGTTGAACTTGTCTACGCGGCCGCCGCTAGAAACTTCTTTCTGCTTGCCGGTGTAGAACGGGTGGCACTCGGAGCACACGTCCAGGTTCAGATCTTTACCGATGGTAGAGAAAGTGTTGATGACGTTACCGCAAGAGCACTTGGCGGTGATGGCTACGTAGTCAGGATGGATACCAGCTTTCATGGACAACCTCAATTAATAGGCCGTGTCGCCATCCGATCTCTTGTCGGACACCACACGATTGTTGAACACAGTTTCAAAGGCTGCGAATAATATAGGAAATGCCTGAGATCAGGCAAGTGGCTTCGCAGAAAAAATAGGCAACCCCTGGTGAATTCTTCCCAAACGCTGGATCTGGTTCGTGTCGCTGTCCCGGTACCGTTACGCCGTCACTTCGACTATCTCTCTCCCCTGCCGTTACCTGCCCCCGGTTGTCGGGTCGAGATCCCTTTCGGTCCCCAGACCCTGGTCGGGCTGGTGGTGGATCATCCGGCCGACAGCCAGGTACCCCGCAACAAGCTCAAGTCCATCAAGCGAGTACTCGATGCGACGCCGGTGCTGGGGCCGGATATTCTGGCGCTGATGAACTGGAGCGCCAGCTACTACCAGCATCCGCTGGGTGAGGTGTTGCCCCACGCCCTGCCAGTGCTGGTGCGCAAGGGAGAGCCTGCCGCTTATCGCGAACTGGAGTTCTGGTTCGCCACCGAGGCCGGTATGGCCATCGATCTCAACGAACTCAAGCGGGCGGCCAAGCAGCAGCAGGCGCTCGCCTTGCTGCGCAAGGGGCCGCAGACGCCATCAGCCCTCAAGCAGGAGGAGATCCAGAGCGCAGCTCTCACCGCGCTGGAGAAGAAGGGGCTGCTGGAGAAACGCTCGCTGGAGCCAAGCCATGATGGCGACTGGGCCGCCCGCTTTGAGCCGGGGGAGGGGTTGCGCCTCAACGGCGAACAGGCGCTGGCTGTCTCTGCCGTTACCAGCCAGAGCGACAAGTTCGGTGCCTTCCTGCTGGATGGCATCACAGGCTCCGGCAAGACCGAGGTTTACCTGAGCATCCTCGAGCCCTTGCTCAAGGCGGGCAAGCAGGCGCTGGTGATGGTGCCGGAGATCGGCCTCACCCCGCAGACCATCAACCGCTTCCGCCGCCGCTTCAACGTGCCGGTGGTGGCGATGAACTCCGCCATGAACGACAGGGAGCGGCTCGATGCCTGGCTCGCCTGCCGCGACGGCGGCGCCGCCATCCTGATCGGCACCCGCTCTGCGGTGTTCACCCCGTTTCACAACCTCGGCATCATCATCATCGACGAAGAGCACGACGGCTCCTTCAAGCAGCAGGACGGTTTTCGCTACCATGCGCGGGATCTGGCGGTGATGCGGGCCCATCGTGCCGGTATCCCCATCCTGCTTGGTTCGGCCACCCCATCGCTGGAGACATTGCACAACGCCCGTAGCGGCAAGTATCACTATCTCACCCTGACTCGCCGCGCCGGCAATGCCCAGACCGCCCGTCAGGTGATCCTGGATATCAAGAGCGTGCGGCTGCAGGCCGGGCTCTCTCCCCAGCTGGAGCAGCTGATGGCAGAGCATCTAGCGGCGGGCAATCAGGTGATGCTGTTTCTCAACCGCCGTGGCTATGCCCCGGCTCTGATCTGTCACCAATGTGGCTGGAGCGCCGCTTGTGCGCGTTGTGATGCCTGGTACACCTGGCATCAGGCCGGACGACGGCTGCACTGCCATCATTGCGACAGCGTGCGCCCCTTGCCCCACCACTGCCCCGAGTGTGGCAGCAACGAGCTGATCGGATCGGGAGTGGGCACCGAACAGCTGGAACAGCTGCTCACCACGGTTTTCCCTCAATATCCGGTGGTGCGCATCGATCGGGACAACACCCGCCGCAAGGGGGAGCTGGAGACCCATCTCGGCGACATCAAGGAGGGCAAGTACAAGATCCTGATCGGCACCCAGATGCTGGCCAAGGGCCACCACTTTCCGGACGTGACGCTAGTGGGTCTGCTGGATGTGGATGGTGCCCTGTTCAGCGCCGATTTTCGCGCCGCCGAGAAGCTGGCCCAGCTCTACACCCAGGTGGCGGGCCGTGCCGGTCGTGCCAGCAAGCCCGGGCTGGTGGTGTTGCAGAGCCACCATCCGGAACATGCCCTGCTGCAGGATCTGACCCAGAATGGCTACGGCCACTTCGCCGATACGGCGTTGAAAGAGCGCCGCCTGTTGGGGCTGCCGCCGTTCAGCTATCAGGGGCTGTTCCGCGCCGAGGCCAATGGCCGTGACGAGGTGCAGCTGTTCCTCAGCCGCCTCGCCGATACCCTGCGCAGCGCCCGCTATCCCCATGTTCAGGTGCTCGGGCCCATCAGCGGCTTTATGGAGCGCAAGGCGGGCAAGTTCCGCATGCAGTTGCTGGTGCAGGGGCCCAACCGGGTTCCACTGGCCCAGCTGCTGGATTGGGCGGTGAAGGAGCTGGAGGGGTGGCCCGAGACCAAGCGGGTACGCTGGAGCCTCGACATCGACCCCACCGAGCTGAACTGAGTCAGGTTCTGGTCGCTGACGGGCTTCGTCAGCGACCGGGTTTGCCATGCGGGTGCCGGGTTCAGACCCGCAGATCGATCTGCTGCACCCAGCCGCCCTTGCCCTGTTCGGTCACATAGAGGCCGGACTGGCGCAGCACCCCCTGATTGCCGCTTTCCCCCAGATGGTTGAAGGGGGTGTCGAGGGGATGCAGCAGGATGGCGCCGATCCCCAGCTCCACCAGAGCGATGGGGGAGTGTTCCGGCTGCCAGAACTGCAGCGCCGAGAACTGGCTATCCCGCTCGTCCAGCACCCCGTTGCCATCCTCATCCAGGGTTGCCAGCTCGCCAAAACCGTTGCCGGAGCGGGCCCCGAACAGCTCGCCGCCATCGTCTATGGTGCCGTTGCCGTTGCGATCCAGCGCCACAAAGCCGCTGCCTTCACTCAAGCCCGGCAGGCTATCCTCTTGGCCATCCTGATCAATGTCGAACTTGACCCGGGCGTCGGTCAGGCCGGCGATTTTTCCATCCAGACTGAGCACCAGTGGATCCTTGAGAGCATTGAGGGTAGTGCGCCGCTGGCTCACCTCCAGCTGGCGCCAGTCGAGCACAAAGCCGAGATCGAGCTGAATAGTCTGACCATCCCGAGTCGCTACGCTGGCCGATGCCACCACGTTGAGCTGCTCCTGTTGCAGCAGGGTGTCAGTCACCTCCACCAGTTGATCCGTCTCGGCGGCCTGAGCCGCGGCGTCTCCTTGGGTCACTCCATCGCCTCCCTCTTCGGAGGGTTTGATCGGCTTGGGCAGCTCGATTTCGTGGCCCAGCATCGCCTCAATCATCAGCTTGATCAGCCGCTGGCGGTTATCCAGTCCATCGTCGGGAATACCATCCTGCTCTTTGCCGACGTCCGCTGCGGGCGGGGCGGGAGGTGTTGCTGCTTGCTGACTGGTGGCGGATTGCCTCGCGGTTTGCAGCGTCAGGGTGCTGCTGCGTTCGCCGGCCGCGGCCGTGTTGTTGCCCTCCGGTGGATTGACGGCGGGTGGCACTGGCCCGAGGTTGCGCACCTTGCGGCTCTGGGCCTGCTGTTGCCGGTATTGCACCTCCCCCTGGAGGTCGTAGTGATCGATGCGCATACGTTCGCCCTCGGCGCTATACATCTGGTCAGTTATCGACCAGTCAATGAGCAGGGCTTAACACCAAATCGGACTAATCAGAGAGGTGGTTAGTACTAGGTTGCAAGGTGGTGGCGTGGCAGGATGGCAAGAGACTGGATGGTGGCGCTCTAGTTGAACATTTTCAGGTAGCGCTGCGCACGCTGACTGACAAGCAGCATCGGTAAGGATAGGGAGAATTACATGAGAAATTGTCTGGTGATGGGTGTGGCGGGCTATGGTGGATTCCTGTCTGGCGCCCCTTGCATCAATGATGCTGAGGGCTGCACTCATGCGTAACTGTCTGGTGATGGGGGCGGCAGGATATATCGGTTCCTATCTGGTGCCCCACCTGCAGACCCTCGGCTACAAGGTGATTGCCGGGGCGCGCCGTCCCTGCCGCTTGCCTGAGGGGGTGGAGTTTCGCCTCGCCGACAGCCTCAAACCCATCACTCTGCTGCCTGCGCTGGCGGGCATAGATACCGTCTTCTATCTGGTGCATGCCATGGGGGCGGGAGCCGATTTTCACCGGCTGGAGCAGCAAGGGGTGAAGAACTTCGCCGCCGCTGCCCGCGCAGCCGGGGTGCGCCGCATCATCTATCTCGGGGCAATCCAGCCCGAGCAATGCAACAGCCGCCATCTCAACTCCCGCCGCCACTGTGGCGAGCTGTTTCGCGAATCTGGCGTGCCGACGGTTGAGCTACGCGCCGGCATCATCATCGGGCCCGGTTCGGCGGCGTTCGAGGTGATGCGGGATCTGGTGTTCAACCTGCCGATGATGGTGACGCCCAAATGGGTGCGCTCGCGCACGCCGCCGATTGCGCTGTCAAACCTGTTGCACTATCTGGGCGGGCTGGTAGAGGCCGACGAGGTGGATGGCCGCATCTTCAATGCGGTCGGCCCAGAACTGCTCAGCTATCAGCAGCAGTTGCAGAAGTTCGCCGCCCATATCGGCAAGCGCTGCCCCATCATTCCCATCCCGTTTCTGAGTCCGCGCCTCTCCGCCTGGTGGCTGCAGTTCGTCACTTCTGTGCCGCAGCCGGTGGCCAAGGCGCTGGTGGGCGGTCTCAAGCACGATATTCCGGCGGATGACGGCCCGCTGCGTGCCTTGCTGCCGCAGACCCTGCTCAGCTTCGACGAGGCGCTGGCGGAGAGTCTGGCGCTGGAGCAGAAGCTGGGTGCCGAACAGCAGGGGCAGGAGACGCCGCTTGGCCTGCGCTGGCGCCATCCCGAATATGGTTTCTATGACCGTACCGCCAGCGGCGATGCCATCTGCCTCGCCTCTCCCGAGGTGGTGTGGCAGGTGTTGCAGCAGCTGGGGGGTGAGCAGCGCTACTTCTACATGAACCAGCTGTGGGTGGTGCGCGAATGGATGGATCATCTGATCGGCGGTCCGGCCCGCACCCGTGGCCGCACCAATCCGGATCGTTTCGTGAAGGGGGATATGCTCGACTCCTGGCAGATCCTCGGGGTGGATGAGGGGCGCAGGCTCGATCTCTTGTTCAACATGAAGGCCCCGGGCGTCGGGCGGCTGGAGTTCAACATCCTGCCGGAGGAGTCCGGGTTGACCCGCATCCGGGTCACCGCTCACTGGCACCCGCAGGGCGCTTGGGGGCTGGCCTACTGGCTCGCCATGCTGCCGTTCCACCTCTTTATCTTTCAGGGGATGACCGAGGCCATCGCCCGTCAGGCCGAAGCGAGGGCAGGTATCCCGGTGATGGATTAAACCCTCTTCACACTACCCCCGCTGATAGAGTGCCCCATTCGGGGCATTGTTTATGCGGCGGCCATGCCCGGTTATGGCAGATAGTGGTAGGCGTCTCATGGCAAAGGCTGGCATCATGCCGCAGTCTTGTTTACCGCGGATAGATAATCAGTCAGAAAAAGAAGGGATTATGAAGAAAAAACCGTCAATTTTGGGGGGCGCCTGCATCATTGCCAGCGTCTGCGTGGGGGCCGGCATGCTCGGTCTGCCAAGTTCGGGGGCGGGGGCCTGGACCCTATGGTCGGTGCTGGCACTGACCGTCACTATGGTGATGATGACCCTCTCCGGCTGGATGCTGCTGGAATCCTTCCAGCACCACGACATGCGGGTCTCCTTCAATACCGTGACTCGCGAGCTGCTGGGGGAGAAGCTCAATCTCCTCAACAACCTCTCGGTCTACTTTGTTGGCGGCATTCTGCTCTACGCCTATATCACCTCCTCCGGTGCCATCCTGCAGGGGATTCTGGGGATCGACAGCAAGCTCGCGTCCGTGCTGTTTGTGGCGCTCTTCTCTGCGGTGGTGTGGCACTCGACCCGCGCCGTTGACCGTATTTCGGTGGTGCTGATCGCCTTCATGATCCTCAGCTTCGCCCTCGGTGTGGCCGGTCTGCTCGGCAGTATCAAGCTGCCGACCCTGCTCGATCTGGCGGGCAGCGAGAGCCGCTACGCTCCCTATGCCATGGCGATGCTGCCGGTAGCGCTCACCTCGTTTGGCTATCACCACTCGGTGGCCTCCCTGCGTGCCTATTACCAGAACGAGCAGCAGGCCAGATGGGCCATTCTGGGGGGAACCCTGATCGCGCTGGCGCTCTACGTGCTCTGGCTGCTGGGGATCTTCGGCAACCTGCCCCGTCAGGATTTTGCTCCCGTGATTGCCAGGGGAGGTGACGTGAGTGTGCTGCTCTCCGCGCTTTCAGGGGTGATCGAATCGGAGAAGGTGGCCAGCGCCATCAACGGCTTCTCCATGGCGGCCATCCTCTCCTCCTTTATCGGGGTGGGGCTCGGGGTGTTCGACTATCTGGCTGATCTGTTCAAGTTCGACAACAGCCGCGCCGGTCGCTGCAAGACCTGGGCGGTCACCTTCCTGCCGCCGCTGGTGCTCTCCCTGCTCTTCCCGTTCGGCTTCCTGCTGGCCATCGGCTATGCCGGTGCCGCCGCCACCATCTGGACTTGCATCATCCCGGCACTGTTGGTGCTGCGCACCCGGGCGCGGGCCGAGCGGGGCGAAGTGACCCCCCATTTCGTCACCCCAGGCGGCAAGCTGATGGCCTGGCTGCTGATCCTGTTCGGATTGGCGACCGCGCTGTTCCACTTCCTGTCGATGGCAAATCTGTTGCCGGTCTATCTGGGCAACTGAGTCAGGTCTACAGCACTGACAGAAAGGGCGGCAAGGCCAACTTGCCGCCCTTTTTGCGCCATTTTTACCCCACATGGCAGGATCTATAACTAAAGTGGTAGGTGTGAGCGGGGTAAGGTGCTGAAATAACTGGTCTGATCTGGCTGATGGCAGCATGATCTGCTGGGCATGCCCACCGCTTTCTTTTATGATCCCCGCCCTTCTGTGTGCCCCCTATCGGCACCTCATTTGCACCAACCACATCGGGGTCCCCCATGTCCGATCTGCGTCAAGAAGCACTCGATTACCACGCCCAGCCCGTACCGGGCAAAATTGCCATCGCCCTGACCAAGCCTGCCGAAACCGCCCGCGATCTGGCGCTGGCCTACAGCCCGGGTGTTGCCGAGCCGGTGCGCGAGATCGCCGCCAACCCGGCCGATGCCTACCGCTATACCGGCAAGGGCAATCTGGTGGCCGTCATCTCCAACGGCACTGCCATTCTGGGGCTGGGCAATCTGGGGCCGCTGGCCTCCAAGCCGGTGATGGAGGGCAAGGCCCTGCTGTTCAAGCGCTTCGCCGGCATCGACGCCATCGACATCGAGGTGAAGCACGAGACCAGCCAGCAGTTCATCGACACGGTGGCGGCTATCGCCGATACCTTCGGCGGCATCAATCTGGAAGATATCAAGGCGCCGGAGTGCTTCGAGATCGAGCAGGCGCTGATCGAGCGCTGCGATATTCCGGTGTTCCATGATGACCAGCACGGTACCGCTATCGTCACCGCAGCCGGTCTGCTCAACGCGCTGGAAGTGCAGGGCAAGCAGATCAGTGACAGCCGCATCGTCTGCATGGGGGCGGGGGCTGCCGCCACCGCCTGTATGGATCTGCTGATCAAGTGCGGCGCCAGGGCGCACAACATTTTCATGCTGGATCGTCAGGGGGTGATTCACACCGGCCGCACTGATCTCAACAAGTACAAGCAGCGCTTCGCCAACGAGACCCCGCTGCGCACCCTGATGGATGTCATCGAAGGGGCGGATGTGTTTGTCGGCGTCTCCGGCCCCGATGTGCTGCCCGCCGAAGCGGTCGCCCTGATGGCGCCCAATCCGGTGATCTTTGCCTGCTCCAACCCGGACCCGGAGATCAAGCCGGCGCTGGCCCACGGGGTGCGCAGCGACCTTATCATGGGTACCGGTCGTTCCGACTACCCGAACCAGATCAACAACGTGCTCTGCTTCCCCTTCATCTTCCGCGGTGCCCTCGACGCCCGTGCCAGCCGCATCAACGATGCCATGAAGATTGCTGCGGTCGAGGCAATCCGCGCGCTTGCCAAGGAGCCGGTGCCGGCCGAGGTGCTGACCGCCGCCGGGGTCAACGAGCTCGCCTTCGGCAAGGATTACGTCATTCCCAAGCCGATGGATGCCCGTCTGCAGCCGCGGGTTGCCCGCGCCGTGGCGCTGGCGGCGGTGGCCTCCGGCGTCGCCCGCATCGAGCTGCCTGCGGACTACATGCTGTAATCCGGCGTTGCAAACGGCCCCTTTATCGGGGCCGTTTTTATTTCTGCTTCTGGCGACAGCCAGAGACGCCATCCGGGCGACAGATTGGGGCAGATGGAGGCAAATCGGGTGCAAAGGTGGTCAAACAGCGCTCTCCTCTGACACAATATTGCCACTATGACGCTAACGAGAATCAAGATGCAGCAGCCTGTCAGCGGCCGTTTGGCCCACGCCCTCTCCTTCTTGCGCCATGATGGTCGCCACTTTGCCCAGTTTGTCTGGGGCCGTTTCCAGCAGGACAGATTGACGGTTACCGCCGGTTATCTGGCCTATGTCACCCTGCTTTCGCTGGTGCCGATGATCGCCGTGGTCTTTGGCATGATGTCCGCCTTCCCGGTGTTCCAGAGCCTCAAGCAGGCAATGGAGCAGTTCGTCTACCACAACTTTGTGCCGACCGCGGGCGACATGCTCAAGGAGTACATCGACGGCTTCGTCGCCAATGCCACCAACACCACGGCAGTGGGGATTGGGGCGCTGGTGGTGGTGGCGTTGATGCTGATCTCCGCCATCGACAAGAACCTCAACTACATCTGGCGTTCGACCCAGGGCCGCCCGCTGGCGCAGGCGTTTGCCATGTACTGGATGATCCTCACCCTGGGGCCCGTGCTTATCGGGGCCAGCATCGCCATCTCATCCTACATCTTCTCGCTGCGGCTGTTTGGCGCCGAGAGCCTGTTCGGTATCGGTTATCTGCTGTTGCGGGGTTTGCCGTTCCTCTTCTCGGTGCTCACCTTCCTGCTGGTCTATACCGTGGTGCCCAACTGCAAGGTACGGCTGATCCACGCCTTTATCGGCGCACTGGTAGCGGCGACCCTGTTCGAGCTGGCCAAGCGCGGCTTTGCCATCTACATCACCAACTTCCCCTCCTATCAGGCCATCTATGGCGCGCTGGCCACCATCCCGATCCTGTTTGTCTGGGTCTATTTGAGTTGGCTGGTGGTATTGCTTGGCGCAGAGACCACGGCCTGCCTCGGTGAATATGAAAAACCGGCGAGCGAAGAGCTGGGCTAAGCCATCGCCTTGGCCACCGGTTTATTGGTAGCATCGACGACCGCCCCTGTGAGGGGGCGGTCGTTCTGTTTTGAGAGGAGAGGGATGTGATTGCACTGATTCAGCGGGTCTCCGAGGCCAGCGTGACTGTCGAGGGGGAGGTGACCGGCGCCATCGGTCAGGGATTGCTGGTACTGCTCGGGGTAGAGCAGGGGGATGACGAGGCCAAGGCCGACAAACTGCTGCACAAGGTGAGCGGCTATCGGGTCTTCTCCGACGAGAATGGCAAGATGAACCTCAATGTCAGCCAGATCGGCGGCAGTCTGCTGGTGGTCTCCCAGTTTACCCTGGCGGCCGACACCAAGAGCGGGATGCGCCCGAGCTTCTCCTGCGGCGCTCACCCGAGCGAGGCCGAGCGGCTCTATGACTATTTCGTGGCCAAGGCTGCTGCCAGCGGCATCCCGACCGCAACCGGGCGCTTTGCCGCCGACATGAAGGTGGCGCTTGTCAACGATGGCCCGGTTACCTTCTGGCTACAGGTCTGAGGATGCCTGATCCCGCGGTATGACGTGGACAATCACGTTGATGAGCCCTGCGACCGGATAGGGGGTAGCCGGGCCAATCCACTGCTCAATCAGTGTCAGGGCGTGGGTTAGCTCCAGTTCGGTGCGCGGCAGCAGGTTGATCACCAGGGTGCCGCAGAGGCGGGGAGCCAGCGCCCGGTAGAGCCGCTCCTGAAACAGCAGCAGCGGGTTGCCATCCTGACTGAAGAGATCGAGCAGGATGAGGTCGTACTGCTGCTCACTCTGCTCGAGAAAGGCGAGGGCATCGGCCTGATGGAGTGCCGGAGCGGCGCGTTCATCGCTCTCCTGATGCTGGAAAAACTGCTGATAAACGGTCAGCACCTCTTCGTCGAGGTCAACGCACTCGTGGCGAGCATCGGGCCAGCGCTGACTCAGATGGCGGGTGAGATCGCCGCCACCCAGCCCAAGTTCGAGAATCTGCTCAGCCCGCTCCGGCAGCAGGCAGGCGATGACCCGTTGATGGGGCAGACAGAGGGTCGCGGGGTTGGCGAGCAACATAGCGGATTGCACCACGCCGTCTATCTCCAGCCAGCGGTGCTGGTCATTTTCCTGTACCGTGAGGCGGCGCTGGGGTTTGACGCTGAGGTGCAACAAGTGATCGGCTTGGTACGCTTGCAGATTGAAGTCCATGAATTTGCACGGCAAGATGGTTTCCGACCAGTGTAACTCAAGGATGAAACTATGTACCGGGTAGTCACCCCTCAGACAGTCGCCGAGCTGGGTACTTACTGCAAGCTGCGCTGGAAACGTCTGTGTAAGCCCTTCCATCTGCTAGTCGGCGCAAACTCAAGGATCGCTTTATGTATCGGGTAGTCACTCCTCAAACGGCAGCCGAGCTGGATGCCTACTACCAGTTGCGCTGGGAACTTCTGCGTAAGCCCTTCAATCTGCCGGTCGGTTCCGAGCGGGACGAATACGACACTGTCGCCATTCACCGGTTGATGCTGGCACCCGATGGCACTCCCATCGCGGTAGGCCGCCTCTTTATCGGCGGTGACGAGGCGCAGATCCGCTTTATGGCGCTGCGTCCGGAATATCGCGGTCAGGGGCTGGGTGCCAAAATGGTGGAGGATCTCGAGCAGCTGGCCCGCAGCGAGAAGGTGAAACGGCTGGTGATGAACGCCCGTCAGGAGGCGGTGGAGTTCTATCGCAAGTGCGGCTTTCTCGAAGTGGGGGGCGGCCCCGTCTCCTTTGGTCGGATTCCCCATCGCCAGATGATCAAATCCCTGAGCCCGTTGCAGACTATCCAGTACCGGCCGGAGTGGTGTCAGGATCTCACCACCCGCTGGTCGCGCGGGGTACCCATCAGCGAGAAGATGGGGATGCACATCAGCCACTACGATGGCCAGGCTTTCCACCTCAAGGCCAATCTGGCGGCCAATTTCAACGTGCATGGCAGCATGTTCGCCGGCAGTGTCTACAGCCAGTGCGTGCTGGCAGGCTGGGGGTTGATCTGGTTGCAGCTTAAAGAGGAGGGGCTGGTGGGCGAGCCGGTGCTGGCCGAGAGCTCCATCAAATATCATGGCCCGGTCGATGAGGAGCCCGAGGCGCGAGTAGCCCGCGAGGGGATGCCCGCTGTGCTGCAGCCGCTCAAACGGGGGGAGCCTGCCACCTTCAGCCTCAAGATCCAGCTGTTCAGCGGCAGCAAGCTGGCGGCGGAGTTCTGCGGTCACTATGTGGTGCAGCCGCCCCGCCGTCCGGGCCAGTAACCGCGTCGTTTCCCCATCAAACAACAAGGCCTCATCATGAGGCCTTGTCTGTTTTTACCCTTGTTGGCTGTCGCTTGTCTGCCCGGCTTGGGTCTGCACTTGGGCCTGGTTTTGGGCTTTCGTTGCGGGAGCCGGTCGCCAGAGCGGGGCGCTGTTGCCTTGCGGCGGATAGCGTACTCCCACTTCCCAGCCGCAAGAGTCCTGCTTCTGCGGGAAGCTCCAGGCCAGCGTGGGTTCCGTCAACGGCCCGCGCCACTGGCCGAGCAGCTCGGCGCAGCGGTTGCCGTTGAGGATCCCCAGATCCAGCTGCCACTGCTCGTTGACCAGATCGATCCCACCTTGCAGCGCCAGTAGATGGGTGATGGTGGAGGCGCCAGCCTGCTCGACTTGTAGTTGCCCCTTGTCGATCTTGCCCTGCAGCTTGATGCGGTAGAAGGGGGTGTCACCCTCCTGCATCGCCTGCCACAGCTGTTCCGGCGTCAGGGTGGGCGGGGTCGCTCCCTTGAACCACTCATCCAGCAGCGGATCTATCTTCACCTTGTCCCAGAACGGCTCGTCGGCATCGAGGGCAAAGCTGCCCTGCAGGGTTTGGCGCCACTCGCCTGCCGTTTTGCCATGTTCGGCTTGCAGATCGGCGCTCACGTCCGCCTTGCCAGCGAACGAGACAGGGGAGTGGAATATCTTGCCCCACTGCTGCAGATCCAGCTTGGTTGCCTGCAACTGCAGGCGGCTGCTCTGGCCCGGTTCGCGGCCCCACTGACCACTCAGGCTGAAGGTGCCCTCATCCGGCAGCGAGCTGGTGAGTTTGCCCAACTGCCACGAGCTGGGGGTCAGCTCGCCATCCAGTTCACCGTTGCGGGCGCTGAGGCCATCCCACACCAGCTCGAACCACTTGCTCTCGATACGGGCACGGCCGAGCAGCGGGCCGGGCTGGTTATTGCGCAGGGCGAGATCGCTCAGATAGAGCTGCCAGCCGGTCAGCGACAGAGGGATGGAATCGTCGAAGGAGAGCACCTTGAGCTTGTCGAACGCCAGCTTGCGGATATCCACCTGCTGCGGGCGCCAGCTCTGCCAATCCTGCCACCACCCTTGCGGCAGGCTGATATCCATGCCGCTCAGCGCCACGTCTTTCAGGGTCAGCTTCTGCTGCAGGGTATCGAGGGAGAGCTCGACATTGAACTCCCCTTCATAGGCCTTGCCCTGTAGTTCGCCGTCGATCTGTTGGGGCGAGAAGGCGAGCTTGCCCTTGATCTCCTCCAGCTGGAACAGGCCACGACCCATGTCCCCCAGGGTGCCGCTCAGATAGCCGGTGGGCTGGCTGCCCGCCTGCCAGTTGAAGGCGGTGAGCTGGCCGCTGAAGTTGTTGAAGGAGAGCTCCTGATTGATGTCGTTGAGGCTGACGCCGTCCAACTGACCGCGATCCAGCGACACGCTTTGCAACGGGAAGCGCTGCGGGAAGCCTTGCTGTGCCAGATCACCCAGCTCCACCCGCATGCCGCGCGCCTTGAGATCGTGCAGTTGCAAGGTTCGAGCGGGCCAGTCCAGCACCATGCCGGTCTCCAGCAGACCGTCGAACAGGTTGGTCACCAGCTTGTCGCTGCGCAGCACTTCTCCTTCCAGCCGTCCTTGCAGGTTGAGACGGGCGAAGGTGAACTGCGGGGTCTCCAGCTGGCCGATATTGAGGCTCAGGTTGGCCTGTGGCTGCCGTTTCGGATCGATCAGCTCCCAGTCGCTCAGGGTGGCATTGAGGCCGCGCAGGGTCAGCTCGGGGCTTTCCAGACTGAGCCTGTCTATGGTGCTGTCGCTGATGGTGAGGGAGTGCACCGGCAGGCTAGGCAGTTGGTTGGGCAGCGGCAGCTTGATGGTCGGGCGAATGAGATCGAGATGGGCGATGCGCACGTCGCGGCTCAGCCAGTCGATGCTCTCGATCTCCAGATAGATCTTGTCGAGGGAGACCGCATCGCCGTAACGCACCTGCTCAGCCAGCAGGGTGTAGGGGTGCAGCGGGTTGAACACCAGTCGCCCTATGGTGACCGGCACGCCGGTCTGCTGGCTGATCCAGCTGGCGATGGGGCCTTTGGCGCGCTCGGCGTCGAACAGGCCGAGGGCAACCCAGACAAACAGCAGCAGGAAGGCGAAGGTGTAGAGCAGGCCGCGTAGCCAGGAATTCATGGGTGCTTTCCTCCTGTTTTGGGGTGTGTTGTCAGGCGTTTGAGTAGTGGTCTCGCAGACCGAGCCAACGCCGTATCAAGGGGGCGACATGGCTTGTGTGCCTATCCATAAGGACATGTGCCCATCTTCTTCATCTACCTCGATCAGGCATTGGAATAGTGATCCCGTAAGCCGAGCCAGCGTCGTATCAAGGGTTCGACATGGCTCGGATGCCTATCCATAAGGAAGCGCGCCATTTTTTGCACCTGTGGAATAAGCGGCTGATCCCGCACCAGATCGGCGATCTTGAGGTCGGCCAGACCGGTCTGGCGGGTGCCGAGCAGTTCCCCCGGGCCGCGCAGTTCCAGATCGCGCTGGGCGATCAGGAAGCCGTCGTTGGTCTCCCGCAGCACCCCGAGTCGGCTCTGGGCCGTCTTGGACAAGGGGGCATGATAGAGCAGCACGCAGTGAGAGGCCACCGCACCCCGGCCAACCCGGCCGCGCAGCTGGTGCAACTGCGCCAGCCCGAGCCGTTCCGGGTTCTCGATGATCATCAGGCTGGCGTTGGGCACATCCACCCCCACCTCGATGACGGTGGTGGCGACCAGCAGTTGCAGTATGCCTGCCTTGAACTCCTCCATCACCCGCTGTTTCTCGACCGGGCGCATCCGGCCGTGTACCAGCCCGATATGCAGGCCGGGCAGCAGGTTTTGCAGCTCGGCGGCGGTATCCTCGGCAGCCTGACACTCCAGCACCTCCGACTCCTCGATCAGGGTGCAGACCCAGTAGGCCTGCTTGCCCTCGGTGCAGGCGAGCTTGACCCGCTCGATCACGTCGCCGCGACGGCTGTCGGGCAGCGCCACTGTGGTGATGGGGGTTCGGCCCGGCGGCAGTTCGTCGATGACCGAGGTGTCGAGGTCGGCATAGGCGGTCATCGCCAGGGTGCGGGGGATGGGGGTAGCGGTCATGATGAGCTGATGGGGATGCACCCCTTCCCGCTCCCCTTTCTCGCGCAGGGCGAGGCGCTGATGCACCCCGAATCTGTGCTGTTCATCGATGATGACCAGCGCCAGACGCTGGAACACCACCTGCTCCTGAAAGATGGCGTGGGTGCCCACCACCATCTTGACGCTGCCATCTTTGATCGCGGCCAGCGACTCTTCCCGCGCCTTGCCTTTCTGTTTGCCCGCCAGCCAGCCGACTCCGATGCCGAGCGGCTCCAGCCACTTGGCAAAGTTGATGGCGTGCTGTTCCGCCAGCAGCTCGGTCGGCGCCATCAGCCCCACCTGACAGCCGTTGCCGATTGCCTGCAGGGCGGCCAGCGCCGCGACCAAGGTCTTGCCGGAGCCCACATCCCCCTGTACCAGCCGCATCATGGGGTGGCTCTGTTGCAGATCCTTGCTTATCTCGGCCACCACCCGGCTCTGGGCGCCGGTGGGCTTGAACGGCAGAGCGCCGAGCAGTTGTTCAACCAGCGCGGGCGCCGGTTTGAGGGCGCGGGCCAGCTGGGTTTGTGCCTGAGCACGCACCTTCAAGACCGAGAGGTTGTGCGCCAGTAGCTCCTCCAGTACCAGTCGCTGCTGGGCCGGATGTTGGCCGCTTTCCAGCAGTGGCAGTGCCACTGAGGGGGGCGGGCGGTGCAGCAGCTTCAGGGCGGCGGACAGCTCAATCTGCTGGGGATAGAGGCCGGCGGGCAGCAGCTCCTCCACGCCATAGAGGTCAAGCTGGGCCAGCGCCTGATCGGTGAGGTTGCGCAGGGTGAGCTGGCGCAGCCCTTCGGTAGTCGGGTAGACGGGGGTGAGCGCCTCTTCGGTCTGGCCGGCCTGCTCCTCGCCGAGCAGCTTGTACTCGGGATGGGCCATCTCCAGCCCGTATTTGCCGGGGCGAACCTCGCCAAAGCAGCGGAGCAGACGGCCCGCCGCCAGACTGTTTTTCTGGGCGGCGGTGAAGTTGAAGAAGCGCAGGGTGAGGGTGCCGGTACCATCGCTGATGCGACAGACCATCATGCGGCGGCGCCCCATCACCAGCTGAGTGTCCTGGATTTCGCCCTCGACGGCGCCGTGCAGGCCGGGCGGCAGATCGCCGATGGGCCACACCTGGGTGCGGTCCTCGTAGCGCAGGGGAAGGTGGAACAGCAGATCCTGTACCGTGGCCAGCCCCAGCCGCTCGAGCTTCTCCAGCATCTTGCTGCCGACACCCTTGAGGCTATCGAGAGGAATTTTATCCAATTTCATCAATTAGATGCCCGAAAACACTGTAAATATGTCCAGATGATAGGGGTTGTTGAGGGGCCGATGCAAGCCGAGTTGCTGCTGGCAGGGCCGCCAAGGCGGGGGAAACGGCAGATATAACAAAGGCCTGCCGAAAACGGGAGGCCTTTGTGTGGCTGCCAACAGGCAAGGTGCGGGCGCATGGCGCCCAGGGTCAGATGATGCGCTTGAGCAGCAGGTGGGCCTTAACCCGGTGGATCCGTCCCAGCAGCTTGCGCACCTGTTCCGGGTAGTCCTGGATCTGTTCCACCTGATCGAAGTGGCTGATCCGCTTGGTGTTGGTCAGGATGTTATCCCGCTCCGCGTTGAACTGAGGGCGCAGCAGGTGGCGACGATCGTGTACCAGCAGGCCGTTCTCCAGATCCAGCGCCCAGGCGCGGGGGTTGAGGTTGTTGCCGGTGAGCAGGGCCCACTCGTCATCCACGAAGATCCCCTTGAGATGGTAGGAGTTGCGCTCGCAACACCAGAGCATCAGGTTGAGGCAACCGTCGTCGATGTGGCGCTGGTTGCGCTCGGCAAACTTGCGCAGGTTGGTCTCGTAGAGATAGGGCAGGCCACCGATGGTGGAGAACTTCTCTTCCGGCGGAATGAAGAAGTCGTTGGCGGTCTTGTCGCCCACTACGATGGTCACCTTGCAGCCGCGCTGCAGCAGATCCTCGATATCCTTGCTCAACTCCTTGGGCGGGTTGAAGTAAGGGGTGCAGATGAAGATCTCCCGCTCGGTGGCGCGCACCAGATTGCGGATCATCAGGTTGAGCTGATTGTTGCGCTTGCCCAGACCCACCATGGGGGTGACAGCCACTTCCTGAGTGTTGACCGGCATGGTGCTGAAGCGGTACTGGCTCTGGCGCAGGTTCTGCTTGAAGCGGCGGATCGGCCCCTTCAGCTGTTTGGCGCTGGGGATATCGCTGTGATCCAGTCGCTGCACCGCGTCGCTCTTCACGAACAGGTCATCCACATAGTTGACCATGCTGCGGGCCAGCTCCGGGCTGGTGATCTGGTGATAGCGATCGAAGCGGTAGCGATCCTGCTGGTGCAGGTAGATGTCGTTGAGGCTGGCACCGGAGTAGAGCACCACATCATCAAAGATGAAGCCCTTGAGGTGCAGCACGCCGAGCAGCTCGCGCCCTTTGACCGGCACGCCGTAGATTTCGATCTGGTGCTCGTGTTCGGCAGCCACGGCCTGATACATCAGGTGGTTGCCGCCCTGCTTGCCTTTGCCGATCAGGCCGCGCTGGGCACGGTGGAAGTCGACAAACAGCTTGATGTCGAGGGCCGGATTGCGCTGCTTGGCGGCGTAGAGGGCGGAGAGGATCTCCCGGCCTGCTTCGTCATCCTGCAGATAGAGCGCGACCAGATAGATGCGCCGGGTGGCACTGGCGATAAGCGCAAGAATGCGGCGTTTGAAATCCTGGGCGCTGTAGAGCACTTCAAACTGATCCGCTGCGACGGCGATCTGGGGCAGGCGCGCCAGCAGTTGTCGATAATGGGCCGATGAATGCATAGATAAACCTGAAATCACGGGGTTAAGCGTTCCACTCGGAGCGATGAATAGGCGATTCTAGCAATCTCGCCCTCTCAGCCAAAGAAAGAATCATCAGAAAGATGAAAAAGGCCTCACGAGTGAGGCCTTTTTGTCAGCATTTAGCCCTTGTCAGAGGAAGCTGTAGATGATCATCGCCATCACGCCGCCAGTGGTGCCGATGATGGTTTCCATCACGGTCCAGGTCTGCAGGGTCTGCTTCTCGGTCAGGCCGAGGTAGCGGTTCGCCAGCCAGAAACCGGAGTCGTTGACGTGGGAGAGCACGATGGCACCGCCGCCGATGGCGATGGTGACGGCAGCCAGCTGGGCACCGTTCAGGCCGAGCGGCTCCAGCATCGGCAGCACCAGACCGCAGGCGGTCAGCATGGCGACGGTGGCAGAGCCCTGAATCACCCGCACCGCAGCGGCCAGAATGAAGGCCAGCGCGACTATGGGTAGACCGGAATCGGCCAGCATGTTGCCAAGGGCAGCACCCACACCGGAATCAACCAGTACCTGCTTGAAGACGCCACCGGCACCGGTCACCAGAATGATGACACCGGCAGGCTGGATGGCGCTGTTGCAGACGCTCATCACCTCGTCACGGGACATGCCGCGGCGAATACCCAGCAGATAGAAGGCGGCCAGACAGGCGACCATGATGGCGGTGAAGGGGTGACCGATGAACTCCAGCCAGTTGTGCAGGGTGGAGCCCGCCTCGACGAAGCGACCGACGATGGTCTTGAGGCCGATCAGCAGCAGAGGCAAACCGATGAGGCCCATGGCCAGCCCGAAGGAAGGCAGGGATTTGCTGTCATCGTGGACACTGTTCTGGGCATCGGCAGGCAGCGGCACATCGACGATCTTGCTGATGAAGTCACCGAACAGCGGGCCCGCCAGGATCAGCGCCGGCACGGCGGCGATCAGGCCGAACAGGATCATGTAGCCGAAGTCGGCACCCAGCTGGGAAGCCACCAGAATCGGGCCCGGCGCCGGAATAAGGAAGGCCTGGCAAGTGGCGATACCCGCCAGCAGGGCGATACCAATCTTCACCACGCTGCCGCCACCACGACGGACGATGGCGAAGGCGACGCCGATCAGCAGCACCACGGCCACGTCAAAGAAGAGCGGCAGGGCGCAGACAAAGCCGGTCAGTGCCATGGCCCAGTTGGCGCGCTTTACGCCGAACTTGCCGAGCAGGGTGTGGGCTACCCGGTCGAGGGCACCGGTCACTTCCATCACCTTGCCGAACATGGCGCCCAGCGCCACCACCACGGCGACGAAACCGAGGGTGCCACCCATCCCTTTCTGGATGGTGTTGGCGATATCGGCCGGGTTCATGCCAGCGGCGAGACCCGCCACCATGGAGACCAGGATCAGGGCTACCACGGCGTGGAGCCGGGCCTTCATCACCAGGAAGAGCAGCAGCACAATCGAGCCGGCGGCTGTCATGATCAGGGAGAGGTCAGACATTGTTATGCGTTCCTTTTTCCAAGTTCAGTCGTGACACCTTGCCGATCCGTCGGCAAACCATATCTTTATGATTTATTTAGATTTATGGCAAGGGCTCAACATCATATGCCCAGGTGACTATGGGTTTGCTCAGTCTGTGGCAGACTTCACATTTTCAATCGTTACCGGTAACATGTTACCGGTAACGTGTTAGATTAGAACCCATCAACAGCTGGTTTTTTGAAAAGTGGGACAGAGGTCAAATTATGGCGGGTAAGTGCATTATCGTGATGGGTGTGTGTGGTAGCGGCAAATCCAGCGTGGGTCTGAAAGTGGCCGAAGCGCTGGGCGCCAAGTTTATCGATGGTGATGACCTGCACCCCAAGGCCAACATCCAGAAGATGGCTGGCGGCAACCCCCTCAACGATGAGGATCGTGCCCCCTGGCTGGAGCGGATCCGCGACGCCGCCTACAGTCTCGAGCAGAAGAACGAGACCGGCATCATTGTCTGTTCCGCCCTCAAAAAGAAGTACCGCGACCAGATCCGCGAAGGCAACGAGTCGGTCAGCTTCATTTTCCTCGATGGCAGCCAGCCGCTGATCCTCGAGCGGATGCGTGCCCGCAAGGGCCACTTCATGCGTGAAAGCATGGTACAAAGTCAGTTCGATACTCTGGAGCGCCCGGATGGCGAAGCCGGTGTATTCCACATTGATATAGACGGCACCTTCGAACAGGTGGTTGACCGCGCCGTCACAGCATTGGAGCAAGCCCAATGATTCATAAGGTAATTTCCGACGTCACTGCCCGCATCCGCGAGCGCAGTGCCGCCCGCCGTCAGGCCTTTATGGCCCGCATCCAGCGTCAGGCCGAGCAAGGCAAGACCCGCGCCGCACTGGCCTGCGGCAACCTGGCCCACGCCGTGGCCGCCTGCAGCAGTGACGAGAAGGGTCGCATCCTCGACATGACCCGTGCCAACGTCGGTATCGTCACCGCCTACAACGACATGCTGAGTGCCCATCAGCCCTATCAGGGCTATCCGGATATCATCAAGGGCGCGCTGGCCGAACTGGGCCACAGTGCTCAGGTCGCCGGCGGCGTGCCCGCCATGTGCGATGGCGTAACCCAGGGGCAGCCGGGGATGGACATGTCCCTCTTCTCCCGCGACCTGATCGCCCAGGCGACCGCGCTGTCGCTCTCTCACAACACCTTCGACGCCACCCTGCTGCTCGGCATCTGCGACAAGATCGCTCCGGGCCAGATCATGGGGGCCCTCTCCCACGCTCACCTGCCGACTGCATTTGTGCCTGCCGGCCCGATGGCGAGCGGCATCAGCAACGACGAGAAGGTGAAGGTGCGTCAGAAGTACGCCGCCGGTGAAGTGGGTCGCGATGCCCTGCTGGAGATGGAGTGCGGCGCCTACCATGCGGCGGGCACCTGCACCTTCTACGGCACCGCCAACACCAACCAGCTGGTATTCGAGGCCATGGGCCTGATGCTGCCGGGCTCCGCCTTTGTGCACCCGCATAGCGAGCTGCGCCATGCCCTGACCATTGAGGCGGCCCGCCGTATCAGCGCCATGATCCCGGGTTCCCCGGCCTATCGCCCCCTGAGCGAGGTGCTGGACGAGCGCTCGCTGGTCAACGGACTGGTGGCCCTGCTCGCCTCCGGCGGCAGTACCAACCACAGCATCCACATGGTGGCGCTGGCCCGCGCCGCCGGTCTGGTGCTGACCTGGGATGACATCAGCGATCTCTCCGATGTGGTGCCGCTGCTGGTTCGCATGTATCCGAACGGCCCGGCCGACGTGAACGCCTTCGAACAAGCAGGCGGCGTGCCCGGCCTGATGCGCCGTCTGGCGCAAGAGGGGCTGATCCACATGGACGCCACTCCAGTCTTTGGCGAGATGCAGGATTACCTCAGCCGTCCGGCACTGGTCGATGGCCAGCTGGTATGGCAGCCGGTGGGCGAGAGCGGCGATGCGAGCGTGCTTTCACCTTCCGGCAGCGTGTTCCAGGCCACCGGCGGCACCAAGCTGCTGGCGGGCAATCTGGGCCGCGCCGTGGTCAAGGTCTCCGCCGTGGCTCCCGAGTATCGGGTGATTGAAGCCCCAGCGCGGGTCTTCTCCTCCCAGCATGCGGTGGAAGCGGCCTACAAGGCGGGCGATCTCAATCAGGATGCCGTGATCGTGGTGCGCCACAATGGACCGGCCGCCAACGGTATGCCGGAGCTGCACAAGCTGATGCCGGTGCTCGGCAACCTGCAGAAGGCGGGTTACAAGGTGGCGCTGGTCACCGATGGCCGTCTCTCCGGTGCCTCCGGCAAGATCCCAGCCGCCATCCACGTCACCCCGGAAGCGCTGCACGGCGGGGCCATTGGCCTGCTGGCCGACGGCGATCTGCTGCGGGTTGATGCGGTAAACGGCAGCCTCGACTGCCTGACCGATTTGAGTGGCCGTACCCAGGCCGAGATTGACCTCACTCTGGAACAAGAGGGGTGGGGCCGTGAACTGTTCAGCGTGATGCGTCGCGCGGTATCGAGCGCCGAGTGTGGCGCCACCATCTTTGACTAAGGAAGAGCTATGCAGAACTGGAAAGTGACCCCGGCCGAGGTGTTTGCCGCCTCCCCGCTGGTACCCGTGATGGTTATCAACGAGCTGGATCAAGCCCTGCCGATGGCCAAGGCGCTGCTCGACGGCGGCATCTCTGTCTTCGAAATCACCCTGCGCACCCCGGTGGCGCTCGATGCCATCGCCCTCATTGCCAAGGCGATGCCGGATGCCATGGTCGGTGCTGGTACCGTGCTCAACTGCGAGCAGTTTGACGCAGCCGTTGCCGCCGGTGCCCGCTTCGTCATCTCCCCGGGGATGACGCCGGCCCTGCTGGCTCACGCGGCCAAGAGCACCGCGCCGCTGATCCCGGGTGTGGCAACTCCGTCTGAAGTGATGCAGGCGCTGGAAGCGGGCTATGACCACCTGAAGTTCTTCCCGGCCGAAGCGAACGGCGGCACCAAGGCGCTCTCCGCCATTGCCGCGCCGCTGCCCCAGGTGAAGTTCTGCCCGACCGGCGGTATCGGCCCGAAAAACGTGGCCGACTATCTGGCGCTCAAATGCGTGGCCACTGTCGGCGGCTCCTGGATGCTGCCGGCCGATGCGGTCAAGAGCGGCAACTGGGAAGAGGTGACCCGCCTCTCCCGCGAAGCGGTTGAGCTGGTAAAACGCTAAGCATCAGTTGTGCCGAAAACCAAACAGGCCACCCTCGGGTGGCCTGTTTGCTATCAGCGTGACTTAAGTGGGTGAGGGAAGGGATTACCCCAGACTCTCCCCGACATAGAGGGAGAAGCCGATATCCTTGCGGGTGTCGGGTTGGGATTGGCCGCTGAGACGAGCCAGCAGCATGGTGGCCGCCTCCCGACCGATCGCTTCCCGCGGGGTGGCGATACTGGCCAGTTTGGGGGTCATGGCGTGGCCGATGTCGAGAGCGTTGCAACCGGCGATGGCGATCTGCTGGGGCACCGGGATCCACTTGGCCTGACACTGCAGCAGAGCACCCACCGCCAGGTCATCGTTGGTGCAGAACAGGCCGTCGAGGTCGGGATAGCGTACCAGCGCCTGATCCAGCAGCTCGCCCCCCAGAGTGAAGCTGGAGGATTGTTCGGTCAGCAGATGCTGGCCGGTGAGGCCGAAGTCGGTCATCGCCTGATAGTAACCCTCCATCCGCAGCTGGGTGCGCACGTCGAGCCGCGCCCCCAGATAGACCACCTTGCGTCGGCCCCGGCGCAGCATCTCTGTTACCATGGCCCGGGCCGCGGCTCTATGGTCCATGCCGACCACCATATCGATGGGGGTTTGCGGCAGATCCATGGTCTCCACCACCGGAATGCCGGCGGTGGCGATCATCTTGCGAGTGCGCTCTGTGTGCTGGCTGTCGGAGAGGATGAGGCCATCCACATGGTAGGAGAGTAGGGACGCGACCTGCTCCTCCTCCCGCTCCGGACTGTAGCCGTAGTGGGCCAGCAGGGTCTGGTAGCCGGCCGGTCGGGTCACCGACTCGATGCCGTGGATCACCGCCGAGAATACTTGGTTGGAAAGTGAGGGGATCAGGATGCCGATCGCCTTGCTGGTCGCGTTGGAGAGAATATCCGGCGCCCGATTGGGGATATAACCCAGCTCTTCCACTACAGCTGCGATCCGCTCGCGGGTCCCCTCCGCCACGGTCTGCGGGTCGCGCAGATAGCGGCTGACAGTCATCTTGGTCACGCCGGTCTGGTCGGCGATATCTTGCAGGGTGGGGCGGCGCTTGCGGGTGGGGCTCATAGGGGTGTCCAGCGTGGATGTTACATGTAACATTACCGTTTTTGGCGGATAAAGTCAGCATATGAAGCCGTTTTGGCAGGAGTTTTCCGATGATCAGAGGCAAGCAGTTTGTGGATGTCCGGTTCGAGCAACAGGATGTGGAGGGGGAGCAGTTCTCGGAGTGCCGCTTTATCGGCTGCAACTTCTCCTGGCTGGATCTGAGCGATAGCCGCTTCATCGACTGCAGCTTCTACGATCGGGAGAGCGAACGGGGCTGCCTGTTGCAGGGTTGCGATCTGCGCGAGGCCAGCTTTCTACGCTGCGATCTCACCATGGCCGATTGCAGCCGCAGCCAGTGTCTGGGGTTGGAGATGCGCGACTGTCAGGCGGTCGGTATTAACTTCAGCCATGCCAGCTTCGCCAACCAGATCACCGCCAAAAGCTACTTCTGCGAGGCCCATCTGACCGGCAACAACTTCAGCTATGCCAGCTTCGAGGGCTGCCTGCTGGAGAAGTGCGAGCTGACCGGCAACCGTTGGCAGGGGGCCAACCTGTTTGGTGCCTCGCTGGCGGGTTCCGATCTCAGCGGCTCCGAGTTTGGCCAGATTGACTGGACCAGCTTCAAGCTGCAGGGCTGCGATCTGCGCCAGTGCGATCTGCCAGGGCTGGATCTGCGCCGGGTCGATCTGCAGGGAGTACAGATCAACGAGGATCAGCAGCAGACATTGCTGGAGCAGATAGGTCTGGTTGTCTTCCCCTGAGTCGAGCAAAAAAATAGGTAATTTTTCATCAAATGGGAGTGACAGCGGGTTGCTGTACTCCTGAAACGACAAAAGCCTGCGTGATGCAGGCTTTTGCTAGTGAGCGTGTGATGCGTTTGTCGGCCGGGTTGACTCAACCCTTGGCCAGCCATTTGGTCGGGTTGATGGCCTCGCCCTGATAGCGAATTTCGAAGTAGAGGCCCGGTCTGTCCTGGCCACCACTGTCACCGACCAGTGCCACTGGTTCACCCTGTTCCACATTCTGGCCAACCTGACGCAGCAGCGACTGATTGTGACCGTAGAGGCTCATGTAGCCCTTACCGTGATCGATTACCAGCAGCATACCGAAGCCGTCGAGCCAGTCGGCGTAAACCACTTGTCCCGGTGCGACCGCCTTTACCTGGGTTCCTTCGCTGGCGCCGATCAGGGTTCCTTTCCACTTGAGCTGGGCGGTGCGCGGCGAGCCGTAGGCGATGAGGATCGGCCCCTGTACCGGCCAGCGCAGGCTGCCATTGGTCTTGAGCCCGCTGTAGTAACCTGCGGTCCCAATCCCAGAGCCTCGCTCCGGTTTGGTACTGGACATCTCTTCGACCGGTTCTGCCGGTTTGACGGTTTTGTTCTGCTGGGCGGCAAGTCGTTGTTGCTCGGCGCGGCGCTGCTCGGCCAGCTTGCGCTGACGTTCCTGTTCCGCTTTCAGCTTGGCCAGCCGTTCCCGTTCGGCCCGTTCGCGGCGCTCCTGCTCTTCCCGCTGGCGGCGCAGCTCCTCCAGCCGCGCTTTCAGCGCCTTCTCCGCCTTGACCAGCTTGGAGAGCTTCTGCTCGTCATCCTGTACCGACTGCTGCAACTGGTTGCGCACCTTGGCCCGGCTCTGCTGGCTGGCCAGCAGGGCCTGGTGATGCTCCTGCTGTTCGGCAAGCAGGGTCTGCAGTCTGGTTTCGGTCTCTTTGGTTGCTTGCTGGTTTTTCGCCAGCTTGTCACGGGTGGCGCGCAGGGCGTCGATGGCCTCGATGCGGGCCTTGTTGAGGTAGTCGTAGTAGTCGAGCGAGCGGCTCAGTTTGGCCGGATCTTGCTGATTTAGCAGCAGTTTGAGGTAGTCGTGGTTGCCCGCCTGAAAGGCGCTTTCCGCCTGCTTGGCCAGCAACTGCTTTTGATGTTTGGCTTGAGCTTCCAGCGCCAGCTTGTCTTTTTGCAGGGTCGCCAGCTTCTGCTGGTTCTGCTTCAACTGCTGCTTGGTCTGGTTGAGTTTGGCGGCGGCGGCCGAGATGGCCTGCTCGTCAGCCTTGAGCTGGGTATTGAGCTTGGCAAGCTCCTGCTTGCTGAGCTTGATGGTCTTCTGTTGCTCTTTGATCTGGGACTGCATGGTGCCCAGCTGCTGATTGGCGGCCAAAGCCGATTTGCTGGCGCCAAACAACAGGCAAAAAAACAGCGCGCCGGCCAACAGGCCGACGCGACTGGTTTTCTGTGAAATAACTTCGCATCCCCGCATGGGGAAGGATTATTTCAGAATCATCAGGGGCTTGCCAGTCATTTCCGGCGGCACCGGCAGACCCATCAGGGTCAGCATGGTGGGGGCCAGATCGGACAGTTTGCCACCTTCAACTACCTCGGCTTTGCGACCGAAATAGATGAGAGGAACCGGCAGATTGGTGTGGGCGGTGTGGGCCTGACCAGTCTCTTCGTCCAGCATCTTCTCGGCGTTGCCGTGGTCGGCAGTGATCAGGCACTCGCCACCCACTTCGGCTAGGGCGTCGGTCACACGGCCGATGCAGTGGTCAACGGCTTCACAGGCTTTGACGGCGGCATCGAACACACCGGTGTGGCCAACCATGTCGCCATTCGGGTAGTTACAGATGATGACGTCGTACTTGCCGCTCTTGATGGCAGCAACCAGCTTGTCGGTCAGCTCTTCGGAGCTCATCTCCGGCTGCAGGTCATAGGTAGCCACTTTCGGGCTGGCGACGATTTCGCGATCTTCGCCGGTGAAGCAGGACTCTTCGCCACCGTTGAAGAAGAAGGTGACGTGAGCGTACTTCTCAGTTTCGGAGATGCGCAGCTGGGTCTTGCCCTGCTTGGCCAGCCACTCACCCAGGGTGTTGACCAGAGCGGTCGGCGGGTAGGCACAGGCAGTTTTGATGTCGGCCGCGTATTCGGTCAGCATCACGAAGTTCAGCTTCGGCTCGACTGCACGGGCGAAGCCGGTGAAGTCGGTGTCAACGAAGGCGCGGGTGATTTCACGGGCACGGTCGGCACGGAAGTTCATGAAAATCAGTGCATCACCATCTTCCATCGGTGCAGCTTCGCCGATGCGGGTGGCTTTGACGAACTCGTCGTTCTCGTCGCGGGCATAGGCGGCAGCCAGTGCGTCGGTGGCGCTCTCGGCGGTGAATTCGCCCTTGCCCTGAGTCATCAGGTCATAGGCCTGCTGCACGCGATCCCAGCGGTTGTCACGGTCCATGGCGAAGTAACGACCGATCATGGAGGCGAAACGACCCTTGCCCAGCTTGGCGAAGAGGGCGTCGAACAGCTCGATGGAGGACTGGGCGGAGCGCGGCGGAACGTCACGGCCATCCAGGAAGGCGTGCAGGTAGATCTTCTCGGCGCCACGCTTGGCCGCCATTTCGATCATGCCCATGATGTGCTCTTCGTGGCTGTGTACGCCACCTGGGGACATCAGGCCCATGATGTGAACGGCTTTGCCGTTGGTGACGGCAGCGTCAACTGCCTTGGCCAGCTCGACGTTCTGGAAGAATTCGCCGTCCTGGATGTCTTTGGAGATGCGGGTCAGCTCCTGATAGACGATGCGACCGGCACCGATGTTGACGTGACCCACTTCGGAGTTGCCCATCTGGCCATCCGGCAGACCGACGTCCAGGCCGGAGCCGGAGATCAGGGTGCTGGTGTAGTCACGGGCCAGACGATCGAGGTTGGGAGTCTTGGCGGCAGCGACGGCGTTGTGCTCTTGCTTGGTGCTGTAGCCCCAACCGTCCATGATGACCAGAACCAAAGGTTTCTTAGCTGTTGACATAAGACTATGTCCTCTCGGATTGGAAAAAATGCGGGAAATGAAACTAGCGTAATATTACTACATCTGCCGAAATAGTCACCTGATAGCCAAGGGGCGCTCCCGCGGCCCCGCAAGCCATGCCCTTCCTGCCATGCTCGCTGCCCAAAGATGATGGGAGCCTGCTCGCGCTTTGCCGCCAAGATGGCTGATCTTATCAATACCCCCATGTATACTCGGGCCCTTGTCTTGGTCCCTGGATAGTAGAAGATGCAAGAGTATTTGGATTTTGCGGCCCGTAACCCGCTGCTGACCGCAGCCTGGTTGGGCCTGGCTGGCACCCTGGTTTACACCACTGTGCGTGCCCGTTTTTCTCCGGTAAAAACCGTCAACAATCACACCGCCACCCTGCTGATCAACCGCGAGAATGCCACCGTGGTGGATATTCGCAGTCAGGAAGAGTACGCCAAGGGCCATCTGGCCGGTGCCCAGCACCTGCCGCTGACCCAGATCCAGAGCAATAATCTGGGCCCGGTTGAAAAGCATAAAGATGCCCCCATCATAGTGGTGTGCGAGTCGGGAATGACTGCGGGCGGCGCGGGCCGTCAGCTGAGCAAAGCTGGCTTCAAGCAGGTTTATGTGCTCGGCGGTGGCATGGCCCAATGGCGTGCAGAAAATCTGCCGGTAACCAAGAAACGCTGATTTAAGCAGGGCCTGAGCCCACTTATCCATATAACAAGGAATCAAACGAAATGGCTGACGAGATCAACAACCAGGAAGTACAACCGGAATTCCACATCCAGCGTGTTTACACCAAGGATGTCTCTTTCGAAGCGCCGAACACCCCGCACATCTTCCAGAAAGAGTGGCAGCCGGACGTCAAGCTGGATATGGATACCAAGACCAACATCCTAGCTGAGAGCGTGTACGAGGTTGTCCTGACCCTGACCGTGACTTGCAAACTGGAAACCGAAACTGCCTTCCTGTGCGAAGTACAGCAAGCCGGTATCTTCACCATCGGCAACCTGCCGGAGCCGCAACTGGCTCACTGCCTGGCTGCCTTCTGCCCGAACATCCTGTTCCCGTATGCCCGCGAAGCCGTGGCCAACATGGTGAGCAAGGGGTCCTTCCCGCAGCTGAACCTGGCACCGGTCAACTTCGATGCCCTGTTTGCCCAGCACATGGCGCAAGCACAGGCCCAGCAGGCGACTGCGGAAGCCTGATAATGGCTGACCAGATCGCTATCTCGGTCTTGGGGGCGGGGTCTTATGGCTCCGCCCTTGCCATTTCTCTGGCGCGCAACGGTCATCCGACCCTGCTGTGGGGTCACGACCCCGCCCATGTCGCCGAGCTGGAACAAGACCGCTGCAACAAGGCGTTTTTGCCTGATGTCCCTTTTCCTGCCGATCTGCAGCTGACTGCGGATCTGCAACGTGCGGTACAAGCTGCTCCCGTGCTGCTGCTGGTCGTGCCAAGCCATGTCTTTGGTGATGTGCTGACCCGGATCAAACCCTTCCTGCGCCCCGATACCCGTATCGCCTGGGCCACCAAGGGTCTGGAGCCGGACAGTGGCCGTCTGCTGCAGGACGTGGCCCGTGAAGTGCTGGGTGACGAGATACCGCTGGCGGTGATCTCCGGTCCCACCTTCGCCAAGGAGCTGGCTGCCGGTCTGCCGACCGCCATCTCGGTCGCCTCGACTCACGATGAGTTCGCCGACGATCTCTCCCATCTGCTGCACTGTGGCCGCTCGTTCCGGGTCTATACCAATCCGGACTTCGTCGGTCTGCAGCTGGGCGGGGCGGTGAAGAACGTCATCGCCATCGGTGCCGGTCTTTCCGATGGGCTAGGGTTTGGTGCCAATGCCAGAACCGCGCTCATCACCCGGGGTCTGGTGGAGATGCAGCGTCTGGGCGCGGCGCTGGGTGCCGATGCCAAAACCTTTATGGGGATGGCGGGGCTCGGGGATCTGGTGCTCACCTGTACCGACAACCAGTCGCGCAACCGTCGCTTCGGGCTGGCCCTCGGGGCAGGCAAGGATGTGAACACCGCCATGACCGAGATCGGTCAGGTGGTGGAGGGGTATCGCAACACCAAAGAGGTGCATCTGCTGGCGGCCCGCTGCGGCGTCGAGATGCCCATCTGCGAGCAGATCTTCAAGGTGCTCTACGAGGGTAAGAACCCGAAAGAGGCGGCCATCGCCCTGCTGTCGCGAGACAAGAAGGACGAGTAATCTGCCGATTGTCCATGCAAAAGGCCCCGCCAGATGGCGGGGCCTTTTCTTTGCTGCAAGGGCTGCAAATCAGTAGTAGGAGTGGTCGCCGCGCTGGTGCTCGGTGGCGTCTTTCACACCGTTGAGCTCACCCGGGAACTTCTCTAGCAGCTGCTTCTCGATCCCCTCTTTCAGGGTGTAATCGACCATGGAGCAACCGTTGCAACCACCGCCAAACTGCAGGATGGCCAGTTTGTCTTCAGTCAGCTCGACCAGGGTGACTTTGCCACCGTGACCGGCCAGCATGGGGTTCACTTCGGACATCAACACGTACTCGATGCGCTCGATCAGCGGCGCGTCATCGGCCACTTTACGCATCTTGGCGTTCGGTGCTTTCAGGGTGAGCTGGGAGCCCATCTGATCGGTCACGAAGTCGATGGTGGCATCCACCAGGAAGGGGGCGCTCAGGGGATCGACCATGCAGTCGAAGCCGCTGAAGGGCAGGTGTTGATCTTCCGGGTCCACGGCATCGGGCGGGCAATACGATACGCCACACTCGGCATTCTGGGTTCCCGGATTGACCACAAACACCCGGATATTGGTGCCATCAGGCTGTTTTTCCAGCAGTTTACGGAAATGGGCCTGGGCGGCGTCGGAAATGCTGATCATCACTATCCTCATAAACCTGAGTGTACGACTAGGGTATTCATGATAACGCGGTTATTAATGCTTGGGTAGCATGCCGATGGCTACTTGCTGTGCCGAAGGGTACGACAGATTGCCCACACTTCTACCTTTGTGATGCCGCTCTCATGGAGCAAACGGCTGAGCTGACCGGCGGTGGCGCCTGTGGTCACAACGTCATCGAGCAGGGCAACATGGCGATAGTGGTGGGGGCGGATCCGGAATGCCCCGCGCAGATTGCGCCGTCGCAGCCCGGCGCTGAGAGTTGTTTGCTGTGGGGTTGCCTTGATGCGCTGCAACAGGGTGTTGTCGCAGGGAATGCCGGTGAGCTCGCCAAGGGTGTGCGCGATCTCCTCCGCCTGATTGAAACCGCGCCGCCACTGTCGCCACCAGTGCAGGGGAACAGGAATGATCGCCTCCGGCGGCTCGCGGCCATCCAGATGATCGGCCAAGAGGCGTGCCAGTAGCGGCGCCAGCAGGATCTGGCCGGAATATTTGAGCCGGGGGATCAGCATGGGGTAGGGGGTTTGGTAGTCGCCGATCACCTGCAGCCGCTCCCAGGGGGGAGGTCTGCGCTGGCAGCGGCCGCAGACCGGTATGCTCTCTTTTATATAGTCAGCCAGCGGTGCGGCGCAGAGGCGGCATCTTGGCTCTGATTGGTGCAACGCCTGCCGACACCAGCTGCAGAGCAGGGGCTCGTTGTCACAAGGCTGATGACAGAGCAGGCAGCTCCCTTGCCAGTCGGCGTGGCTGCCGAGCAGTGGGCTTGCTTTAGCGAGCAGTCGCTTTAACATGCTGACCCCAAGAGCATGAACAGGGATCTTTAGTCTAGATGAGCATATCGGTAGAGCAGTTTGGCCAGGGGCCCGATCTGGTGCTGTTGCACGGTTGGGGGATGAATGGTGCGGTCTGGCATGGCATTGCCCAACAGTTGGCGTCCCACTATCGGGTTCATCTGGTGGATTTGCCCGGTTTTGGCAACAGCCCGCTGGCAGACGAGGTGGATTACAGCCTGCCCTGGCTTGCCGAGCAGGTGGCTGCCATCATGCCGCAGAAGTGCCATCTGCTTGGTTGGTCGCTCGGGGGGCTGGTGGCAAGCCAGTTGGCGCTGATGCATCCCGATCGGCTGCACTCCCTGATCACCGTGGCCAGCTCCCCTTGTTTTATGGCCCGCGACGAGTGGCCGGGTATCGCCCCCAAGGTACTGACCGGCTTCAACCAGATGCTGGCGGGGGATTTTCGCCAGACCATAGAGCGCTTTCTGGCGATCCAGGCGATGGGCAGCGAACATGCCCGGGACGATATCCGTCAGTTGCGCCACTGGCTGGCCGAGCGGCCGGCGCCCGAGTTTGCCGCACTCGAGGCTGGACTGACACTGTTGGCCGAGATTGACCTGCGCGAACCGCTGCAGGAGCTCGATCTGCCCTGGTTGCGGATCTATGGGCGACTGGATTCATTGGTACCCAAGGCGGCCATTCCCCTGCTGGATGATCTCTACCCTGCCAGCCGCAGCGTGACCCTCAATAAGGCCTCACACGCACCTTTTATCTCCCACCCTGACGAATTCATTGAAATCGTTCGAGATTTTGTTGGATAAAAAATAGTCAATAAGCTTCATTAATCCTCTGGTCTGGCGGATAATTAAGCTGTGACCAGAGGAGTAACATCATGCGTATTGATTCTGCTTTCAACAGCGGGGTACAGGGATTTCAGCGAGCCGAGCAGATTGCCGACAAGGCATCCAATCAGATCGCCCGTCTCAACACCCCCAGCGGGGATCAGGTGCAAGTGACCGATGAGCTCGTCAATCTCAAGGTGGCCGAGCTGCAGGCTGGCGCTTCCGCCAAGGTAGTGCAGACCGCCAGCGATATGATGGGAACCCTGATCGACATCCGGGTGTGAGATGAACATCAATGTCAGTCTGCCCCCCCTTATTCCGACACAGCTGCAACCTCAGGTGGAAGCAGCGAGGACGGATAATCGCCGGGCAGAACTGATCCCGCAGGCCCGGGCGGGCCAAGCCTCCGTTGCCGAATCTGAAGTCGGCTCCCAGAAAGAGAAATCCAAAGCCGGTCAGGCCTCCAGCAATCAGAGCTCCCAGAACAGCCGTGAAACCGGGCAACCGGCGCCGACGACACTGCCAGACAATCGCTTTGTCGAGGCCACCGGTGAGGATGGGCAGCGCAAGCAGCAAGATCCCAAACAGCAGGAGCAGCAACAGCGGCAAGAGCAGCAGGTTCAGGATCTTGTCGAGCGTGACAAGGAGGTGCGCACTCACGAGCAGGCTCACCAGTCTGCGGGTGGAGAGTACGCCAGCTCGCCCACCTATCAGTTTACGCAAGGGCCGGATGGCAAGCGTTATGCTACGGGTGGCGAAGTCCAGATCGATACCAGTGTCGTACCCGGTGACCCTGCGGCTACCATCGCCAAGATGCAGCAGATCCGCTCTGCAGCGCTGGCGCCTGCCGAGCCTTCCGCGCAGGATTTGGCCGTTGCACGCAGCGCCGCCGCGAGTGAAGCCAAGGCGCGCAAAGAGCTGATGGCCGAGCAGAGCGCGAAATCGGGCGGTGTGCTGAGTGCCTATATGGACAAGCGCAACAGCGTCATCGCGGGCCACTATCAACAGGCTGTCAGCCCGGCCTCGACCCAGTCCCTCAGTCTGCATATCTGAATCCCCCCTCACCAAACTTTCAGCTGCTTTGCCTGTTTTGCAACTAACCTGAAGATCAGGCCCATTCCAATTTCACAGGAGCTGTCATGCATTTCGATGAAGTCAAAGCGGAAGATTTCGCCACCTTCTCCCGTGTACCGCCCCCCCACCTGCAGATGGAGCAGTTTCTGATGCAGCTCGGGGGAGGGGGAACTGAAGGAACCAGTTTCAAGAAGAAAGTGATGCTGGCGGCTGGCTGGAGCCACACCGGTGTCGTCTCTTACGGCAAATATCCGCAAGAGGCCTGCAAGGCATTCAACCGACTGCGGGAGGTGCTGGCCCAGCATGGAGAGCCCGAGAGCATTCTTGCTGCCCTGACGCAGTGATCCTGAGCTTCGCGTGTAAAAAAGCCCCTTGCGGGGCTTTTTGCATTCAGAGGACTTCTGGAAGGCTTCGCTACTTTTTCGCTTTGGAGAGCGCTGCCGCGAAGGCGTTGCCCATGGCACCACCCATAGGGGGGCTTTGGCGCGGCTCATTTCTTGGTTTGGTGTTGCCAGCACTGCTGTTGCGCGCTTCAGCCGGCTTGCGGGCGGGTTGCCCTGCCTTTTCGTCGAGGCGCATGGTCAGACTGATCCGCTTGCGCGGGGCGTCCACTTCCAGCACCTTGACCCGCACAATGTCGCCCGCCTTGACCACCTCACGGGGATCCTTAACGAAACGGTCGGTCAGGGAGGAGATGTGCACCAGACCGTCCTGATGAACACCGATATCGACGAAGGCGCCGAAGTTGGTGACGTTGGTGACTACACCTTCCAGTACCATCTCTGGCACCAGGTCGCTGATCTGCTCCACACCTTCCTTGAAGGTCGCGGTTTTGAACTCGGGGCGCGGGTCGCGGCCCGGCTTGTCCAGCTCGCCGATGATGTCGGTGACGGTAGGTACGCCGAATTGCTCATCGGTGTAATCGGCCGGTTTCAGGCTGCGCAGCAGGCTGCTGTTGCCGAGCAGGCTCTCCACGGTCTGTTCCAGCTTGGCGAGGATCCGCTCCACCACCGGATAGGACTCGGGGTGCACCGCCGAGCTGTCGAGGGGATTGCTGCCGCCGCGAATGCGCAGGAAGCCGGCGCACTGTTCGAAGGCTTTGGGGCCGAGTCGGCTCACTTTCAGCAACTGCTGACGGCTCTTGAAAGCGCCGTGCTCATCCCGGTAGGCGACGATGTTCTGGGCCAACGTCTGGGAGAGACCGGAAACCCGGTTGAGCAGGGCGACCGAGGCGGTATTCACATCCACCCCGACCGCGTTCACGCAATCCTCGACCACCGCATCCAGTCGGCGGGCCAGCTGGCTCTGGCCGACGTCGTGCTGATACTGGCCGACACCTATGCTCTTGGGGTCGATTTTGACCAGTTCGGCCAACGGGTCTTGCAGGCGGCGGGCGATGGAGACGGCGCCACGGATCGAGACGTCGAGATCCGGGAACTCCTGGGAGGCGAGTTCGGAAGCGGAGTAGACAGATGCCCCCGCTTCGCTCACCACTATCTTCTGCGCCTTGGCGGCGGGGTAGCGCTCGAACAGGTCGCTGACCAGCCGGTCGGTCTCCCGCGAAGCGGTGCCATTGCCGATACTGATGAGCTCGACCTTGTGTTTCTGGCACAGCTCGCTCAGGGTCTTGAGGCTCTGATCAATCTGGCGTTTTGGTTCGAACGGATAGATGGTGGTGTGATCGACCAGTTTGCCGGTGGCATCCACCACGGCCACCTTGACCCCGGTGCGGATGCCCGGATCCAGCCCCATGGTGCAGCGCATGCCGGCCGGGGCCGCCATCAGCAGATCCTTGAGGTTCATGGCGAACACCTTGATCGCCTCCTCTTCTGCCGATTCTCGGATACGGCCGATCAGCTCGGTCTCCATCTGAAGCGACAACTTGATCTTCCAGGTCCAGCTCACTACCCCCTGCAGCCATTTGTCGGCCGGGCGGTTCTGCAGATTGAGCTTGAGGTGGTGGGCAATGATCCCTTCGCAGGGGCTGGCAGCCTCATCCTCACCGGTGACCAGTGCCAGATTGAGGATCCCCTCATTGCGACCGCGCAACATGGCCAGTACCCGGTGGGAGGGGGCCTTGTGCAGTGGTTCGTCGTGTTCGAAATAGTCCTTGAACTTGGCCCCTTCCTGCTCCTTGCCTGCCACCACGCGGGCGCGCAGGGTGGCATTTTGCCACAGATAGTCACGCAGCTTCTCCAGCAAGTCGGCCTGCTCGGCGAAGCGCTCCATCAGGATATAGCGGGCGCCGTCGAGGGCAGCCTTGCTGTCGGCAATGCCCTGTTCGGGATTGAGGAAGGTGGCTGCAGCTTGCTCGGGATCCTGCATCGGGTCGCTGAGCAGCAGGTTGGCAAGCTGCTCCAACCCGGCTTCGATCGCCATCTGCCCCTTGGTGCGGCGCTTGGGCTTGTAGGGGAGGTAGAGGTCTTCCAGTCGGGTCTTGCTGTCGGCGCCATTCAATTCGCGCATCAGCTCGGGGGTCAGTTTGCCCTGCTCTTCGATGGAGCGAATGATCACCTGACGGCGATCTTCCAGTTCACGCAGATAGCCGAGGCGGCTCTCCAGAGTACGCAGCTGGCTGTCGTCCAGACCGCCAGTCACCTCTTTACGGTAACGGGCGATAAAGGGCACGGTCGAGCCTTCATCCAGCAGGCGCACAGCGGCCTGCACCTGCTCCGGGCGAGCATTGAGCTCACCGGCAATCTGTCTCTCTATGGTTTGCATCATGATGTTGTTGAGGGCCTCTGTGGTCGAGTCCGCGCCATCAGGCGCCAAGTGTGAGCACTATATGGGGTCGTGTTGCGGGATGCCACCCTGCGCCGGGGTCTGCACCCGTCAGACTGATAAAGTCGCAGGGGAGGGCGTTTATCTTGCCATTGCACCTGTGACTCAGGATGTGCCTGTGGCAAGCAGTCCGGCTATTTGGGGTAGCAGATCTCGTTGATATACCAGCAGACGTCACCAACTGGCGTACGGACGATGGCCTCATCACCGACCTCTTTCTTGAGCAGGGCGCGGGCCATGGGGGAGTCGATGGAGATGTAATCCTTGCGCTCGAAGATCTCGTCATAGCCGACGATGCGAAAGCGCTTGGTCTCGCCCTCATCGTTTTCCACCTCGACCCAGGCGCCGAAGAAGACCTTGCCCTCCTGCGCGGGGGCATAGTCGACGATCCCCAGCTCTTCGAGACATTTGCGCAGGTAACGCACCCGCCGATCGATCTCCCGCAGCCGCTTCTTGTTGTACTGGTAGTCGGCATTTTCGCTGCGATCCCCCAGACTGGCGGCCCATGCCACCTTCCTGGTGACCTCGGGGCGCTCCTGACGCCAGAGGAAATCGAGCTCTTCTTTCAGCTTGTTGTAGCCTTCGCGGGTGATCAGCTTTGTCTTCATGGTGATGCGGACCTGGTCAAAGAGGGGGATTCATCGCTAACTGCTCGGGAATATTAGCTTTTGTCCTCTTGCTGTCGAGGGAAATCGTGATGGCTCGGCTGGCGCCATTCAGGGAGTGGATGACCAGCGCGGTGACTTGATGGCCGTCACGCTCTCGGGACGGGTAATAACCGGTAACATATTTGTGCTTTGCTCCCGCTATATCCCCCCCTAGTATTGGGGGCAGCTAAAGAATGAAGAGGCAAAGCAATGAGTCAGCAGCAATACAAGGTCCTGGTCGTGGACGATGACCTGAAATTACGTTCCCTGTTGGAACGCTATCTCACCGAGCAGGGATTCGTAGTGCGCGGCGTGGCCAATGGCGAGCAGGCCGATCGCTTGCTGACTCGTGAAAATTTCAGCCTGATGGTGCTCGATCTGATGTTGCCGGGGGAGGATGGGCTCTCCATCTGCCGTCGTCTGCGGGAAGCGGGCAACCAGATCCCGGTGCTGATGCTCACCGCCAAGGGGGATGAAGTGGATCGCATCGTCGGGCTCGAGATGGGGGCCGATGACTATCTGCCCAAGCCGTTTAACCCCCGCGAACTGCTGGCGCGGATCCGTGCCGTGCTGCGCCGCCATACCGTCGAGCTGCCGGGGGCTCCCTCGGCTGCAGAGAAGGTGGTCAACTTCGGTGCCTTCCAGCTCAATCTGGCGACCCGCGAGCTGAGCCGGGATGGCGAGCCGATGGCGCTCACCAGCGGTGAATTTGCGGTGCTCAAAGTGCTGGTCAGCCATCCGCGCGAGCCGCTCTCCCGCGACAAGCTGATGAATCTGGCCCGTGGCCGCGAATACACCGCCACCGAGCGCAGCATCGACGTGCAGGTCTCTCGCCTGCGCCGCCTGCTCGAGCAGGATCCGGCCCAGCCCCGCTACCTGCAGACCGTCTGGGGTCTGGGGTATGTGTTCGTGCCAGATGGTGACGGTGCATGAAAAAGGTCGGCAGCATGTTCTCGCGCATGCTCTGGTTTCTGGCCGCCGTTCTGGTGGTCTATCAAGCAGTCTCCTACGTCACCTTCTACAACTATCTGCTGGCTCCAACCGTCAAGCAGATCAGTCACTTGCTGGCCAATCAGGTCAAGCTGATCTTTCCGGTCAACACTGAACAACTGGCGCTGAGCGAAGATGCCGAGGCGCTGGTCTATGTGACGACCGGTACCGACATCTATACCCAGAGCGAGGCGGTGCAGCATGGCTTCAACGATGCCAAGCCGTACCCCTATCTGGAGGAGAACATCAGTCGCGAACTGGGTGGCCCGGCCAAGGTGCGGGTCGAGATCCAGGATCACTACATCATCTGGATCCAGCCGCCGCAGGCCAGCAAAATCTGGGTGCGGATCCCGCTGACCGAGATTGAAGATGACGATATCGAACCGCTCATTATCTATCTGAGCGTGCTGCTGGTGATCACCCTGTTTGCGGCCTGGCGCTTTGCCCGCCAGCTGGTGCGCCCGCTCGAGGATCTCGAGGCTGGCGCGGTTGCCGTGGCCAAGGGACATTTCCCCGAGGCGCTGGGAGAGTTGGGGTCTCGGGAGGTACGGCGGCTGACCCGCACCTTCAACCATATGTCCCACTCCATCAAGAGCCTGATCGAAGAGCGTAACCTGATGATGGCGGGGGTTTCCCATGACCTGCGCACCCCGCTGACCCGTATCCGGCTGGCTACCGAGATGATGTCCTCCGGTGACGAATATCTCAAGGAGAGCATCAACTCAGATATTGATGAGTCCAATGCCATCATCGATCAGTTCATCGACTACATCCGCCCGGATGAGGGGCAGGCTCCGGTACCTGTCGATCTGACCCAGCTGGTGCACGATACCCTGTTGATCTATTCGGAGCAGGGGCTGGACGTCGATCTAGCGCTGCCACAAGAGGCAGTGCGGGTGGCTTGCAATCCGGTCAGCATCCGGCGGGTGCTGAACAACCTCTCAAGCAACTCGCTACGCTATGGGGCGAGCAGGTTGCATGCCGAATTGAAGGACGATGGGCACTGGGTGCGTCTGCGCCTCTCCGATGATGGCCCCGGCATCCCCGAGCAGGACTATTCCCGGGTACTGAAACCATTTACTCAGGGGAATATCGCCCGCACTGTCGGTGGCAGTGGCTTGGGGTTGGCAATTGTGGCCAAAATTGTCGCCCAGCACCACGGTACTATCCGGTTGGGGAGCTCGGAGCTCGGCGGCTTGCTGGTCGAGATGCGGCTGCCGAAACATCAGCCACAGGAGTGGATGGATTGAGAGAAGGGCGTATCCGTGGATACGCCCTTCTGCATGGTCAGCTCTTTGTCTCGGCTGATGCACGATAGCGTTTGCCGTACTTGAGCTGCTGGATCAGCAGGGCGGCAACGATGAGCGCCAACCCGATGGGGGTGGCCGGATGGATGGCTTCGCCGATCAACAGGTTGAGCAGCACCAGTGAGGCAAACGGCGAGATGAAGATGAGGTTGCTGATGGGGGCCGTGTTGGTGGCATGGCGCAGGGCCATCAGCCAGAGCACGAAACCGAAACCCATCTCGAACAGTCCCACATAGATGGCACCAGCCCATCCCTGCCAGGCGGTCATGGCAAAATCGGAGAGCAACCAGGTCGCCACGACGATAAAAGGCAGGCTGATCATAAAGCCGAGCAACAGGCTGACGATGGGATCCCCCTGATTGCGGGTGTTGAGGATCCAGTAGCTGGCCCAGATGAGGGTCGAGACCAGCGCTAACGTTACGCCGAGGGGGCTGTCGAACTGCAGGCCGAATACATCCCCTCTGGTGGCGATCACCAGTGCGCCAAAGTAGCCGAGCACGATGGCGACGCCATCACGCCGACGCAGCTTCTGGCCGAGGAAGGGGACGGCCAGCAGAGTGAGGGTGATGGCCCAGGTGTAGTTGAGGGTCTGTGCCTGCTGGGCAGGCAGCAGGTCATAGGCTTTGAACAGCAACAGGTAATAGAGAAAGGGGTTCAGCACACCCAGAGTCAAGTAGTAGAAAGGACGGGCCTTGATGTAGCTCCCCAGCAGCGGCAGTTTGCCCTGTTTGGCGACGACGGCTGTCAGCGTGAGAGTTGAGGTGAAGGCGGCCACAAGCAACAGTTGCACGGGTTCGAAATAGGCGAGGGAGATCTTGAAGGCTGTGGCGACCGTCGACCAGAGGGCAACGGCGCAAAGGCCATACTGATAGGCTTTCTTTTGATCTTGGAGCATGGGATGTCGTTCCACTGACGGAGGCAAGCGCACAGTCTACCAGTCTGCTTGTAACATTGTCGTTACCTGGGTGTTGGTAGCAGAGTGCGTTGCCGCAGGCGAGATCCATCTGTTACATAAAACTGCGCATAATCTGTTCGCTCTCCCTTGCGCAAATTTGAAAAATCCGTATAATCCCCTCCGCTTACCCATGAGGTAAGCCAGACGATATGTCTGTTGCTGAGTTTACTGCTTGCAGAGACCAGCCATACAGTCCTCCCGATATGGGGGGAAACGTGAAAAATCGCACCTCTGGCGGGAGAAATCTCGGTCGGGCGGTGTTGATTTATGTTCTTTTATCTATTGGAGCTCTGTCAATGCAGAACCAAAGAATCCGTATCCGCCTGAAGGCTTTTGATCATCGCCTGATTGATCAATCCACTGCGGAAATCGTTGAAACTGCAAAGCGCACTGGCGCGCAGGTTCGTGGTCCTATTCCGCTGCCGACTCGCAAAGAGCGCTTCACCGTCCTGATCTCCCCGCACGTCAACAAAGATGCGCGTGATCAGTACGAGATCCGCACTCACAAGCGTCTGGTAGACATCGTTGAGCCGACTGACAAGACCGTAGACGCCCTGATGCGTCTGGATCTGGCAGCTGGTGTAGACGTCCAGATCAGCCTGGGTTAATTACGGAAAGAGGTTGATAACAATGACAATCGGTCTTGTAGGTCGCAAAGTGGGTATGACTCGCATCTTCACTGAAGATGGCGTTTCTATCCCGGTGACTGTTATCGAAGTTGAAGCTAACCGTGTAACTCAGGTCAAATCTGTAGAAACCGACGGCTACAACGCTATTCAGGTTACCACTGGCGCCAAGAAAGCCAGCCGTGTAACCAAGCCGGAAGCTGGCCACTTCGCCAAAGCTGGTGTAGAAGCCGGTCGCGGTCTGTGGGAATTCCGCCTGAACAACGGTGAAACTTTCACTGTTGGTAGCGAGCTGAAAGTAGATCTTCTCGCTGACGTTAAGCTGGTAGACGTTACCGGCACATCCAAAGGTAAGGGCTTTGCTGGTACTGTTAAGCGCCACAACTTCCGCACCCAGGATATGACCCACGGTAACTCCTTGTCTCACCGCGTTCCGGGTTCTATCGGTCAGAACCAGACTCCGGGTCGTGTATTCAAGGGCAAAAAGATGGCTGGTCACATGGGTGCTGAGCGTGTAACGACTCAGAACCTGGAACTGGTTCGTGTTGACGCTGAACGCAACCTGCTGCTCATCAAAGGTGCAGTACCGGGTGCAACCAACGGCAACGTGATCGTTAAACCTGCCGTCAAAGCGTAACGTCTGAGGAGATAGTAATGGAATTGGTAATGAAAGACGCCAAGAGCGCTCTTGAAGTTTCCGAGACTACCTTCGGGCGCGAATTCAACGAAGCTCTGGTTCACCAGGTTGTCGTTGCTTATGCCGCTGGTGCCCGTCAGGGTACTCGTGCGCAGCTGACTCGCTCTGAAGTGTCTGGTGGCGGCAAAAAGCCGTGGCGTCAGAAGGGTACTGGTCGTGCCCGTGCTGGCTCCATCCGTTCGCCCATTTGGCGTTCCGGTGGTGTGACTTTTGCTGCTAAGCCGCAAGATCACAGCCAGAAAGTAAACAAGAAGATGTACCGCGGCGCTATCCGTAGCATTCTGTCCGAGCTGGTACGTCAAGAGCGCCTGATCGTTGTTGAGAAGTTCGGCATCGAAGCTCCGAAGACCAAAGAACTGATCGCCAAGCTGAAAGAAATGGAACTGACTGACGTTCTGATCGTGACTGCTGAAGTCGATGAGAACCTGTTCCTGGCTGCTCGCAACCTGTACAAAGTTGACGTGCGTGACGTTGCCGGTATCGACCCGGTCAGCCTGATCGCTTTCGACAAGGTTCTGATGACTGCTGACGCAGTTAAGCAAATCGAGGAGATGCTGGCATGATCCGTGAAGAGCGTCTGCTGAAAGTTCTGAAGGCTCCGCACATCTCTGAAAAGAGCACCATGGTCGCAGAAAAGCAGAACACTATCGTGTTCAAAGTTGCTGTTGATGCCACCAAGGCGGAAGTCAAAGCTGCAGTTGCGAAACTGTTCGAGGTCGAAGTTGAGACCGTCCGTACCCTGAACATGAAGGGTAAGACCAAGCGCGCAGGTGCACGCGTAGGCCGTCGTTCCGATTGGAAAAAGGCCTATGTGACCCTGAAAGCTGGTCAGGACATCGACTTCATGGGCGCAGCCGAGTAAGAGGAGTTCTCAAAAATGGCAATCGTTAAGTGCAAGCCTACTTCTCCGGGCCGCCGCCACGTCGTCAAGATCGTCAATCAAGAGCTGTACAAGGGCAAGCCCTTCGCCGCTCTGCTGGACAGCAAAAGCAAGTCCGGTGGTCGTAACAACAACGGCCGCATCACTACCCGTCATATCGGTGGTGGTCACAAGCAGCACTACCGTATCGTCGACTTCAAGCGCGACAAAGACGGTATTCCGGCTAAAGTAGAGCGTCTGGAATACGATCCGAACCGTACCGCTAACATCGCTCTGGTGGTGTATGCAGACGGTGAGCGTCGTTACATCCTAGCTCCGAAAGGCCTGAAAGCTGGTGATGCGATCGCTTCTGGTGCTGATGCAGCCATCAAGGTAGGTAACGCCCTGCCGATGCGCAACATCCCGGTTGGTTCTACCGTTCACGCTGTAGAGATGAAGCCTGGTAAAGGTGCCCAGCTGGCTCGTTCCGCTGGTACTTTCATCCAGATCCTGGCTCGTGAAGGTAACTATGTAACTCTGCGTCTGCGTTCCGGCGAAGTACGTAAAGTTCTGGCCGAGTGCCGCGCTACCATCGGTGAAGTCGGTAACTCCGAGCACATGTTGCGTCAACTGGGTAAAGCCGGTGCAAACCGCTGGCGTGGTATTCGTCCGACCGTTCGCGGTATGGCGATGAACCCGGTTGATCACCCGCACGGTGGTGGTGAGGGTCGTAACAAGGGCATGCAGCCTGTGTCCCCATGGGGCCAGAAGGCTAAAGGCTTCAAGACCCGTAAGAACAAGCGTACCGACAAGTACATCGTACGTCGTCGTAACAAGTAATTGTTAACATAGAGGAATCACCATGCCACGTTCTCTCAAGAAGGGTCCATTTATTGACCTGCACTTGCTGAAGAAGGTAGAGAAAGCGGTGGAAAGCGGGGATAAAAAGCCGGTTAAAACCTGGTCCCGTCGTTCAATGATCATCCCGAACATGATCGGTTTGACCATCGCTGTCCATAATGGTCGTCAGCACGTTCCGGTTTTCGTTACCGAAGAAATGATCGGTCACAAACTGGGTGAATTCGCACCGACTCGTACTTATCGCGGCCATGCTGCTGATAAGAAGGCTAAGAAGCGCTAAGGGATAAATGATGGAAGCTATCGCTAAACACCGTTATGCCCGTACTTCTGCCCAGAAAGCTCGTCTGGTAGCCGATCAAGTACGTGGTCTGTCCGTAGACAAGGCTCTGAATATCCTGACCTTCAGCCCGAAAAAGGCTGCAGTGCTGGTTAAGAAAGTGCTGGAATCTGCCATTGCAAACGCTGAGCACAACGAAGGCGCCGATATCGACGCGCTGCGTGTTGCTACTATCATGGTCGACGAAGGTCCCTCCATGAAGCGCATCCGTCCGCGTGCCAAAGGTCGTGCGGATCGTATCCTCAAGCGTACCGCTCACATCACTGTAGTGGTATCCGACGCTAAGGCTGGGAGATAAGCAATGGGTCAGAAAGTACATCCTAATGGCATTCGCCTGGGTATTACCAAGCCTTGGAATTCTACCTGGTTCGCGAACACCAAAGACTTCGCTGACAACCTGTACAGCGATTTTCAAGTACGCCAGTTCCTGACCAAGGAACTGAAAAACGCGTCCTTGTCCAAGATCACCATTGAGCGTCCGGCCAAGAGCATCCGTGTGACCATTCACACCGCTCGTCCGGGTGTTGTAATCGGTAAGAAAGGCGAAGACGTTGAGAAGCTGCGCAAAGCTGTAGCCACTATTGCTGGCGTGCCTGCTCAGATCAACATTTCCGAAGTCCGCAAGCCGGAGCTGGATGGCAAACTCGTTGCCGACAGCATCACTTCCCAGCTGGAGCGTCGTGTAATGTTCCGTCGTGCTATGAAGCGCGCCGTACAGAACGCAATGCGCCTGGGTGCCAAGGGCATCAAAGTGGAAGTTTCCGGTCGTCTGGGCGGCGCTGAAATCGCGCGTACCGAATGGTACCGTGAAGGTCGTGTGCCGTTGCACACCCTGCGTGCCGACATCGACTACGCAACTTCTGAAGCCCACACCACTTACGGTGTGATCGGCGTTAAAGTTTGGATCTTCAAGGGCGAAGTTCTGGGCGGTCTGGCTGCTGTTAACGCTGCCGCTGCTCAAGAGCAAGCTCCTGCAAAGCCCAAGCGTGACAACAAGCGCCGCGCTGCTAAGTAAGGAGATTCGGTAAATGTTGCAACCTAAGCGTACTAAATTCCGCAAGACCCACAAGGGTCGTAACCGCGGTCTGGCCACCTCTGGTAACGAAGTATCCTTCGGTACCTTTGGCCTGAAGGCGACATCCCGTGGTCAACTGACTGCTCGTCAAATCGAAGCAGCCCGTCGTGCCATGACCCGTCACGTTAAGCGTCAAGGTAAGATCTGGATCCGTGTGTTCCCGGACAAGCCCATCACCGAAAAGCCCCTCGAAGTTCGTATGGGTAAAGGTAAGGGTAACGTGGAATACTGGGTTTGCCCGATCCAGCCTGGCAAGGTTCTGTACGAGATGGACGGTGTACCTGAGGCTCTGGCGCGTGAAGCGTTTGCCCTGGCCGCAGCTAAGCTGTCTGTTCAGACCACTTTCGTAATTAAGACGGTGATGTGATGAAAGCCCAAGATCTGCGTCAAAAGAGCGTCGAAGAACTGAACCAGGAGCTGCTGGGCCTGCTGCGTGAGCAATTCAACATGCGCATGCAAGCGTCCACCGGCCAGCTGGCTCAGACTCACACTCTGAAACAAGTGCGTCGTGACGTCGCACGTATCAAGACTGTACTGACTGAGAAGGCAGGTGCGTAATGACTGACAAGATCCGTACTCTGCAAGGTCGTGTAATCAGCGACAAGATGGACAAGTCCATCACTGTTGCTATCGAGCGCAAGGTAAAGCACCCGATCTACGGTAAGATCATCAAGCGCACTACCAAGCTGCACGTGCATGACGAAAACAACGAATGCAAAGCTGGCGACCTCGTGGAAATCCGCGAATGCCGCCCGCTGTCCAAGACCAAGTCCTGGACCCTGGTTGCCGTTGTAGAAAAGGCCTAATCGGTACTTTGTAGTCCAAGCGGCCCCTTTCAGGGGCCGTTTGTTTTTTAGGCTACCTTTTCTGAAAATCCTGTGTTATAGTTTCGCGCCTTTTGAAGGCAGCCAGATCCCATTAGGGATAAGAAGTAAACAAAGCGGAGCACTAAGATGATCCAGATGCAAAGTATGCTGGGTGTTGCCGACAACTCCGGCGCTCGCAGTGTAATGTGTATTAAGGTTCTGGGTGGCTCGCACCGCCGTTACGCCGGCATCGGCGACATCATCAAGGTTTCCATCAAGGAAGCCATTCCTCGCGGTAAAGTGAAGAAAGGTGATGTGTATAACGCGGTGGTCGTACGCACCCGTAAAGGCGTTCGTCGTCCGGACGGCTCTGTCATCCGTTTCGACAACAATGCGGCTGTGTTGCTTAACAACAACCAACAGCCAATCGGTACTCGTATTTTTGGCCCGGTGACCCGTGAACTGCGTAATGAGAAGTTCATGAAGATTGTGTCCCTGGCACCCGAAGTACTGTAAGGAGTCGAACGATGGCAGCTAAAATCCGTCGCGAAGACGAAGTGATTGTTCTTACCGGCAAAGACAAGGGCAAGCGTGGCAAAGTCACTCAGGTTCTGATTGCTAAAGGTAAGGTAATCGTGGAAGGCATCAATCAGGTGAAGAAACACCAGAAGCCGGTACCCGCACTGGGTCAGGCTGGCGGTATCGTCACCAAAGAAGCCCCCATCGATGTATCAAACGTAGCGCTGTTCAACTCTGCCACTGGCAAAGCTGACCGCGTTGGTTTCCGGATTGAAGACGGCAAAAAAGTTCGTTTCTTCAAATCCACCGGCGAACTTGTGAAGTAATTGGAGTTTAACGATGGCGAAACTGCATGATTACTACAAATCCGATGTAGTAAATGAACTGTCAAAGCAGTTCGGTTACAAGACTATCATGCAAGTCCCTCGGATCGAGAAAATCACCCTGAACATGGGTGTTGGTGAAGCGATCTCTGACAAGAAGTTGCTGGAAAATGCTGCTGCCGATATGGCTGCCATTTCCGGTCAGAAGCCGCTGATCACCAAAGCTCGCAAATCTGTTGCGGGCTTCAAGATTCGTGAAGGCTACCCGATAGGTTGTAAAGTAACCCTGCGTGGCGAGCGTATGTGGGAGTTCCTGGAACGGCTGATCTGCATCTCCGTACCGCGTATCCGTGACTTCCGTGGCCTGAACGCTAAAGCGTTCGACGGTCGTGGTAACTACTCCATGGGCGTGCGTGAGCAGATCATCTTCCCGGAAATCGACTATGACAAAGTCGATCGCGTCCGTGGTCTGGATATCACCATCACCACTTCCGCGAATACCGATGAAGAAGGCCGTGCTCTGCTGGCTGCCTTTAACTTCCCATTCCGCAAGTAAGGTTAGGGTTATGGCTAAAACATCCATGAAAGCGCGCGAAGCAAAGCGTGCCAAGCTGGTAGCCAAGTACGCGACCAAGCGTGCCGAGCTGAAAGCTATCATCGTTGACATGAACGCTTCTGAAGAAGCGCGTTGGGATGCTGTACTGCAACTGCAACAGCTGCCCCGTGATTCCAGTCCGTCCCGCCAGCGTAACCGTTGCAATATTACTGGTCGTCCGCACGGTTTCCTGCGCAAGTTTGGCCTGTCTCGCATCAAGGTGCGTGAGCATGCCATGAAGGGCGAAATTCCGGGCCTGAAGAAGGCTTCTTGGTAACGAATCTCGGGAGTTAGACTTATGAGCATGCAAGATCCGATCGCGGACATGCTGACCCGCATCCGTAACGGTCAGGCGGCGAGCAAAGTTGCGGTTTCCATGCCTTCTTCCAAGCTGAAAGTGGCTATCGCCAAAGTGCTGAAAGAAGAAGGTTACATCGCTGGCTACTCCGTAGCTGGTGACGTGAAGCCGGAACTGGAAATTGAACTGAAATATTTCCAGGGCAAGCCAGTTGTAGAACTGATCCAACGCGTGAGCCGTCCCGGCCTGCGTATTTACAAGCGCACTACTGATCTGCCGAAAGTTATGGGCGGTCTCGGTGTTGCTATCGTGTCCACGTCTAAAGGTGTGATGACTGACCGTGCTGCCCGTAAAGCAAGCATGGGCGGTGAGATCATCTGCTACGTCGCTTAATAGGAGGTAGGAAATGTCTCGTGTTGCTAAGGCACCCGTCACTATTCCTGCTGGCGTAGAGGTGACTCTGAACGGCCAGGAACTGTCCATCAAAGGTGGTAAAGGTTCCCTGGTTCGCTCTATTCACGCCGGTGTAGAAGTGACCAAAGAAGACAATGTACTGAAGTTCGCCCCGCGCGACGGCATCGCTGGTGCTGACGCTCAGGCCGGTACTGCCCGTGCATTGGTCAACAACATGGTAATCGGTGTTACCCAAGGCTTCGAGCGCAAGCTGCAGCTGGTTGGTGTAGGTTATAAAGCCTCCATCAAGGGCAATGCTGTTGCGCTGGCTCTGGGCTTCTCTCACCCGGTAGAGCATGCGCTGCCGGCTGGTGTGACCGCTGAGTGCCCGACTGCCACAGAAATCGTTCTGCGTGGTGTCGACAAGCAGCTGGTTGGCCAAGTCGCCGCCGATATCCGTGCTTACCGCGCTCCGGAGCCCTACAAGGGCAAGGGTGTACGCTATGCCAACGAGCAAGTGCGTACTAAAGAAGCTAAGAAGAAGTAAGGTAACACTATGGACAAGAAAGCAGCTCGTCTCCGTCGTGCTACTCGTGCTCGGAAAAAGATGCAGGAACTGGGAGCTACCCGTCTGGTTGTTCACCGTACCCCGCGTCATATCTATGCGCAGGTTATTGCAGCCAACGGTTCCGAAGTTCTGGCCTCTGCTTCCACAGTAGAGAAAGCCATCAGTGAAGCTCTGAAATACACCGGTAACGCAGATGCGGCTACCGCTGTAGGTAAAGCTATCGCTGAGCGTGCTATTGCCAAAGGCGTTCAGAACGTATCTTTCGATCGTTCCGGTTTCAAGTATCACGGTCGCATCGCTGCCCTGGCAGCTGCCGCACGTGACGCTGGTCTTCAGTTCTAAGCTAGGAGTCGAAGATGGCTAAAGTCGAATCTCAAGCCGGCGAACTGCAAGAAAAGCTCATTGCAGTAAACCGTGTTTCGAAAACTGTTAAAGGTGGTCGTATCATGTCCTTCACCGCGTTGACCGTGGTGGGTGATGGTAACGGCCGTGTAGGTTACGGTTACGGTAAAGCCCGTGAAGTTCCGGCTGCTATTCAAAAAGCAATGGAACAGGCCAAGCGTAACCTGAACAAGGTTGAACTGAACAACGGCACCCTGCACCACCCGGTGAAAGGTGTTCACTCCGGTTCCACCGTGTTCATGAAGCCGGCCTCTCAAGGTACTGGTATCATCGCAGGCGGCGCCATGCGTGCCGTTCTGGAAGTTGCTGGTATCCACAACGTGCTGGCTAAGACCTACGGTTCCACCAACCCAATCAACGTTGTTCGCGCAACTGTAGACGCTCTGGTTCACGGTCAGTCACCGGAACAGATCGCTGCCAAGCGTGGTCTGCGCGTTGAAGAAATTCTGGGGTAATGCGACATGGCTAACACTGTAAAAGTAACTCAAACTCGCAGCTCTATCGGCCGTCTGCCAAAGCACAAGGCGACTCTGCGTGGTCTGGGTCTGCGTCGCATTGGTCACACCGTTGAGCTGGAAGATACTCCTTGCGTACGTGGTATGATCAACCAGGTTTATTACATGGTTAAGGTGGAGGGCTAAGCATGCGTCTGAATACTCTGTCTCCGGCCGCTGGTTCCAAGCGCGTTAAGCACCGTCCGGGCCGTGGTATCGGTTCTGGTCTGGGCAAGACCGGTGGTCGTGGTGTTAAAGGTCAAACCTCTCGTTCCGGTGGCGGTAAAGTCCGCAACGGTTTCGAAGGCGGCCAGATGCCTTTGAAAATCCGTCTGCCGAAGTTCGGTTTCTTCTCTCGCAAATCTTTGGTATCTGCCGAAGTGCGCCTGAACGAAATCGCCCTGGTAGAAGGTGATGTAGTCGACGTGAGCACTCTGAAGCAAGCCGGCGTTCTGACCAAGAACATCGTGTTCGCTAAAGTTGTTCTGTCTGGCAACATTGACCGTGCTGTGACCGTTCGTGGTCTGTCCGTCACCAAAGGTGCACGTGCAGCCATCGAGGCCGCTGGCGGTAAAATCGAGGAATAATCAGTACAATGGCTAAGAAACCAGGATTGGATGTTAAAGCACAGGGTGGTCTGAGTGAACTAAAGAGCCGTCTGCTCTTCGTTCTCGGGGCGATTATCGTTTTCCGTGCAGGCTCTTATGTGCCGATTCCTGGTATTGACGCCGCCGTACTGGCCGAGTTGTTCCAGCAACAGAAGGGCACCATCATTGAGATGTTCAACATGTTCAGTGGTGGTGCACTATCGCGTGCTTCTATTCTTGCGTTGGGGATCATGCCGTACATTTCGGCGTCGATCATTATCCAGCTGCTGACAGTGGTTCATCCTGCTCTTGCTGAACTCAAGAAAGAGGGTGAATCCGGCCGTCGCAAGATTAGCCAATATACCCGTTGGGGCACGCTGGTTTTGGGAACTTTCCAGGCCATTGGTATTGCAACCGGTCTGCCGAATATGATGCAAGGACTCGTGACTCATCCGGGTTTGGGCTTCTATTTCACAGCGGTTGTGAGTCTGGTCACCGGTACCATGTTCTTGATGTGGTTGGGTGAGCAGATTACCGAGCGTGGGATTGGTAATGGTATCTCGTTGATTATTTTCACAGGTATCGTTGCTGGTCTGCCGCATGCCATTGGCGCTACGGCCGAACAGGCACGTCAAGGGGAATTGCACATCCTGCTGTTGTTGTTGCTGGGCTTGATTGTTTTCGCAGTGACTTACTTTGTGGTGTTCGTGGAGCGTGGTCAGCGTCGTATCGTCGTTAACTATGCCAAGCGTCAACAAGGCCGCCAGGTATTTGCTGCGCAAAGCACACACCTGCCGTTGAAAGTGAATATGGCTGGTGTGATTCCTGCGATTTTCGCATCCAGTATCATCCTCTTCCCGGGGACCATTACCTCCTGGTTTGGTCAGGGTGAGGGTAAAGTCGCTGATATCCTGCAACAGGTCTCTATGGTCCTGCAGCCGGGTCAGCCGCTTTACGAGATGCTGTATGCAGCAGCCATTATCTTTTTCTGTTTCTTCTATACCGCGCTGGTGTTCAACCCCCGCGAGACAGCAGATAACCTGAAGAAGAGTGGAGCCTTTATCCCGGGGATCCGCCCGGGCGAGCAGACAGCACGTTATATCGATAAGGTTATGACTCGCCTGACATTGGCAGGTGCGCTCTATATAACCTTTATCTGTCTGGTACCCCAGTTCCTGATGACTGCCTGGAACGTACAGTTCTACTTCGGTGGCACTTCGCTGCTGATTATTGTGGTGGTTATCATGGACTTCATGGCTCAGGTACAAACCCATATGATGTCTCATCAATATGGTGACGTCCTGAGGAAGGCCAACCTGAAGGGCTACGGCCGCTAAAGGTCGGCGTAGTTACGGAGTTAAGCAATGAAAGTTCGTGCTTCCGTTAAGGCAATCTGCCGTAACTGCAAAATCATCAAGCGTCACGGTGTGGTGCGTGTGATTTGCAGCGAGCCAAAGCATAAACAGCGCCAAGGCTAATTTTTTACGGTTAGTACTTGCAACAAATAGTTGTGCTGGCTACTATAGCCAGCCAACTTTTGTTGTGTATTGGTTGACCGCCACGTATCCGCTCACGGGCTTTGTGGTGGTCGTAATCTACTATATGTAGGAGTGAATAGTGGCCCGTATCGCTGGCATTAACATTCCTGACCATAAGCATGCAGTCATCGCTTTGACTGCTATTTATGGCGTCGGTCGTACCCGCTCCAAGGCCATCTGTGCCGCAGCCGGTATCGCTGAGAATGTGAAAATTAAAGACCTGGACGAAGCTCAGATCGAGAGTCTGCGTGAACAAGTAGGTAAATTCACCGTTGAAGGTGACCTGCGTCGTCAGATTTCCATGAACATCAAGCGTTTGATGGATCTGGGTTGCTACCGTGGTTTGCGTCACCGTCGTAGCCTGCCTGTTCGTGGTCAACGTACCAAGACCAACGCTCGTACCCGTAAGGGTCCGCGCAAGGCTATCAAGAAGTAACGGGAAGGTAGAAAATGGCTAAAACTCCGACTCGTGCTCGCAAGCGCGTTAAAAAGCAAGTGAGCGACGGTATTGCGCACGTTCATGCATCTTTCAACAACACAATCGTGACCATTACTGACCGTCAGGGCAACGCTCTGTCTTGGGCTACTTCTGGTGGTTCCGGTTTCCGTGGTTCTCGTAAGTCCACCCCGTTCGCTGCTCAGGTAGCTGCTGAACGCGCTGGTGAGATGGCCAAAGAATATGGCGTCAAGAACCTGGAAGTCATGGTCAAAGGTCCGGGTCCCGGTCGTGAGTCTTCCATCCGCGCCCTGAACGCGGCTGGTTTCCGCATCACTAACATTACTGATGTGACTCCGATCCCGCACAACGGTTGTCGTCCTCCCAAGAAGCGCCGCGTGTAACGCTGGTAGCTACTTGGTCTAGGATTGTTGGAGAAAGAAGATGGCAAGATATATCGGTCCTAAGCTTAAGCTTAGCCGTCGTGAGGGCACAGACCTCTTCCTGAAGTCTGGTGTTCGCGCGATTGATTCTAAGTGCAAGATTGACACCGCTCCTGGTCAGCACGGCGCTCGTAAGCCCCGCCTGTCCGACTACGGTGTACAACTGCGCGAGAAACAAAAAGTTCGTCGTATTTACGGCGTATTGGAAAAACAGTTCCGCAACTACTACCGCGACGCTGCCCGTCAAAAGGGTAACACCGGTGAAAACCTGTTGCAGCTGCTGGAAGGTCGTCTGGACAACGTCGTATACCGCATGGGCTTCGGTGCTACCCGCGCTGAATCTCGTCAGCTGGTGAGCCATAAGGCCATCATGGTAAACGGCCGCGTTGTGAACATTCCTTCTTTCCAGGTTTCCCCTGAGGACGTGATCTGCGTTCGTGAGAAGGCTAAGAAGCAAGCGCGTATCAAAGCTGCCCTTGAGGTTGCTGGTCAGCGCGAGAAGCCGACTTGGGTAGAGGTTGATGCCGCTAAAATGGAAGGTGCCTTCAAGCGCCTGCCGGAGCGTTCCGACCTGTCTGCCGACATTAACGAACAGCTGATCGTCGAGCTTTACTCCAAGTAAAGCTAGCTTCTAAAGAGAGGACACAATGCTGGGTTCTGTAACAGATTTTCTTAAACCGCGGCTAGTTGACATCGAGCAAGTTAGCCCGACTCATGCGAAAGTGACTCTTGAGCCACTTGAGCGTGGCTTTGGTCACACGCTGGGTAACGCCCTGCGTCGTATTTTGCTGTCTTCTATGCCCGGTTGTGCAGTTACTGAAGTCGAAATTGACGGTGTACTGCATGAGTACAGCAGCAAAGAAGGTGTACAGGAAGACATTCTTGAAATCCTGCTCAACCTGAAAGGTATCGCTGTGAAGCTGGAAGGCAAGGACGAGGTAACTCTGTCCCTGACCAAGTCTGGAACAGGCCCCGTTACCGCAGGTGATATCACTCACGGTGATGAAGTCGAGATCGTAAACCCGGAGCACGTAATCTGCCACCTGACTGGTGCCAATGCTGAAATCAGCATGCGCCTGAAAGTTCAGCGCGGTCGTGGTTATGTGCCTGCTTCTGCTCGTGTTCACAACGATGATGAAGAGCGTCCTATTGGTCGCCTGCTGCTGGACTCTGCGTTCAGCCCCATCGTTCGTATTGCCTACAATGTTGAGGCAGCACGTGTGGAACAGCGTACCGACTTGGACAAGCTGGTTATCGACATGGAGACCAATGGTACTCTGGATCCTGAAGAAGCCATCCGTCGTTCTGCCACTATCTTGGCTGAGCAACTGGAAGCCTTCGTGGATCTGCGCGATGTCAGCGTGCCCGAGAAGAAAGAAGAGAAACCCGAGTTTGATCCGATTCTGCTGCGTCCTGTCGATGATTTGGAGCTGACAGTTCGTTCTGCGAACTGTCTGAAGGCAGAAGCTATCCACTATATTGGTGATCTGGTACAGCGTACCGAAGTTGAGTTGCTTAAAACTCCTAACCTCGGTAAGAAGTCCCTGACTGAGATCAAGGACGTGTTGGCCTCCCGTGGTCTGTCTCTTGGCATGCGCCTTGAGAACTGGCCGCCCGCCAGCATCGCTGACGAGTAATCCAGATTACGGGTTTCACAGATTTAGTTAGAAGGATAAGGTCATGCGCCATCGTTTGAGTGGTCGTCAACTGAACCGGAACAGCAGCCATCGTCAGGCTATGTTCCGCAACATGGCCAGCTCCCTGGTTCGTCATGAGATCATCAAGACGACTCTGCCTAAGGCAAAAGAGCTGCGTCGTGTAGTTGAACCGCTGATCACCCTTGCCAAGACTGATAGCGTTGCTAATCGTCGTCTGGCATTTGCCCGCACTCGCGATAACGCGATCGTGGCTAAGCTGTTCAATGAACTGGGCCCGCGCTACCTGGAGCGCGCCGGCGGTTATACTCGCATTCTGAAATGCGGTTTCCGTGCTGGCGACAACGCCCCTATGGCTTATATTGAGCTGGTAGACCGCCCGGCCGCTGCTGAAGCAGCTGCTGAGTGATAAAGAAAAAGCCGGGCTTGTCCCGGCTTTTCTTTTAAGAGATTTTGATACTGCCTCAACTGCCTCAACTGCCTCAACTGCCTCAACTGCCTCAACTGCCTCAACTGCCTCAACTGCCTCAACTGCCTCAACTGC